>CBIHQM010000409.1:0-6442 GCA_966211885.1 uncultured Chryseolinea sp.
CCCCAATCAATTCAAAAGACAAAACGTATACGAACCCTCCGACGTTTGACCCTGGGTGAGCCATCACAGGTTCACGCTTTGACCACCCCAATCTTCGGGTATCATATCGTGGATGGATTGTGAAAATGTCCAGACGTAACCGTTGAGATCAACGACGGTGTACTGTCTTTCGCCATAAGGAAAATCGATCGGCGCATGCAAGATCTTTGCGCCGTGTTGCTGCGCGCGTTCATAATGCTGGGTCACATCGCTAACGCGGACCATGATGGAAATCGTGGACAAGCTTCCGTCCGGTGGCGGACCGGGTTGTCGCGTCACGGCAATGGCTCCGCCCTCTAAACTCATTTGTGCCCGGTGATCGCCGGCAATCCATCGCACCGAAAAACCAAACACCCGCGAAAGCCATTCAATGGCAACATGAAGATCGTCGTAGGCCAACACCGGGATCATGGTGCCGGCGGGCATGGTTCGGTTGGTATTGGGCATGGCGGTGTATTTTGATTTTGACTGTCTCTGCTTTTACGGGTCAGGTTGGAGTATGACAAGTTAAGGTTTGAAGTCCGATCGATCAACAGGGGCATCCCGGTTTCTGTTGGGTCACATGGCGTCACAAGCAAAAAGCCCAGTAATGTTTTACCAGGCTTCCGCATAGGACATTAGATCGATCAGCGGTTCATTATTTTCTGTTGCAAGAGGGCTTTCAGTCCAGGTTGCTGGCAAAGCAGACCAACCCAAGCCAGCGTGCAAAACGCGATGGGGAACACGAACGCTTGCCCTTGCTGGATCATGATCGCCACGGCACCGCCAAAGTAGGCCGTGAGAAACACCGCGCCGATCACCGCCGTGCGGGGAATGATATAGAGGATAGTGATGAGCAGCAATACGAGGCCAAGGGGTTGAACCAGGCTGACGGAAAATCCAAGTTGTTTGGTGCCATCCACATAGTGCGACTCGCGGATCAATTTCATGATGGAGTCGGCCAGCAGGAAAAGGATGATCAGACCGCTGATGATACGACCTGTCCAGAGCACGGCCTTCGAAGGGGATTTTGTGTTTTGAATCGATAAGGTTTCCATACGTTTTTGTTTTTTTTAGGTGACTGTTTTTGTTTTGTTTGATAAATCAAAATTACAGCCGATCGCGAAACACGACGCTGTGTGAACCCGACAGAATAGCGGGCACTTTGCGACATCGTAATTTTTTCAAAGACGCATAGTGTATAGATCACACTTCCGGAAAGCGGCGATCTTCATCTCTTTATTTTACCATTCGTACGACAATATTGAAGGTATACATAGTGTGTTTGTGTGTGTCGGTCAAAGCCTGCGGGCATTGATACATTATTGGTATCTTCGTTTTAGTCAACGATTAAACCTAACTCCCTATGCATCGTTCTCAACGCTTCCTCTATCTTTTAGGCTGGTTGCTACTCGGCGTGCTGCCGCTTGTCGCCCAACCTAAACTCATCACCACGTTTCCCACGCGCGGATTTTGTATCGCTGCCCCCAGGCCTGCCGGGGTGGATGCCTTTGTAAAATTCATACACGAAGAACTCGCCCCACGCCAGGTCAACGTGCTCATCTTGCGCGTGGATTGGAACTACCAATTCGAAAAGCATCCCGAATTGCGCGACTCCATCGCCTTGTCGAAAGCAGACGTGAAGAAATTGGTGAAGGCCTGCAAGGATCATAACATACGACTCATTCCCCAGATCAACCTGCTGGGCCATCAATCGTGGGCCGGCACGGTGTATGCGCTCCTCCGCGTCTACCCGCAGTTTGATGAAACACCCCATGTGAAAATGCCCGAGAAATATGAGTGGCCCAACGCCGACGGGCTCTATTGCAAAAGCTACTGCCCGTTGCATCCCGAGGTTCACGGCGTGGTCTTCTCCCTGATCGACGAGATCTGCGATGTCTTCGAGACCAACGCCTTCCATGCTGGTATGGACGAAGTATTTTATCTTGGCGACGACAAGTGCCCACGCTGCGGCGGCCGCGATAAGGCCGAATTGTTTGCCGGCGAAGTGCGCACGCTCCGCGACCACCTGGCCCAAAAAAATCGTGAGCTCTGGATCTGGGGCGATCGCCTGCTCGACGGCAAGACCAGCGGCATGGGCATGTGGGAAGCAAGCTACAACAACACCTACCGCGCCATCGATATGATCCCCAAAGACGTCATGATCTGCGACTGGCACTATGAACGCCCCGACAAAACGGCTGTACTCTTTGCCATGAAGGGATTGCGTGTAGCCACTGCTCCGTGGCGCAATCCACAGGTCGGTGTTGCCCAGGTGGCCGACATGGCGACCTTCCGTAAAGACGCCACGCCAGAGACACGCGAGAACTACCAGGGTATTGTTCAGACCGTTTGGTCGGATGCCGAGAATTTTCTGAAAGGCTACTACGCCAAAAAGGACGATCCGAAATATAACAAGGATGAGAACACGCCCTGGAATTGTTTCAAGACTGTGTTTGCAAAATAGAATAGCGACATAACAAAAAGAGTCAGGAGTATTTCACTCAGCCCATCGCATAGTCTCTCCGTTTTTGGGGAGCTATGCTTTTTTTTTGCTTCGTTATTTTTTTCTGCGCTATAGAAAGCCTGCCCGATAAAACCGTACTTTTGCCCGCATCAATTCACATGTTTCATGGACCTTTTTGCCTGGTTTGATCTTTTTAAGCAACAACTGAAGGAAGCGGACGCCGCGCAGTGGGCGGTGTTGATCTTGGGTGTCGCCGAGGTGTTGCTCGCAAAAGCAAATAAGATCTGGTTGTACCCCGCAGGCATCGCGGCCACGATATTGTCGGTGTACGGACTTTTCCAGGCACAACTCTATGCCGAGTCATTTTTAAATGTGTACTACCTCGTGATGAGCATCTACGGCTGGTGGTATTGGGTCGCCAAGAAGAATGAGCCACCCGTGCGGATCACGCATGCGTCGGCCGCGGATTGGAAGATCACGATTGCCATCGTTGTTGGGGCAGGGGTGTTGCTTTATTTTGTCCTGAAACTGTACACACCCTCGAACGTCCCGGCCTGGGATGCTTGGGTAAGTGCTACGGCCTGGGCGGGAATGTGGCTGCTGGCCAAGCGTAAAGTGGAGAACTGGATCCTACTGAATATTTCCAATGCGTTTGCCATTCCATTGCTGTTTTACAAATCGCTACCCTTATACGGAGTGCTGACCATCATTCTTTTTGTCGTGGCCTGCTTTGGCTACTTTGACTGGAGAAGAATAGAAAGGTCGACGGCGAGTTCTGGCAAATAAAGGAAGGATCCTATCAGCGGATCGGCTCGCCATTTAAATCCGTCCCCAACACATCACTCATATAATCAAAAAACGGCAGGATACTTTTAAACGTTTTGTTCACCTGCAACAAGAAATCGGGCGACAATGCTTCGCGGTCAGGGAAGCGCCGTTCGAACCAGTATTGTTTAAAACGCAACAGATCGATGGCCGGATCGTCGGCAGAGAAACCACGGGGTGTTGTTTTCACTTGCTCGCCCATCATTTCACCAAACTGGGAAGTGATGGCTTTTGAACGCAACATTTTTTTCCAGTCACCGGGATTGGCCGAAATGTCAAGACGAATGCGTCTCAAGTCATCGGGGTTGGGGTAAGCAAATCCGCAGCCCACCCGGGTAACACCCGGGGCGATCCAAATATAATACCCACCCCGCAGCTGAGGCTTGGACCGTCTCAAATAACCAGCAAACCGTGGATTATAAGGTGTCTTGTCCTTGGCAAACCTGACATCGTTGTGGATCCGGTAAAGACTCTTTTTCCCGGACAGCGTTTCCAGCCGGTCGTGCGTATTCATTTTAGCAATGAGCGCGTCCATGAACTGCTCTACATTTGTTTTAACCCGGTCATACTGCGCCTTGTGCGCGTTGAACCAATCGCGGTCGTTGTTGGCGGAAAGTTTTTTTAAGAAATCGAAGGTTGCTTTTTCTATGATAGCGTTCATTCCGTATGAATCTGTGAAAGCTAAAATTAGTGCAAACCTTGCACAACGAAATGCTTTTTTAGTATTGCTTTAAATTTTTATTGTCAAACTTCGGCACATCATTCCGCTTCAACGGTATCTGCATGCCCCCGGTAGTCTCCAGCCAGTCGAACAATTGCGTGGATAACTGTTTTGAGAGCTCCCGGTATTCCGGATCGGCAATGAGATTGTTCATTTCATTGGGATCTTTTTTCAAATCGTACAACTCGTTTTGCGTCCACAGTCCATAGTAGTGGATGTATTTGTATTGCTCGGTCCGGATGGAAAACATCGTGGGCGTTTGCGGGAAGGCATACTCCCAATAGTATTCATAGAAAATTTTATCCTTGTGCTGTGTGGCGTTTCCTTTCAAAACTTCAAGAAAGGATTTGCCCTGCATGGCCTTTGGGATCGGGATACCGGCGAGCTCTAGCAGGGTAGGAGCGATGTCAACATTCTGGACCATGGCGTCGGTGGAGGAGCCGGCCGCAACAAAGGCAGGATATTTTATCAGCAGCGGTACGCGCATCGATTCCTCGTAGGCATGCCGTTTGTCGATGAGGCCATGCTCGCCAAAGGAAAACCCGTTGTCACCCATGTAGATCACCATGGTGTTTTCTTCCAGGCCGTTGGCTTTCAGGTAGTCCATCACCTTGCCCACGCTTTCGTCGACACTGAGCAACGTTTCGAAATACTTCCGGTAGAACGTGTCAAAATCGATTTGACCGTGATACATATAGTCCACCCCATGCCAACTGTGTCGCTGCTCTTTTACCCATTCCGGGATGTTGTGTTTTTTATATTCATCCGTCGCCGTGAGCGAGTAGGATGGGGGCAGCGGCACCGGCTTGTTTTTATACCGGTCGTTGTGCCGCTTGGCCGGCTGGAAGGGAGCATGCACGCCCTTGTGCGACAAGTAAACAAAGAAGGGTTTGTCCTTGCTTCGCTTGTTCAACCAGTCGATGGCGTGATCGGTCAACAGGTCGGCTACATACGTGGAGTCTTTAAATTGGATCCGCTGTCCGTCGATGTTCAGGCTGGGATTGTAGTATTCACCCTGGCCCTTTAACCCTTCCCAGTGATGGAAGCCTTTGCGCGGATGGTCGTCGTCGTTACCCATGTGCCACTTTCCAAAGAAGGCCGTTTGATAGTTTGCTTTTTGAAGCAGTTGCGGAAAGTATTCAATGATGGTGGGTTCAGGGGCGGTATTGTCGACGACGGTGTGTTTGTGGGCATATTGCCCTGTCAGTATGGAGGCCCGGCTCGGCGAGCAAAGCGCGGTCGATACAAATGCGTTTTTTAAATGCTTGCCCTCTCTCGCCAGCCGGTCGAGGTTGGGCGTTTCCGCCCAGTCGTTTTTTTTCATAAAGCCCATCGCATCGTAGCGATGATCGTCGGCAAGAATGAAGATGATGTTCTTCTGCTTGGGCGGCGCGGACTTTTGGGCGCTCATCATCGTGGTCAGAAAGGGCAACAGCAGGAGGAGGACGTGTCTTTTGTTCATGCGGTTTTTAATTAGGTAGAGCCTTGGCTTGCGGGTAGTTTCAGGCCCTCAAGGCAATATAGTGCTCCGTTGGGAAACGCATGTAAGAATTTGTGATATTCTCCAGTGAAAAGGCCGGTTTAGGATGGATTCAAGTGGGTTACATGCCGGCGGCATAACCGATTCACAAGCCATATGAACCGAATTGCCTTTTTTGTTTTTGCGGCCCTCAGCGGCGTGCTCATCATGGGCTGCGGCGATCCCCAGGAATTTGCACCGAAAGCGTTGGGCCCCTTCAACGTCATTCAGTCCAACGGCGGGGTCAAATTCAAATTGGTTTCGGGTGCAACAAATCAGGTGATCTCCACGTCCCTCAGCGAATCGATGTACAATGTCTCAAGCGGTGTCCTGAGCGTAAACGCCGCCGGTGGCGTGGTGACGGTGGCCATCCGCAACCTGAACCTGCTCTCCTGCAATGCCTGCACCGTCGAAAATCCATCGCCCCTGGTAGCCGACACCCTCGTGATGTACATTCATGCCGGCAGCGCCAACCTCCAAAATATCCAGATCAACCACTACCTTGGCCTCAGCGCCCTCAACACGGGCAAGTATAAATTTTCGGGCACGGCGGCGTTCTTCAACGTGGCCAACGTGAACGCCACCAGCGTGGAGGCCTTCGACCTGGTGACCGATAGCACCTACGTGAACTCCACCAACATATTTGAAACCGATGTGAACGCCACGCAAGTGATCAACGTGTTCATCAATTCCATCGGTGATGTAAACTACAAGGGCAATCCCCCTGTCGTGCGCCTGACAGCCACGGGTTCGGGAAAGCTAAAAAAGATGTGATCGCTTGACCCATTATTTCCGCACCAGGTTCCCGTCTTCCAGCAAAAGTTCCGCCTCCAGGGCAAAATGATCCGAAAGGTCGGCGTGTTTCGGGCACCATTGCTGACGGATGGTTTTA
>CBIHQM010000410.1:0-6439 GCA_966211885.1 uncultured Chryseolinea sp.
CTCTTTGTACAAAGTGGAGTCGACAGAGTTCGCCAAGGCGGTAAAGCCGGTGGCCATCCCGAACAGGAGAATAACGGTGTATTTGAAAACAGTGCCCTTCACATCCCTGAAGATAGGGATAGATCGATCATTTTCTATATTATTATTCCCCCTCTAAAATAAGCGTTTGAGTGGCAGGCAATTACTTTACCACCACCACTCCACTTTATATCCACGGAGACCAAACAAGAAAATCACCCCAAAGGCAAAGAGCGGAATATACAACGCGTGCTGCATATGACCTTGCGACAACAGGCCCGTGAGCGGTGGCAACACGGCACCTCCCACAATCGCCATGATGACCAGCGCCGCCCCCAACTTCACCTGGTCACCCAGGTTCTTAATAGACAACGCGAAGATGGTGGGGAACATGATGGACATAAAGAAATAGGCACAGGTGATGGCGATAATGGCGGAAAGCCCCTCGCCTACCAAAGCGTAGCCGATCAGCACCATGCACGCTGCGGCATAGGCGGCCAGCAGGTTATGTGCCTTGAATTTGGTGAGCAGCCAGGTGCCCACAAATCGCCCTGCCATAAACAACGCCAGTGCAAACGAGGCATGGAAACTGGCGATCGCAGTGGATGTGGACTCGGTGGTGATCGGGTAGAGCCATTCCACCAGGGGAATGTTGTGCAGCTTTGACAATCCCAGTTTCAGATCCACAAAATAGCCCCACAGGGAAGCTTGTGCGCCCACATAAAAGAACTGTGCGATGACACCAAACACGAGATGGCGATGACGAAAAATGCCTTTGAATGAGGCGTTCTTTTCTCCGTCGGATGATATTTCGGGCATCTTGGTCAAGGCAAACAAGATCGCCACGAACAACACCACGCCGCCCAGCACGAGGTAGGGCATCTGCACGGATTGCGCTTCGGCTATGCGGATAGCCTCCGCGTGTTCAAAAGGCATTTCATTCAACATGTCGTTGTTGTATTCCTTTGTTGAATAGATGAAAAGGCTGCCGATGATGGGACCGAGGATGATACTCAACCCATTGAACGACTGTGAGAAATTTATGCGACTATCTGCCGTGGCCGGGTTTCCAAGCACGGTAACGTAGGGGTTAGCCGCCGTTTCCAGGAAGGCCAATCCGCAAGCGATGATGAACAGGGCAAAGAGGAACAGGCTGTACACCCTGATCTCGGCTGCGGGGTAGAAGATGAACGCGCCGATGGCGTAGAGAAACAATCCAATCAATATACCTTTTTTATAGCCGATGCGGTTCATGAGAAAACCTGCGGGCAAGGCCATCACAAAATAGCCGATGTAGAACGCCGAGTCCACGATGCCGGCCTGCGCCCGGTTCAGGTTCAGGGCCGTTTGAAAGTGTTTGATGAGCGTCCCGTTCAGGCTATTGGCCAGGCCCCAGAGAAAAAACAGGCTGGTCACCAGGATAAAAGGGACGAGGTAGGACTTGGTCGACGTTCCGTTTTGCTCTACACGCACGGCGTCTGTGTTCAGGATCGGCATATTCGGTTAAGGTTTTTGGTTGTAGTGGCGGGGTTGATGGATTAGCCGCGGGCGGTTTGTTTTTGATCGCCCAGGCCTTCGATGCCCAGTTCGACAACGTCGCCGGGTTTCAGATAAATGGGTGGCTTGAAGCCCAGGCCGACGCCTGCGGGTGTGCCGGTGGAGATCACATCGCCGGGGAGCAGGGTCATGAACTGGCTGAGGTAGCTCACCAGGAAGGGTACTTTGAAGACCATGTCGTCGGTGTTGCCGTCTTGCATGGTTTTGCCGTTCACTTTCAGCCACATGCGGAGGCTGTCCACATTGCCCACGTCGTCGGGAGTGACGAGGTAGGGGCCGAGGGGCGCGAAGGTGTCGCAGCTTTTGCCTTTCACCCATTGGCCGTTGCGTTCCAGTTGGTACTCGCGTTCGCTGTAGTCGTTGTGGAGGCAATAGCCGGCGACATAGTTGAGCGCGTCGCTTTCTTTTACGTAGGATGCTTTCTTGCCGATGACCACGGCCAGCTCCACTTCCCAGTCGGTCTTTACGCTTTTGGGCGGAATGACCACGTCGTCGTTGGGACCGGCGATGGCGGTGGTGGCTTTGAAGAAGATGATGGGTTCTACCGGCAGCGGCATGTTGGATTCGGCTGCGTGTTTGGCAAAGTTCAGGCCGATACAAATGATCTTCGAGGGGCGTGTGAACGGGGGGCCTAGGCGCACGCCCGGTTTTACTTTGGGAAGGGAACCCTGGTTTTGTTTTAACCAGGTGGAAAAACGTTGCAGGCCATTGGTTTCAAAGAAGGTCTCGCCAAAGTCTTCGCCAAACGAAGAGGCATCGAGTATGTCATGGTTCACCAACACACCGGGCTTCTCCTTTCCCGGCTCGCCAAATCTTAAAAGTTTCATGTCTTAAATTTTATAAACTATTTCTTTTTCACTGTCGCGCAGGCTCCGTTGTGTAGGCGATCAGGTATTCAATTTTATAAACCCGCCGTCGATCGGGTAGTCGGTGCCGGTCACAAATGACGCTTCATCCGAACATAAATACAAGGCCAGGGCGGCAATCTCATCGGGACGGCCCATGCGGCCGATGGGCTGGGTCTTGGAGAGTTTGTCGAACATTTCGGTTTCCTGACCGGGATAGTTCTTGGCCAGGAAATTGTCGACAAAGGCTGTGTGGACGCGCGCCGGCGAGATGGCATTGCAGCGGATGTTGTCTTTGATGTAGTCCTTGGCCACCGACAGGGTCATGCTCAGCACGGCGCCTTTGCTCATGGAATAGGCAAACCGATCGGATAACCCCAGGCCTGATGCCACCGAGGCCAGGTTGAGGATGACACCGCCACCTTGTCTTTTCATTTGATGGATCACGGCATACATGGCGTTGTAGACCCCCTTGATGTTGACCTGGAAGATGCGGTCCATGTCTTCGGGCGATGTGGTTTCCAGTTTGCCAATGTGCGAAATGCCGGCGCTGTTCACCAGGATGTCGATGCGTCCGGCTTCCTGGCTGATGACGGCGATGGTATTTTTCAGTTGCTCCTGGTCGGCCACGTTCACGGCGAATGCGGTGGCTTTGCCGCCGGCGGCTTCGATGATTTTTACGGTTTCGTCGGCGGTGGATTTATTCAGTTCGAGAATAAAAACACGGGCTCCCTGGGCGGCAAATAATTTGGCGATCGCCTGACCGATGCCGCTCCCTCCTCCTGTGATGACTGCAGTTTTGCGTTGAAGATTAAACATGATGGTTGAAAAATGTCAATGACTATGATGGCCGTTTAAAAAAGTGTCCCACTCCCCGGCCTGACCATTCATGTGGTCTTTGAGGAAGATGGCGTAAGAAGGTTTATACGGTTTTTTGCGCAAGGGCATCTCGGCGTCCTCCGGGGTGTAGTCGCCTTTTTTGGCATTGCATCTTTTGCAGGCCGTCACCAGGTTGGTCCAGGTGTCGGTGCCGCCTTTGGCGCGGGGTTGCACGTGATCGATGGTGAGATCGCGACGGGTGCCGCAATACTGGCACTCGAAGTTGTCGCGCTTGAATATGTTTTGCCGGGTAAGATTAACGCCCTTGTAGGGGGCGTTTACGTAGCGGTTTAACCGAATCACAGAGGGCATGGGAAAGCTTTGGGTCACCGAATGCAAACGGTGCCCGTTTGCTGGGCGCACCATTTCGCTTTTGTTGAGGAACACGAGAATAAAGGCCCGTTCCACCGAGCAAACCATCAGCGGACTGTTATCTTGATTCAGCACCAATACCCTACTGTTCATTTGAAAAAAGTTTAGTAGAGACTTCCCGATACGGCGGAAAACGTGTGTTTTACGTTGTTTCGCGATGGTAAGATAAAACCAATCTAGCTACCAAACAACGCGCCCATGCGAAGTTTAACCCGTCGGCAACCGGATTACACCGCAAATGGAAGGTACTGGCCGGTGAACGCCAGGGCGGGCTCCTCTACTGACTGAGCCGTCTATGCATGTGACAAGATTATCGATGAAAAACGAGGCAGGATTGCTAAGGGCCTTGGGAAGAACCATCTGGAAATGGTTGCTCGTTGAAGCAGTAGCGTGGGGAGTCAAAGAGACATCGAATCAGCAATGTTCGGCAACCCATGCCCAAAACTCGGCGGGGTCCACTCCCATGGTGTCCAGATTCGTTTTTAGATGCGCAAAGGGTATGTCCTTCGGACTATTCCTAAATATTATGCTCCTGCGACATCCGGGGCATTTCCATTTGTTGTGTTTTGATCCCTCTTCCTCTGTACACCCCTTTGACAACAGAAATTTCTCCCAACAGGATTTTTTAACGGGCCGAGCATTACTCATCAGGCAGCAGTGGACAGGAATTTCTCGGTAATTTTTGTATCGGCAGGGAGGTTAAAGTCGCGCAAAACGCCCTTCTTATCCACGTAGCTATCGCTCACAAAATTTGTATTCAAAACTCGGTTCATTCTCCACCCGTATTTTTCAAGTTCTTCGGTGGCTGCTGATTCTGGCAACTTGAAAAGCTCGTCACAATAATCGTCCAAAACATCATTGAGCATTTCCATTGCCTCGTCTTCTGTATCTCCGTATGCGGATAGATGAAGGGCTGGTATGTACGCGATTTTATATTGGTGATCAGCAAAAAGATACACCAATAATACCGCGCGAACATGATTTGGGCTCCGGCTCAGCTTGATTTCCTGCTGATGATTAACCCCCTCCAATGACTTGAAACTCACTTTGATAACTGATTTGGTGTCTCGAAATGTAAACAAATTTACACGTTATTTTGGTCCCCATTTGGTTATAAAATAGGGGGCCTATAGCGGCGGCAACGGGGTTGATCCAGCATACAAATACCGCCCGAAATCAGCAATCCAAATAGCTATTGGCAGCCACTCGATTTCCGCATTTTTAATCGGTGAGAATGCGGCGGATGTGTGAGAATTGGTGGGTATAGATCTTTGTCTCCACGTTCAGGATCCCTTCGTCGTTCAGGTGATCGATCCGCACACGCCCGGAGGCGTGGATGATCTTGTCTTCTTCCAGCAAAATGCCGACGTGGTGGATCTTGTCTTCCTTGTTCTTGAAAAAGACCAGGTCGCCGGGCCGGCTGTCGCCGAATTGCTTTACGGACTTGCCCTGGTTGGCCTGCTGACTGCTGTCGCGGAAAAGCCGGAAGCCGCAGACCTTGAAAACCATCTGCACAAAGCCGGAACAATCTATGCCGAACGGGCTTTTGCCACCCCACTGGTAGGGGGCGTTCAGGTATTTTATGGCGGCGCTTCTCATGAATTCGAACTCGCGTTTTTGGCCCAGGTTCTTGGCTTCGCCGTTGAAGGCAAACTGTTCCTCCATTTTGAAAAGCTCCGAGCTGGAGATGGGGATCATGCTGCCCATCAGGATGATCTGCGGGCTTTTGTTGTAGAGGATGCTGGTGGTAATGTCGGTGGTGATCTTGAACTCGGCGCGGTTCAGATACTCGAAGTAGTCGTGCGAGATGGTGTGATGTTGGCGGGCATCGATCCAGCCTTCGTATTGATCGAAGTGGACGCGGATGCGGATCCATTTTTTGTCGTCGGCCTGCGACAGCACTTCATAGTGGTCGCCAAAGAGAAGCTGTGTCACCTGTTCCGACTGGTCGGCAGCACCCGCCCGCACGGGCACGACACTGAGACGGCACACGCCATAATCCTGAATTTCCATGTATCGAGAGAGTCTACGTTTTGTCTTTATTTGAGCTTCAGGCGGTCTAGTTCGCGTTTGGCGTCCCGTTCCCTGATGTTGTCGCGCTTATCGTGCACTTTCTTTCCTTTGGCCACGGCGAACTCCAATTTCGCCAGGCCACGATCATTGATAAACAGGCGGGTGGGCACGAGTGTTAACCCCTTTTCCTCCACCTTGCCTTCCAATTTTTTCAATTCCGACCGCTTCAGCAGCAATTTCCGTTCGCGGGTCGCTTCGTGATTATAGTGCGTGCCCTGGGCATAGGGCGTTATGTTTATGCCTTTCACAAACATTTCATTGTTGCTAAGGTAGCAATATCCATCCTGAAGATTGGCTTTGCCCTCACGAATGGATTTTATTTCTGTTCCGGTCAATACCATGCCGGCCACGTATTTGTCCATCAACTCGTATTCGAAGCCGGCCTGCCGGTTCCTGATATTGATATCGTTGGAGAATCTTGATTTCTTCATTTTCTTTTGTTTACGCCGGGCGTTCTTCTTTCCGGAACAACGCCCCGATCTTGTCGCGTTTCAGGATCTTTTGTCCTGTTTCGCCGGTGGCTATTAAACGGCTGCCCACCTTGGCCTCGTATGTACACACCAATTCGTTTCCCTGCAGGAGGCGGACGGTGGCGGTAAAAACAATTTCCTCGCCTTCAAAGGCGGGACCCTGATGGCGGATGGTCAGTTCGGTACCCACCCCCTCCTCGTCCGCGTCGCGCATTTGCAGCACAA
>CBIHQM010000411.1:0-6438 GCA_966211885.1 uncultured Chryseolinea sp.
ATCAGGGTCCTTGCCGTCGAGGACTCGGAAAACGACGCCCGCCTGGCGATGCGCGCGTTAAGAAAGATCAACATCGTCGATGGGATCCACCATTGTGGCGATGGCGCCGAAGCAATCGATTTCATATACAAAAACAAGGCATACCACGATCTGAAGCTGATCCTCCTGGACCACAAAATGCCCAAGGTGGACGGCCTTGAGTTATTGAAGAGAATAAAACGCGACGAGTTGATGCGCCACGTCCCCGTTGTGGTCCTGACCTCGTCGAGCGAAGGCGACCACATCCTGGAATCCGCCCGGCTAGGCGCCAACGCCTACCTGGTCAAGTCCGTTGAACTTCCCGATTTCGAAGAACAACTGGCCAAAGTCGTTTTATATTGGATGAACATGAACAACAGCCAAAACCCGTCGGCGGTCTCGGAAAAATAGACCAGCTCCCACCATCCCTTCCCCAGTCTCACTTCTCCACTTCGATTCGAACACCTTCGCTATGACTCGTAAACTCCGGGGCATACATGCTCTCGATCGTCGCGACGCCATTCGAAAAATGGCCGGCATTGTTTACGCGTAAGTCGTATTCGAAAACATAGACGCCTTTTTCCATCGTGTCGAAAAAGAAATGCGTGGCGGCGTCTTTTGTGCTTTGATAGTAGCCCAATCCGACCTGCCATTTATATTCCGACAACACATCCACCGGCTCGAGTCCAGCCGCACGCATGTCCTTCATGTGGAGGAATTCCATCGGCCGGTCCGCCGTCAGCTCGATGCGTACCCGCAGCAGGTTACCTACTTTAAGCGAAGGAGAACCAGGCTTCACCTCCGTTAAAAGCTCACCCTTGTCCGTCCGGTTCACGAGGAATAATTTTTTTGAAAGCTTCAAAGGCGTCTCCGCGGGCGTGATCTTGTCGAGGTCTTCAAAATATTGCCAGTACAATCCTCCCCACGCGATGCCGTTTTCTTTTTTGGCCAGCGTCACCGTGCTCAACGCCGGTGTGATTTCATTCCCTTTCCAGGAGGTCTTGAAATAACCCGTACCCGCTTCCGGCGACTTGGCCTCGGGCGTGATTTTTTTTGAGCCCGCGGTCACGTCCAGCGTTTGGTTTAGGGGGAGCCATTCCGATCCATTCAAGAGCAAAGCATAGATGGCTTCGGTGGTGGCTTTGGTCGTTTTCCATTGGGTGGTCTGTTTGTTCTTCAGGAGCCAGATGCGCAGCGCGTCCAGGGTTTTTATTTTCTGGTCAAGGGCAACGGTTTTGTCATCGCTCTCAATTTCGTTGAACGCTTCGATCATGAGGGCCTGGGTTTCCACGGGCGCGTGATACCAATACCAACTCGGCGTATTTTCTTTCCAATACATACCCATCTCTTCGTTGGTGATGCTGGTCTCTTTCAGTGAAGCAACGATCGCCCTGGCCACGGTGGGGTCGCCCTGGCGATGTTGGATCAGGGCGATCATTCCTTTTAAATACAGATCGGTTTCGGTCCAGTAGCGCGCGGTCTGCTTTCGGTAATACTCCAGCACCGGCGCCAGTCTGTCACTCACGGCAACATCCGGAAAGAAGCTGCGCATGTACAGGTATTGAATTTGTTCCGGGTGGCAAGGCTGTTTATCGAGGAAGGCACGGATCAGCTTTTCAGAGTCTTTACTGTTTTTGAACTGGGTGGTTGTCTCACGCCGCAGGTATTCATAATCTGAAATGATCTGCTCATCGAGGAAAGCGATGGCCCTGTGCACGATGGCCGCCGCTTTATCATTGCCCGACACCACCTTCAGTTGTTTCAAATGTCCATAGCCGGAAGCAACGTGCTGTGTGATGTAGCGGCTGGAGTGATCGGCGCCCGTGAACCACGGGAAGCCGCCGTCGCCCCGTTGCATTTCCCCAAGCTTGCGCACCACCGCCTCCGACTGATCTTTCATCGTGTTGAGATCAAACAAGACGCCGAGCCGCTGTGCTTGCTCGCTTTCACTTTGTGCATCGCGCAGCCACGGCGTTTCTTCGATGACGATGGATTTTAGTTCCGGATTTTTTTCGAGGTTGCTGGTCAATGCGCCCGAAGCTGACCAGGCGGCGAAAACTTCTTTGATCTTCGGTTGGCTGTTGGCGATATAGCTCGCCAACGTGTTGGCGTAATAGCGGGAGAAGAGTTGTTCGGCACATTCGTGTGGAAACTCCATAAGATAGGGCAACGACTTCACGGCCAGCCACGCCGGGTTCGAAGTCACTTCCAGCGTCACCTGGTGGTGGACCAATGTAGGGGAGTTGGCGGTCTTCAATTTTTCCAGCGTAAATGTTTTAGTCTGACCAGCACGCACAAACATGGGCAGCGATTCGGTGACCAGCATCCGGTTCGAGAGCACCGGCAAGGCATTCTGCTCGCCGTCGCTAAAACTCCCTGCCTTGGCCACTACTTTATATTGCAGGGCTTCAGCTCCCTGGTCGGGTACATGCAATTTCCAGGATACCTCCGTGTTTCCTTTCGGCCCGGCCTTGAACGACTTGGTTCTTACCTGGTTCCCGTAGTACACATCCACCGCCGCACCGGTCATGGGATTTGTTAATTGCAACGCCACTTTTCCTTCCTTGCTTTTTGAGGTGAGGTTGGCAATTTTAACCGACAGGATCACGTCGTCGCCTTCGCGCAGGAAGCGTGGCATGTTGGGGGTCACCATCAATTCTTTTTGCGTAACGGCCTGCAAGGTTTGTGTGACCGTGACCAGGTCGCGTGTGTGTCCCAGCAACTGAAGCTTCCAACGCGTCAAGGCTTCGGGCGTGGTGAAGGTGAACCGGATCATGCCATTTTCGTCGGTGGTGAGGTGCGGAAAAAAGAAAGCCGTTTCGTTAAAGTTTTTGCGCGCATTGATCTTTGCCATCACGTCGTCCATTTTTTTCTGACCAGATTTTGTGGTCACTACGATCACACCGTTGGCGGCACGCGAGCCGTAAAGGCTTATGGCCGCATTGCCCTTGAGCACCTGCACATCGGCAAGGTCGGCCTGATCGATCTTCGACGACTCCACGATCACGCCGTCCACCACATATAACGCGTCGGCGTAGTTCACAGAAGAATAGCCGCGTAGTCTCAAATAGCCCGAGCCGCCAGGCATACCGGTTATTTCTACACCCGCTACCTTACCTGCCAGGGCGGAGACGACCACGTCGACTTCTTCCGTTTTTACAGTGGTAACCGAACCGGTCAGGGATTTTTTCTCCTGGACGCCATAAGCTGTCACCACCACTTCGGAAAGCCGCATGATCTCTTCTTCCATCGTCACGTTCATCACGTTCTTCCGGCCCACGGCAGCCTTCGCAGTGCTCAAGCCCACGAAACTAAAAACCAACGTGTCACCGCGGTCGGCTTCAAGGGAATACCCGCCCTGTGCATTGGTCTGCGTTCCGTTGGTTGTGCCCTGGATAACGATGTTCACGCCCGGTAGCGGTTCGCCGTCGTACGTGGCGACCTTGCCATAGATAAAACCTTTCGCCCCGTTCCGGTTGTTGGAAAGAGAGACCTTGGAGGGATGATTGACGCTGGGGCCGGATGCATACAGCCGCCCCAGGTAAAGCCCGTTGTAATATTGTTTGTCGCGGATGCTGAATCCAAACCAGTACAAATCATCATAATATTGACGCGGTATCGAATAGAAACCATAGCCGCCATTTCGGATCGTAAATTTGGATACGTTGAAGCTCCGGTCACCCGCGATCCAGTACGAAGAATAGTACGCTTCGGTATGAACCGGGTTAAAGCTCCAGGCGTGTGGCGCGAACTGGTCCAGCGACGCATCGTACATGGACGCCAATATTTCGGTATGCTTCCGGAGGAAGTCGTCGCCGGTCACGGAGAAACTCCACGTTTCTTTTCCACCGGGTTGCAACTTGTCTTTAAAGGTGATGGTTTCTATCTCCAGTTTCTTTCGCGGCGATTCGATTTGCGCGGTTCGGCTGCCCACAAGAAGCGCGTTGTAGCAGGACGCGCTGTAATGCACGGCAAACCCTGTGCCCATGCCCTCCGTCACCGGTATGGTGTACTCTCTCAGGTTCCCGGAGAAATGATCGACATACGTCTTCACGATCTTATTGTTCTTTTCAATGTCGATCGTGATCGTAATATCCGTGGCGGCAGAACCGATCCTGACTTTGGCTACGTCACCGACCAGGTAGGAAGGTTTGTCCATTTCAAAAACCAGGAGCTGGTTGTCGTCAACAGTTTTGGCAGAGGGATCGAACACGGTGAAGCGATGCAGGTCGGTGAGCGTGTCGCCCGACACGTCGACGGTGGTCAGCTCCATTACATAGCTGCCATTTGGCCACGCAGGATTTATCTGGAACGGTATTTCCTTGGCCACGCCGGTGTTGAAAGAGAATTCGGCCATACGTTTTTCTTTTTGCAAGGCCTTGGGGTTTCCGTCGTTGCTATAGAGATCGTGTGGAAAGAGTTTGTGAAAAGCCTCTTCTGTCGCCAACGATATATCGGTGGCCTCCCAGAGCGACGGACGTGCCGGTGCTGCTGGAAATTTTAGTTTATAGATCGCGACGTTCCCTTTGGTAGGAACAAACTGACCGTTCTGATTTTCGGTGCCGATGGCCATGGTGTGCGACGGGTCTTTCCGGTTCATGCGAGCCGGTGCACTCACAGTAGCGACCAGCGCCGTGTAGCCCACTTTCACCATGAAGGTGGTACTGCGGGTTTCGCCATTCAAGTCCGTTACGTCGACCGTCACTTCATAGTGAAATACAGGATGTTCTTTTTTTGAAACCGTTTCGTCGGGTTCTGCGGAAAAGTTGATCGCGAATTCACCTGCGGCATCCGTCATGCCTTCGCCAAACGCAATTTCGCGGTCACCCTCCCTCGCGTAGGAGGAGTGATACCAATAGTACCAGCGGGGATACCGCACGGTCCGTTTGATGTGATAACTGAACCGGGCACCACTCACCATCGCCCCACTAAACGAAAGCGCCGTGCCTTTCAACGTCACGGTGTCGCGCAAAATAAATGTTTTTGTCACAGGCAGAAACGATACTTCGAAGGTGGGCCGCTTATACTCTTCTACAGTTATGGTCAAATCGCCTGAAAAAAAATCATCCATCTCCTCGTCGTAGAAGCGGCTCTCTTCTTCCCCGTCTTCATCGGCCGTAAGCGTGTACTCGCCGGTGAGCCCATTGGCGGGAAGTTTAAACTCGCCGCTGAAGGAACCATAAGCATTCGATTTAAGGCGCATCTGGCTCACCTCGGAACCATTGACGTCCTTCAGCAAAACCTCCACCCACTCACCAGCCAACACCGAGGATTTCTTTTTATCTCTTTTTGTAAGGATGCCCTTGAAGTAAACCGTTTGTCCCGGGCGATAAATACTGCGGTCGCTGAAGAGAAAAGGTTCCACGTCAACTTCTTCAGGGTCTTCTTCGTCGCGGGGATATAAGTTGATGTAATAATTTCCAAACGTAGCGCTATCCATTCCGTGTCGCACGGTGGCATGGATGTCGTAGCCGTATTGCTCATCGCCATTCAACGCCACAAATCCATTTTTGTCAGAGGTATAATGAACGTCAACATCTCTCTCGGTGGTCGACTTCCTGTCCGTTTTGAGATGGATGTCGGCGCCTGCAACCGGCTGGCCGTTGCTGCGGTTCACTACCTGGAAACGATACTGGTCTTCCAAACGGCTGTCGAGCAAGACCAGGTCCGTGACCTGGATGGAAGTGAAGGCCAGGATCGGGATGTCTTTTTTCGATGAAACAACGCGGACCAAAACAAAGAACCTGCCGGCCGGCAGTTTAGGAACAACAATTTCTGCGCTGTGCACTTGGTAGTCGTGCAAATTCTTCAACCCGCTATTCCATTTTGCCACGGGCGTGAGCTTAGCGATGGCCTCCAGAAGAGCCGAGTCAGGAACATCCCGGAGGTCTTTCCGGTCGAAATCGGCAGTGACCCCGAACACGCCAACGGATATGCTGTCGATGTTTTGATACGACACGCGCAAGCGCGACAGGGTTTCCGTAGGAATATATTTTTCCCCCAACAGCGAAAGCGTTGCACGGAGTATGCTTTCTTTCAGTTGCGCACACCGCGCTGCACCGTCGCTGTCCGGGAAACGCGCTATCGCCGCGTCGCACAAGGCTATCGCTTCTTGTTTCTTGAATTGATCCTTTGTGTTCTTGAACGGTTTATATTGATTGCCATCGCGATTGAGCTCGCTCGCCAGCTCAAACGCCACGAGCGCGGATGCGGGGTGATGGCGATAGGTAGCCTCAAGTTTTTCCAGCGCTTTCATGCGCAAGGCACGACCATCCTCAAACACACCTTCCGCTACCAGGAAGTCCAGCCTTTCCATTTCCAGATCCACCAAAGCAAACGTGTCTTTTGCCTGTTGATGAAAGGCGATGAGGTTTTTCATGATCTGGATGCCTTGCCAAAGGGGTGACAGGCTATCGGCCG
>CBIHQM010000412.1:0-6428 GCA_966211885.1 uncultured Chryseolinea sp.
CGTGGAGTAGATCAGCCAACGGCGGCGCTGCTCATCCACGTTGTGAACTTTGGCGGCCGCGATCACCGGCAGAATGGAGCCTACCTGCACTTTGCGTTGCCGGGCGCCATAAAAAATGGCGTCATCCATCGCTTGTTGGATAAAGGTGTAGGCATTCATCAGGTCGCCCCGGTTGTAGAGTTGCTCGGCCAGGCTCGACATGGCCGCCGTTTCTTTGGTGGCCGAGATAATGTCGGCGATGGCGGCCTGTGCCAGCAAGTGGATGGCCTGGTCGGGTTCGTTGCGGGAAATGTAGAAGTAGCTGAGCGTGGACGCGGTTACGGCCAGTTGGTGTGGGGTGAGCTTGTATTCGTTTAGCAACTGGTTCAGGTTGGCCAGTGCCTCGCGGGTATTCTCGTTCTTCAGGTTTTTCAGCCCGCTTAAATACACAAAGTTGTAGTCATTGGAGCGGCACAAGGCCTTGGCCGAATCGACATACTTGTTCCCCAGGGCGGTATACCGTTGCGTGTAAAACCCGTCACGGTCAAAGTCGCCGAGGTCGTAATAGGTCCGGGCCAGGATGGCGTAATAGTCCACCCGGATGCTGTCGGGCAATCCCTGCACCCGCATCCGGCTGAGCGTGTCGATGGTTTCCTTGAACATGCCCGACGACAGCAAGATAAATCCCAACTTGACCCGCGCGTAGGAGATCCGCACGGGATCATTCATTTTGTAGGCGAGCCGTTGCAGCTTCTGGATATTGATAAAGGCCGAGTCATAAATAAAGGCCTTATATTCTTCGGAGATTTCCTGCAGCAAGTGAAAACGGGCTTCATCGTCCTGGGCTGGGGTGCGGTTTAATTGTTGGTGAAGGTCTTCCAGGTGGTTCAGTTTGGTTTTTGTGTACTCCTCTTTCCGATCAATCGTCTTGTTCAGCCGGATCAACAGGCTGTCGGAAGAGGCCGCCATCGCTACCGTTGTCAACAGCATCCACCCCATGAGAAACCACACTTTCATAAAAGGAAAACTTTACCAATCTAAAATATACAAAAAAACGCAGGGTGGAATACCCCGGCAGGAAGGAACTTTCAAAATTGGCCGGTACGGTGCGAACGTGATGCTACACAAATTTTACGCCTTCGCGATGGAGCTTGCGGTACTTGCTCTTGTCGAACACATAATAGAACGCTCCTTTTTTGGATGACGCTTTTTCTTTCTCCTCCAGCTTATTCAGGATGCTGAGCGAAAGGATCTTCTTGGTGAAATTGCGTTTGTCCAGCTTGCTTTCGTAGATGGCTTCGTAAAGATTTTGCAGCTGGGGCAAGGTGAACTTCTCCGGCAACAATTCAAAACCGATGGGATGGTTGGCTACCTTGGATTGCAACCGCTCTTTGGCCGTAGCCACCATTTCCTTGTGGTCGAACACCAGAGTCGGGATCTTATCCAGGGGAAACCAGCGTGCCTCGTGTTCGTTTTGCAGTTGCTCGTTATAGTCGGCAATGTTGATGAGGGCAAAGTAAGCGATGGAGATGACGCGCCCCGCCGTGTCGCGGTTCACGTCGCTGAAGCAATACAACTGCTCCATATAAATGTTCTCGATACCGGTGAGCTGCCGCAACACCCGGGTGGCAGCTTCGTCCGTGCTCTCATCCTGATTCACAAAGCCGCCCATGAGCGACCATTTGCCTTTTTCGGGTTGAAGACTCCGCTTGATCAGCAACGCCTTTAGCCCGTCGCCGTCGAACCCAAAGATGATGCAGTCTACAGCGACCAGTATCCTATCGTGACTCTTGTACTTTCCAATATCCATTCGCCAAAATTTGTATAGGCACTAATATCCTGCATATTACCAAAACTTGACGTACAATGCCATCAATATTAAAATGGTGACCAGGATCAGGATTTGGGTGGACGTTTTGACCTTGAACATTTCCCAGTCGATGGCAAAGGCCTTGGGGTTCACCTTCGGGCCGGCAAGGCTCATGAGGATCATCACGATCATGGTGAAGAGAAAGGACAGTCCCATGGCAATGAGGAAAGGGATCTCGAACCCGCCATGACCGTTCGGATAGGCGGTATAAAACAGCGTCTCGTTACCCAACACCTGCGGGGCAAACTGGTTGAAGAACACCGACAACAAGAATCCCGTGATCACACCGGCTACCGCTGCGGCACCCGTTGTGCGTTTCCAAAACATCCCCAGGATGAACATGGCAAACACACCCGGGCTAATGAACCCGGTATATTTCTGGATGAAGGTGAAACCGCCCTCCCCGCCAATACCCAACAGGTCTTTCCAGGTAAAGATCAGCGCCAGCACCATGGCGCCCAGCACCGTGAGGCGCCCAACCCAAACCATACCCTGCTCGTTGGCGTCCGTGCGGACGTATTTCTTATAGATGTCGAGCGTGAAAATGGTGGAGATGCTGTTGAGCTTCCCGGCCAGCGACGCCACGATCGCCGCCGTGAGGGCCGCGATGGACAATCCTTTCAAACCGCTGGGAAGAAAACCGAGTATGGCCGAATAGGCCCCGTCTTTGCTCCCGCCTTCCAGTTGGGGAAGGTGGCCGTTCTTATACAACACAAACGCGGCAATGCCCGGCAACATCACAATGACCGGCATCATCAGTTTGATCAGGCCCGCAAAAAGAATACCCGTGCGCGCCGTTTGAAGGTCGGCCCCCAGGGCGCGTTGTGTGATGTATTGATTGCATCCCCAATAGTTCAGGTTCACGATCCACTGCCCCGCAAAATACATGGCAATGCCCGGCAACACGAGGTACTTGTTGATATACTCCTGCGATGCATCCGGCCCGGGCTTGGACAAGATCATGTGAAAATGATCCGGCGCTTCCTTCATCAATACTTTAAAACCTTCGATCGCGCTGGATCCCACACCGAACTTTTCACTCACCATCACCAAGGCCAGATAGATCGTGGCCAACCCGCCGATGATGAGCACGCCCACCTGGATCACGTCCGTATAACCGATCACCTTCATGCCGCCCAATGTGATCACCAAAGCAAAAACCGCCAGCCCGATCATCAGGATGTGCAGTGACTCGCCGCCTACCAGACCATTAATGGCCACCGCGCCGAGATACAAAATGGAGGTGAGGTTCACAAAGACATACAAGAACAACCAGAACACCGTCATGATCAGCGCCACCGTTTCGTTGTAGCGCGTCTTCAAGAACTGCGGCATGGTGTAGATCTTATTTTTCAGATAGATGGGGATGAACCACACGGCGATGATGATCAACGCGATCGCGGCAATCCACTCATACGCTGCCACGGCAATGCCCACAAAATATCCCTCACCGCTCATGCCGATGAATTGCTCCGCCGAAATGTTGGAAGCGATCAACGATGCGCCAATGGCCCACCACGTGAGCGAGCCTTCGGCCAGGAAAAAGTCCTTGGTGTCGGTTACCGCTTTCTTTTTTCGTTGGTACACCCAATATCCATACCCGGCAACAATCAAGAAGTAGATGATAAAAACAAGATAGTCTTCAAATACAAGGGCTTTGTTCATGCGGTTAGGAATTTTGGTGATGGTTTAGGTTGATCAACTGGGGGCTACCGGATTTTTAACGGTAGTACACTTCGTTCCAGCGAAGCATATTTTTGAAATCGTATAGGTTTGTATTTTTTCCGATCAGCACAAACTCGATGCCTGCCATCTCGGCAAAATCCTGGAGATGTTCCGATGTCAGGTTTTGGCTGTAGCAGGTATGGTGGGCGCCGCCGGCCAATATCCATGCCGCGCAGCCTGTTGGCATATCCGGGAAGGGTTTCCACAACACACGCGCCACGGGAAGTTTTGGCAAGTCATGGGGCGGCTTCACGGCCTCCACGTCGTTGACGAGCAACCTAAACCGGTTGCCCATGTCGACGATCGACGCGTTGAGCGCAGCACCCGGTGCACTGTTGAACACCAGGCGGACCGGGTCGGCCTTGCCACCGATGCCCAGCGGATGAATTTCGCACGAAGGCTTTCCGTCGGCGATCGACTCGCAAATCTCCAGCATGTGGGCACCCAGCACCAGTTGTTGTGAGGGATCGAAATGATAAGTATAGTCCTCCATAAACGAGTTGCCGCCTTTCAGGCCGGTGGCCATCACTTTCATGGCGCGCACCAGGGCAGCCGTCTTCCAGTCGCCTTCTGCGCCAAAGCCATAGCCTTCCGCCATGAGGCGCTGAACAGCCATGCCCGGCAATTGCACAAGGCCGTGCAGGTCTTCAAAGGTGTCGGTAAACCCTTTGAAGTCGCCTTGTTTCAGGAACGTGCGCAGTCCGCATTCTATCCGGGCGGCATCGCGCAGGGAAGCATATTTGTCGCCTCCTTTTTGTAACGCTGTGGCTAGTGTATATTTTGAAGTGTATTCGTCGAGCAGCGCGTTGATCTCTCCGTCCGGAACGGCGTTGATCACGCTCACCAGGTCGCCAATGCCATAGCCGTTCACGGCGTAACCGAATTTGATCTCCGCCTCTACTTTGTCGCCATCCGTAACGGCCACCTGGCGCATGTTGTCGCCGAAGCGGCAGAACTTGGCGCCTTGCAGGTCATGCCATCCACACGCGGCACGCATCCAAATGTTAAGTTTTTGTTGCACGCCTTTGTCTTCCCAATGGCCTACTACCACTTTGCGTTCCAGGCGCATGCGCGACATGATGAAGCCAAACTCGCGATCGCCGTGGGCGCTTTGGTTCAGGTTCATGAAGTCCATGTCGATCGTGCCCCAGGGAATGTCGCGGTTGAATTGCGTGTGCAGGTGCAACAAGGGCTTGTTCAATATTTTCAAACCACCGATCCACATTTTGGCCGGCGAAAATGTATGCATCCACGCAACAATGCCGATACAGTTCGGGGCCGCGTTGGCCTCCTGGCAAAGTCTGTAAATTTCTTCCGATGATTTTAATACGGGTTTAAAAACAACTTTCACGGGAATGTCCTGCGCGGCGTCCAATGCTTTGGCGATCTGCTGGGAATGTTCCGCTACTTTTTTCAGTGTCTCTTCACCATATAAATGCTGGCTGCCGGTAACAAACCAGGCTTCAAATGTCTTCAGATCCTTCATGTCGGGTGATTTATTTTTCTTTGTTTGAATTTTTTAAAATGGAAAGCGTCAGGACTGACCGTAGTAGGAGTCGGGTCCGTGTTTGCGTTCGAAATGTTTTTTGATGAGCGAGTCCTTGAGCCGGGGTGCCTTTGGATTGATCTGTTCGGTATAGAGTGCCATTTGAGCGATGGATTCCAACACGGCGCTATTATAGACAGCTTTCTCGGGTGTTTTTCCCCACGTAAACGGCGCGTGGTTGCCCACCAGGATCATTTCAATTTCTTCATAGCTCAGCTTGCGCTCCGTGAGACATTTCATGATCTGGTAGCCGGTCTCGAATTCGTAATCACCCTGGATCATGTCGTCGGCCATCGGGGGTGCGCAGGGAATGTCTACGGTGTTGTGGTCGGCATGGGTGGTGCCAAAGATGGGGATGTCGCGTTGCGCCTGCGCCCAGGCCGTGGCATAGGTGGAATGCGTATGCACAATGCCACCGATGTTGTCCCAATGTTTGTACAACACCGCATGTGTTTTTGTATCCGACGAAGGTCGAAGTTTTCCCTCCACAGTCTTGCCATTAAAGTCAACGATCACCATACTGTCCGGCCGCAGATCTTCATAGGGCACACCGCTGGGTTTGATGGCAAAGACCCCCAAAGCACGGTCTACCGCACTCACATTTCCAAAGGTAAAGATCACAAGGCCTAGCTTGGGCAGTTGCAGGTTGGCCCGGTAGGCCGATTCTTTTATGTGGTCGTATTGGCTCATTCCTTAGAACTAAAAATTAACGGATCTATTTTTTATGCTCTACCACTAACGGGAGCTCCTTGTTTTCCAAAATCGCGCCCAGATCCAAATACTGTTGATAGCGCTTTGCGTATAGTGCCGCCGCTTTTGCATTCGGTTTATACTCCTGGTCAAATCCTTGCCCCATGGCATGCATGGCATCTTCAACTTTGGGGTATAGTCCGGCAGCTGTGGCGGCAAACATGGCAGCGCCGGCGGCACAGGTTTGTTCCGACCGGTGGATGCGCAACGGCATGTTCATGACGTCGGCCATGACCTGCATAATATACGGCGACCGTCTGGCGACGCCTCCTAAACCAATGAGACCTTTCACGGGCACATTCTCATCATTGAAACGGTCCACAATCGCTTTGGCTCCAAAGCAGGTTGCCTCCACCCAAGCCCGGAAAAGCCGGGGCGCATCCGTGCCCAGGTTCAGACCGGTCATGGCGCCTTTCAGCAATTGGTTGGCATCGGGGGTTCGCCGGCCGTTCAGCCAATCGACGCCCAGTTCACCGGCTTCGTCCAACGGCAAGGCTAGTGCCTGGCGTGAAAGCTCGGGGATGATCTTGCCGGAGAGTTCCTCGCTAAGTTTTTCGG
>CBIHQM010000413.1:0-6412 GCA_966211885.1 uncultured Chryseolinea sp.
CATGACCTGCAATGGAGCGGAGATTTGGACGATGTTCCTGGCACCACTCGTTGGTTTGCCTATTCCGCTGTTACCCATTCACATTCTTTGGATCAACCTGGTCACGGATGGGCTACCCGGCCTCGCCCTCGGAAGTGAAGCCGCTGAACCAGACATTATGAAGCGCCCACCCAGAAAGACCGATGAAAGTCTTTTTGCAGGAGGCGTTGGCTTTCACATCGCCTGGGTCGGGTTGCTCATGGCCGGCGTCACGCTGGGAACGGAAGCCTGGGCAGTCCACAGTCAAATGCCACACTGGCAAACCATGGTGTTTATGGTGTTGTCGCTGTCTCAACTTGGTCATGTGGTGGGTATCCGAAGCGACCGGCAGTCCTTGTTCCGGTTAGGACTGTTCAGCAACAAGCCGTTGTTTGGCGCGGTGCTCTTTACCTTCATTCTGCAGGTTGGAGTGATCTATCTCCCGGTGGCCAATAAGATTTTCAAGACACAACCGCTAACCGTTTATGAATTGGTTATTTCCATTGCACTATCGCTAGTGGTCCTTGTCGCCGTCGAGATTGAAAAGTTATTTAAGCGACGGCCGGTTGCTCATTAGAATGGCAGCGTGACCGTGTGGGGTGTTGCAATTTTGGCTTAGAGACAGAGCTTTCGGCAAAGAATTTTTAAAAAATATGTAGTACCTTGTCTGGAACACAGTTCACCATGACCGGGTGGATTTGGAAGTATTTCGGGAGCGGGAGGGGCGAGTTCATATAACACCATAACGCATGCTTGCAAAGATTTTTACCAGCGATCCTGTTTCACCCCAGAAAGGTCTGGCCGTCATCCGGATCATCATCGGTCTGCTGATGGCCTATCACGGCCTGGAGATCTTCAACCCGGAACTCATGGCGGGCTACGCCACCTGGGACGTGATCAAAAAACTTCCGGCACCGACGGTCATGGTCTACATCGGAAAGGGACTCGAATTCGTGACCGGCATCTGCTTCTGCCTGGGAATTTTTATGCGGGTGGCCGCATTGTTCCTGATGACGGACATGTTGTTTATATGTTTTTTTGTGGGCAACGGAAAATTCTATTATGAAGATCAGCATCCCTTCCTATTTGCGCTGATCGCCCTGTTGTTCTTTTTCACGGGCCCAGGCAGTTGGAGTCTGCAATCCTGGCTTTCACGTAAAAACGCGTAAGGCGTCGTTATCATCCATGAGACCATACCTTTTTCTTTTTTTCATCCTGACGGGTTGCGCGAACACCCATCCAAAACCAGGCGGCAGCTACCTGGGATTGCTGGCGATGCCCGGCATCACCTACCATATCTTTCTCGACAACCAGGGGGCTGTCCCGGTATTGTATAACGTGACGTTCAAAGGCAACCCTTTTCCGCTGGACACGATCTACTTTTCGGGTGACTCGCTCCGTTTTCGAATGAAGGAATATTATTCAGAATACAAGGGTCGTTTCGACCCGGCGACAAATCGTATCGAAGGAATTTGGATTGATGACGATTCCCTGGCCCATCCATTGCACTTCAAAGCGGTGATGCCCGACACGGTGTCCGGGTTGCATCCGCGGTCGTCGCCAGTTTACACCTATGAAAAACCGGCGTTGATGGAAGACGGGATAGAAACGAACACGCGGGAAGCTCAAAAGTTATCGTCCGCAAGGATGGATAGTGTGATCGCGCATCTCGCGAATGGAAAATACAAAGACGTTCATAGTCTCCTGGTAGCCCGGAACAACGAGTTGGTCGTCGAAGAATATTTCTACCGGATCAATCGCGACAAAGTGTATAACATTCAGTCCGCAACAAAAAGTGTGGTGTCAGCGCTTACGGGCATTGCGATAGGAAAGAAAGAGATCGGGAGCACACAGCAAACCTTGTGCACGTCGTTGCCCGGCTATGAGAAATGGACGTGCGATGAAAAACATAAAACCATTACGCTCCACCAACTGCTCACCATGAGCACGGGCATCGAATGGGACGAACAAACCTATGACTATGTCGACGACCGCAATAGCCTCGTAAAAGCCTCGAGCGACAGCGACCAATTCATACACCTGCTTTTGCTTCCGCGAAATACCAAGACAACACCCATCTTTGCCTACAATTCCCTCAACCATATCCTGATGAACGGCGTGCTGCGTCATGCCACGCACATGGAAAACAAAGACGAACTCACGACGCGCCTTTTACAGCCCCTGGGTCTCGAAAATTACTACATCGCCGAACCGACACCGATGGGTGCGATCGGAGACATCGATCTGCGCCCGAGAGACATGCTCAAGTTTGGGTTGCTCTATGCCAACCAGGGAAGCTGGAATGGAAAGCAGGTGGTACCGGCCAACTGGGTGAAGGAATCCACGCAGCCAAAAATTCAACCCCGCCCGGGTCTTGGCTACGGCTACTTCTGGTGGACAAAAGACTTTGAACACAAAGGGAAAACCGTCTCCTCCTTTTTTGCCTGGGGCTATGGTGGGCAGTATATTTTTGTGGTGCCCGCGTTGCAATTGGTGGTGGTCATGTCGGGGAGTCATTGGGGTACGGATCCGGTGGACCAGGGCGTCCCGATAATGGAGGAAATACTAGAGGCGGTGGATGAATAGCGTGCCGGTTTTGTCCCGTGTTGTTGGCCGCGAAAAGTCAGAAAATATATCTAAAAAAGGGCCCGCATCTATGCGCGCGTAGCTTTATCTTGAGCTGGATTTTGTGGACCGGAAAATGGGAGTGAAGCCTTCCGGGATCGCAGGAAAATACACCTCAGGATGAACCCTTCAAGCCCTCGATTTTTCGCCCTGGCGATACTGGCCTGCCTAGGCCTGACCCATTGTTCGCCCGACAAAACGAAATCCCTCATGACCTTGCTTTCGCCCGAAGAAACCGGGATCGATTTTAGCAACGCCCTCTACGAAGATGAGAACCTGAACATCCTCACGTTTGAATATTTCTACAATGGCGCGGGCGTTGGCACCGGCGATATCAACAACGACGGACTGCCCGACATCTTCTTTGCCGCCAACATGACCGGCAACCGCCTCTACCTGAACAAAGGCCATCTGAAATTTGAAGACATCACCGATGCCGCAGGATTCAAGCCATCGGGAAAATGGGCCACCGGCGTTTCCATGGTCGACATCAACCAGGATGGACGCCTCGATATTTATGTTTGTTATGCCGGCCCCCTGGCCGACCCCGCCCGGCGCGCCAACGAACTCTACATCAATAACGGCAACAACACGTTTACCGAGAGCGCCAACGCTTACGGCCTGGCCGACACGGGCCACTCGGTGCAGGCCGCTTTTTTTGACTACGACGGCGACGGCGACCTCGACGTATACCTGCTCACCAACATCATGGACCAGACCGGTCCCAACGTGATCCGCCCCAAGCGCGTGCACGGCGAGATGATCAACACCGACCGCCTCTACCGGAACAACGGCAACCAAACCTTCACCGACGTTTCGAAGGAGGCCGGCATCACCATAGAAGGCTATGGATTGGGCGTGGCCATCCAGGACATCAACCACGATGGATGGCCCGACGTCTATGTGTCGAACGACTACCTGTCGAACGACTTGTTGTATATCAACAACGGCGATGGAACCTTCACCGACCGGCTGGCACAATACTTCAAACACACCAGCTACTCGGCCATGGGCAACGACGTTTCGGATTTTAACAACGACGGACGTCTCGACGTAATGGCCGTAGACATGCTGCCCCCAGACAACAAGCGCCAGAAGCTGATGTTCGGCTCCACCAACTACGATCGCTACCGTTCCGAAGTACAGTATGGCTACACGCCCCAGTTCATGCGCAACACCCTGCAACTCAACGACGGTGACAATCCCCACGGCGAACCCCTCTTTAGCGAGGTCGGCCAACTGGCAGGCGTAGAGGCCACGGACTGGAGTTGGAGCCCGTTGTTTGCCGACCTCGACAACGATGGCCGGAAAGACTTGCTCATCACCAACGGCTACCCACGCGACATCACCAATCGCGACTTTGTGAACTACCGGATGCAGGAGTTCATGCAGCAGGAGAACGATCAATCGAAAAAGAAAAAAATGCAGGAGGCGCTCAGCAGCATCGAGGGAGCACACCTTCCGGTGTTTGCGTTCCGGAATCAAGGCGATCTCACGTTCTCGGATCAGTCTGCCGTCTGGGGGTTCACCACACCAGCCTACTCCAGCGGCGCGGCGTATGCCGACCTCGATGGCGATGGCGACCTGGACTACGTCACCAATAACATCAACGGTCCGGCCTTTGTGTTTGAGAATCACGCCGAGCGGCTCATGGGAAAAAATCATTTCCTGCAACTCCACTTGAACGGTCCGGTGGGAAACTTGCAGGGCTTTGGGGCCAAGGTCACGCTCTATCACGGCGACAGCATACAATACCAGGAAGTTTCACCTTATCGTGGTTATCAATCCACCGTGGAAGCCGGGCTTCATTTTGGTCTTGGAAAAAGGGATGCGGTAGATTCCGTGTTCATCCGTTGGCCCGATGGCAAACAACAAACCGTGCGCGCCGTAAAAGCGAACCAAACGCTTGCCCTGCGCTACATCGATGCACGACCGGCGTCAACGCGAAGCCTGGCCACCCCAGGCCCGCTTTTTTTGCGCGCCGATAAATTCCGTCAGATCGTCTATCGTCACCAGGAAACCGAGTATGCCGATTTCAAGATCCAGCCGTTGCTGCCGCATAAGTATTCCGAAAGCGGTCCGGGCATCGCGGTAGGGGACGTGAACGGCGATGGCCTCGAGGACTTTTTTGTGGGCGGCGCCTTCAAACAATCCGGCCAATTTTTTCTGCAACGCGCCGATGGAACATTTTCGCAAAAGCCCTTAAAGACAACGACCAAGTATGAAGAGGACGCCGGTGTACTGCTCTTTGATGCCGACGGCGACGGCGACAACGACCTCTATGTCGTGAGTGGCGGCAACGAATTCGAAGAAGGTTCGCCCTATTACCAGGACCGCCTTTACCGAAACGACGGCAAAGGAAATTTCATCTACGACCCGGAAGCACTTCCAAAAGAAACCGCCACCGGCTCCTGTGTGACCGCCGCGGACTATGATGGCGACGGCGACCTCGATCTTTTTGTTGGGGGAAGAGCCACACCGCACCGCTATCCACAACCCGGACAAAGCTTCATCTTGCAAAATCAACAAGGCCGGTTCACCGACGTGACCGCCGCCATTGCACCCGAGGTTCAACACGCCGGCATGGTGACCGCCGCCCTCTGGACGGACGTCGACAACGACAACGCGCCCGATCTGATGATCACCGGCGAATGGATGGGCATCATGATCTTTAAAAACAATAACGCAAAATTCAAACCCGCCGAAGGAGCACTCGCCGTACCGCATTCCACCGGCTGGTGGAACAGCCTGCAAGCCGTGGACGCCGACGAGGATGGCGACACCGACTACATCGCCGGTAATTTAGGGCTGAACACAAAATACAAAACCACGTCCGAAGAACCCGTGCGCGCCTATGTCGACGATTTCAATCACGACGGCACAACGGAAGCGATATTGGCCTACTACATCCAACACGTGAACCGCCCGGCCCACCCCCGCGACGACCTCTTGCAACAGATCGTGCAGTTCAAAAAGAAATACCAATCCTATAAAGCCTATTCCGACGCCACGGTCGAGACCGTCATCGCCGGCACCGACACGAAGCCCAGGGTTCTCCAAAGCGAAACCTTTCAAACCAGCTATCTCGAAAACAAAGGAAAAGCCGGCTGGTCCCTCAAGCCATTGCCCACGCAAGCCCAATTCGCGCCCGTCTGCGGCATCACCACCGGCGACTACGACCACGACGGCCACGCCGATGTGTTGTTAAGCGGCAACGCCTACGACACCGACGTCCTGACCGGCCGCTACGATGCCCTCAAAGGACTTCTCCTCAAGGGCGACGGCAAAGGAAACTTCCACCCGCTCACCCCAACCCAAAGCGGCATCCTCCTCGACGGCAACGCCAAAGCCCTTGCTGAACTCATTGATAGCAATGGAAAGACACTCGTGTTGGGTACACAAAATAACGATACGCTGAAAGTTTGGGAAAGCACATCACCCGCGCCCACGGAAGCCAACACCTTGGAAGGCGCCGTTGTTAATGATCGGTCCGCCGTTGTTGGTGCCGCCGTTGTTGGTGTTCTTCACCAACAACAGATCGTAGCGATACACCCCAACGACACGTACGCCATCCTGACCCACACCGACGGCAAACAATCCAAACAGGAATTTTGTTATGGTGAGGGATACTTATCACAATCATCGCGCAAGCTTCGGATTGCGGGAGATATTGTGAAGGTGATGATTTACAACAGACAGGGTAAATCCAGGACGGTGGATGTTGCTTCCCATTGACGCCATTCCACCGCCGTTGTTGGTGCTGCCGTTG
>CBIHQM010000414.1:0-6410 GCA_966211885.1 uncultured Chryseolinea sp.
TGGTTACCGTGATCGGCGCTCCCCCATTATTATAGGTGAACGTGAACGGTGCTGTGCCCGTAAAGTTGAACGTCACACTCGGAAGCGGGTCGCCGGTACAAACTGTACCCCCGCCTATTATCGTCGCCGTCGGCAACGGATTTATAACCGAGGCCACGGACCCTCCTAAACTGGTAGCATTACAAGTAGACGCATCGGTGAGCGACGTGACGCTGTATGTGCCTGCAGGAGGATTGTTGATCGTGTACGTTATTGTCGGATGGTTGGTCACCGTAACCGGTGTTGTTCCATCGGTGTAGGTAAAGGTGAAGGGTGCCGTACCCGAGAAGGTGAATACGATATTGGGCACAGGATTTCCTGCGCACACTGTGCCTCCACCCGATACGGTCGCGGTGGGACGGGTCCGAACTACAACAGCAACCGGTGTACCCAAGCTAGTGGCCACACAAGATTTGCTATCCGTCAAGGACGTGATGGTATAGGTACCTGCAGCAGCGTTGGTGATCGTGAAGCTGGCCAAGGGGTGATTGGTTACCGTGATCGGCGCTCCCCCATTATTATAGGTGAACGTGAACGGTGCTGTTCCGGTAAAGTTGAACGTTACACTCGGAAGCGGGTCGCCGGTACAAACCGTACCCCCGCCTATTATCGTCGCCGTCGGCAACGGATTGATAACGACCACAGCAGACCCTCCCAAAACGGCAGCGTTACACGATTTTGCATCTGTGAGCGCGGTGACCTGATAGGTTCCTGCCGTCGGATTGGTAATCGTGTAGCTAGCCAGCGGGTGGTTGGTCACCGTGACCGGTGTTGTTCCGTCTGTATAAGTAAACGTAAAAGGCGCTGTTCCTGTAAAGTTAAAGACCACATTGGGTGCCGGAGTTCCCGCGCAAACAGTCCCTCCCCCACTAACGCTTGCCGTGGGCAACGGGTTGATGTTCAGGGTCACCGTGTTGGTCATTAACACCGGGGTACAAAAACCGTTGGTAGCCAGCACCGAGATGTTGTTGCCGCTGGCAAACTGTGTTGCCGGGAAGGTCATCACAAACGGTCCTGATCCAGTGCCTGGGAAGGTGATGGGTGTTGGCAGCGAGGCCACGTTCTTTAAGATCTCATAGGTTACCCCGGCTTCCGAATTGTTCAGGGTGATGGTGATGTTGTCGCCTGCGCACACGTTTAGCGGCGAAGGGGTGGTGACCGTGAAGACTGTTGGCGAAGGATCAGTGATCGTAAAGACTTGCGTCGTCGAACAAGCCGAAAATTTATCCTGGACTATTAAGGTATAGGTACCGCCGCGTAAACCCCCGAGGCCAAGCAATGTCGCCAGGTTCAGCGGCGCCGCGCCTGCGGTGGTTCCGCTCGCGGTGGGTGTTCCATTCGAGCTGGTCCATGAATACGTGTAGGAGCCGAAGCCAAAGTTCTTCGAACCACCGGTAATGGTGGCCTGGACCTGACCGTTTTGGGCCACGCACGATGTGTTGTTCGCTTCAATGTCTTTGGTGATGCCGAGGGGTGCCGTGGAGAAATCCCTGATCACGAGGTCGGGATAGGTTCCGGGGTGGGCCAGTGAACCGATCGTGTTGGTTCCATCGCCGAGAATCCACCGGTAAGTTCCTGGTGGCAGGTTTTTCGGCGGATTGAAAACAAACGACCCTCCCGCAGGAATGTTCTGGGCCGGGAAAAGGTTTACGGGGCCAAGGATGGCCAGCGAAGCATTCACACCGCCTTCGGTAGAGTTTATCTTAAAGGTGATGAATCCGTTTCCCGTTGGGGGCGTAGAGCACGAATTGGAGATGGTGATGTCGACCGACAGGGTTCCAAAGGTATACGAAACCGCTTGGGCCCAACTCGCCGTGGCCAAGCCGAAGACGAGCGCAACGGAAGCGATGAGGGAGCGACCTAATTTAGGTAGTAGAATTCTATCCATTATCTGTTGGCGCTTTCGTTGAAGTCAATTGTTTTTGTGCAGCCCTTGGAATCGACCACCCGGATCAGCTTGGGTAAATTACTTTTGTCGGCCGAGTGATTGCTTTTTTTGAAATCCCAGGTCAGCGGATTGTTTTTCTTATCCAGAAAGAAATAGAAGTACGGCTCCTCGCCGCCGGACGCCCGCACGTCGATGTTCACTTTGTCGCCGACGGTTTGGGTGCTATAGGACACCTCCAGCCGCGAGCAGTCTGCAGCGGGAATGACAGGAGGATTTGCGTTCACACCGGTAAACAGGGTGAGGAAGAATAGAATTGTTACATTCATACAGGCTTACTTACGGCATGGTACATAATGAATAACCTTTAAAAAAATATTGTAACCCGTGTAAAAAAATATATCCGCGTGCTACAAATCAGTCAAAAAAATTTATGTTCTCTAATGCATGTAACATTTAGTCAAGCAAACTAGAATTTGCGCTGGAGTATCTCACTCATCACAAAGGCCTTTCTGAACCCTTCCGGATCCTGAAATTCTTTCAGATACTCTGCCATCAGATCGCGTTCTGTCGCTTGTTCGAATGCTTTAAACTTACCGAATTTCACAACGGTATCTTCTACCCGCATGGTCTCCTCCAGTGAAGGCCGGTTGAACGCCTGCCGCTTTGCCTCTTCGTACGTCTCATACACCTTGTCGTGCTGGCGGTAATCATAGTTCACATCTTCGAGGTCTTCGGCCTCGTCGTCTACCCGTTGCTGGGGAGTATATTTAGCCACCGGACGCGGTTGGCTGGGGGCTGGTTTCTGTTGTTTCTGGGTGGCAATTTCCTGCAACAACTCCTCGAAGGTCAGCGACTTCTGGGGCGTGCTGGCCGGGGCCTGTGGTGTGGCGCGCGGGGCTGGTTTGGGAGGCGGCATAGGCTGGCTTTTAGACTCGTCGGGACGTTTCTTCAGTAACCTGCTGAGCAGGTACACGATCCCTATGATCACATAAAGCCATAACTTAAAATTATCCATTGAAAACAAATTTATGAAAAAAAATGAAAAACCCATTTAGAGGTACTTTTTTGATGTTTTATGCGTTGTGGTGTCGCTTCGTCGACGCGTAAGAAAATCGTCGGAATAGTCTAGGGATAGCGTTGGGTCAAGGAGGCCCAAAAAACGCCAAAAATGAGGTTCTTTCATCGAAAAGCGGCCTTTTTGAGCCTTTTTCGGCACCTAAATTTTTATTTTGAATTGCCAGCGGGATCGGTTTATCTTTGCCCTCCCCTTTTGAACGGAAAGGCAGCCACACAGCGGTTCTGCGTCGCTCAACCTCGCACAACATCCTTTCTTCGTGTACTGTTTTCCAGGCAACTGCGGGATATACCAAAACAACCACTAACAGCATGCAATTAGCGAAACTGGAGATCAAAGGCTTCAAGAGTTTTGCCGACAAAATCGTTATCAATTTTGATGAAGGGATTACGGGGATTGTTGGACCAAACGGATGTGGCAAGTCAAACGTAGTGGATTCGATCCGTTGGGTGTTGGGCGAGCAAAAGACCAGCGCCCTGCGCTCGGAGAAGATGGAAAACATCATCTTCAATGGCACCAGCGCGCGCGGAGCCCAACAGATGGCGGAGGTTTCGCTGACCATCAACAACACGAAGAACATCCTGCCTACCGAATATGCGCAGATCACCATCACCCGCCGCCTCTACCGCTCGGGTGAAAGCGAGTATCTGCTCAACGGTGTGGTTTGCCGCCTCAAGGACATCACCAACCTCTTCCTCGACACCGGGGTGGCTTCCAACAGCTACGCCATCATCGAGTTGGGCATGGTGGACGACCTGCTGAACGACAAGGACAACAGCCGCCGCATGCTTTTCGAAGAAGCCGCCGGAATCTCCAAGTTCAAAAAGCGGAAAAAGGAAACCCTCAAAAAGCTGGAAGACACCGACGCCGACTTGGAGCGGGTGGAAGACCTCCTGTTTGAGATCGAAAAGAACATGAAAAGCCTTGAAAAACAGGCCAAACAGACCGAGAACTATTACAAGATCAAGGAAGAATACAAGGAAAAAAGCATTCACCTGGCCAAGGTGGTGGTGAACAAGCAAAAGGACAAGTTCAACCACATCACCAAACAGATCGAGCTGGAGAATGACCGCAAGATCGGCCTGGCCGCCGAGATCTCGGAAAAAGAAGCCGTGATCGAAAAGGCAAAGGCAGAATTGATCCTGAAAGAGAAGACCCTTTCGTCCCGTCAGAAGGCCATCAATGAGTTCGTGGCCAAGATCCGCCAGTACGAAAGCGAGAAGCAGATCAAAAACGAGCGGCTAAAATACCTGAACGACCGTGCCGCCGGTTTGCGCGAGCAGATCGACCAGGATCGCAAAAGCAACGAGCGCGCCCGCTTCAGCATCCAAAGCCTGGAAACGGAGAAGAAGTCGGCCGAAGACATCTTCGAAGAGATCAGCCACAAACTGGAATCGCTGAAGGCCGATTACGAAAATCAAAAGAACATCACCACGGAATTGCAACAGCAATCCGACTCGATCCGCCGCGTGCAACGCGAGCGCCAGGAAGAAAGCTTCCAGATCAACAAAGATGTCGAGATCCGCGAAATACAGGTCTCTTCCCTCAAACAGGAGCTTGAAAAAACCGCGACCGACACCAGCCAACAAAGTGCCAGCCTGGTGGAGTTCGAGAACAAATTGAAGATCCTGCAGGAAGAACTGAACGTGAAGAACAACGAGCAGGAGAACCTGAAGAAGGAAGAAGAAGAAGTTCAGGAGCGCATGGTGCTGATCGAAAAAACGATCGACATGATCCGCGAGGAAATGAACGTGACCGGCCGCAAACTCGACGCGCGCCAGAACGAATACAACCTCACCAAATCGCTGGTGGAAAACCTCGAAGGTTTCCCCGAGGCGATCAAGTTCCTGAAAAAGAAAGTAGGCAAGAACGCTCCCCTCCTCTCCGACATCCTCACCACCTCGGAAGAGTACCGTGTGGCGATCGAGAATTACCTGGAGCCTTACCTGAACTACTACATCGTTGAACACGAGTCGGAAGCCTATGAGGCCATTAACATCCTGAGCGATGCGGCCAAGGGCAAGGCGCACTTTTTCATCCTGGATGCGTTCGACAAATTTGAATCCACTACGGGACGCATTTACGACAACGCGTTCCCGGCCACGGAGATCATCGAATACGATCAGAAGTACAAAAAGCTGATGGCGTACATCCTGGACAAGGTGTACATCTACGAAGGCGATACCAAAAATATTCCGTCCACCGACGAGAACACGTTCATTACCAAGAACGGCAAACTCACCAAACGCAAGTTCAGTATCTCCGGCGGTTCCGTAGGCTTGTTTGAAGGCAAGAAGATCGGTCGTGCCAAGAACATGGAGAAGCTCGAGAAGGAGATCAAGGAATTGACTACCAAGCTCGACGACATCCGCTCGAGCCTGCTGGAAAAACAAGCCGACCTCGAGAAGCTGCGCAACAACAAGATCCGCCAGCAGATCGACGAGGTGCAACGCAGCATCCGCCAGGTGAACGACGAGTTTGTTTCCCTGCGCACCAAGCGCGAGCAGTTCGCACAAATGCTGAACAGCGCCGACCTGCGCCGCGAAGACATCCTGGAAAAGATCGACACGCTCTTGCGCGAATTGGACGACCTGAAGCCTCGCGCACAACGCGCACTCCACGACCTGGAGGAACAGGAAAACAAACTGGTGTCCATCACCAACAACCTGGCCTCGAACAGCGAGGTACTGAGCCAGAAATCGGCTGCCTATAACGAGCAGAACATCTTCTATCACCAGCAGGAGAACCGCGTGAAAAGCATCGAGCAGGAAACGCGCTTCAAGCAGGAGTCGATGGACCAAAGCAGCCAGCGCATCGATGTGAATGCGGAGGAGCTGAAGAAGAATGAAGACGAAGTGAAACGCATCATCGAGACCACCCAATCCAACGACGACGAACTCCTCGGCATGTACGAAGAGAAAGAAGGCATGGAGAAGGGCTTGAGCGAGGCGGAGAAGGAATATTACGAGTCGCGCGGCTATATCGACCAGGTTGACAAACAACTTCGCGAAGTGCAGCACCAGCGCCAGAGCATCGACACGACGTTGATGGAACTGCAAACCCAATTGAACGAAAGCAAGATGCAACTGAACTCGGTGAAGGAACGCCTTTCCGTGGAGTTCAACATCGACCTGGATGCTGTTGTGGGGCACACTGCAGCCGAGGAGTCGGAAGACTATTCGAAAGCCGACGAAGACAAGATCCGCCACGACGTTCAAAAAATCCGCGACCGGCTCGACAACATGGGTCCTATCAACCCGATGGCCATGGAAGCTTACACGGAGATCAAACAGCGCAATGACTTTATCATCACGCAAAAAACCGATCTCCTGAAAGCGAAGGAGTCGTTGTTCAACACCATCGCTGAAATCGAAGGTGTGGCCAGCCAGACGTTTATGGAGGCCTTCA
>CBIHQM010000415.1:0-6408 GCA_966211885.1 uncultured Chryseolinea sp.
GATGGCATAGAGATAATTCGATTTGCCGTAGATGAAGAGATTACCGGTTTGAATGGAATTGGTTCTTCTTTCCTGGGGATGTTTCACGTTCATCAGCTCCAGACCGAAAGTTTCCAGAACGCGGTCATTGAGCTTGCGGGCTTTTTTGAACACCAGACCACCGATCAATCCTCCCGACGTATTTTTGTTAATACCCCAGGTGAATTCCGAACCGTATTCATAGCTGTCTTGTGTTTGGCCGTAGGTCCCCGCAACGATCAACACCAGGAAAAAGGTAAGGAGAGAAAACTTTTCACGCCGCCGCATCTGTCTGAAATCTTTACGATAAATTTAGGGTTAAAATTACCTAACGCAAACACTAAACTCTAAGTTATTCTTTATGGTTTCCATGACCGGGTATTACAAGGGCGATTTAAGAACAGAAGTCACCCATCTTAAGTCGGGCAATGTGGTGATAACGGATGCGCCCCCCGATAATAATGGCAAGGGGGAGGCTTTTAGCCCTACCGACCTCACCTGTGCCTCCCTGAACAGCTGTATGATGACCCTAATGGGGATTCTGGCCCAACGCGAGAATATCGACCTCGCCGGGCTGCGTTCGGAGATCGTTAAGATCATGCACCCCTCTCCCCGCCGAATTCTCGAAGTCCAGATCACCTTCACCCACGACAACCTCGTGGCCACCGATGTTCAAAAGGAAAAGCTGCGGCGTGCCGCACTCACCTGCCCCGTGGCCTTGAGCCTGTCGGAGAACGTCAAGCAAACGGTCACGTTCAATTTTTAAGCGCGTCGCGGATGGCGCGGTAGTCGATGCCCATGTGTGACTGGTCGTAGACGGATGCGCCTTTTTCAATGATCAGCACCTGGGGCGATTCATGCTCCACCTGGAATTGGTCGGCAATGCGGTTGGAAATATCACGGTTGTTGATCAGGTCCAGGAAATAGGGTTTGAGGTGGCCCATTTCCGATTCGTTCCAGTTGCGCTCCAGGCGGTCGAGCGCCATGCGACTCACGGAACAACGCGTGCTGTGCTTAAAGATGAGCACGGACTTTTCTTTGGATTCCTCCAGGATTTGATCTACCTGTTGAGGAGAATTCAACTCACTCCACTTCATAGCTTTTAGTCGTTCCACATTCCCGCTTCACCTTTGTCATACCGGGGCTTTCTGCCCTTTTCCTTCAAGTGGTCAGGCTGTGTATCTTGTTTTTTGAATAAACGCGCCCACCATAGCTTAAAGTTCGTGAGCATATCCCTTTCGTCGTCTACGTTGTTCTTGTTGAGCTTGATAAACTTGGTGTCGGGATGAAGTTCTTTGTTTTTCGCAAAGAGTTTGAATTTTTGCATTTTGATGTTGCCCTGGTAGGCCGACGCGCGCGCGAATGCTTTGCCAGGCTCGCGGGTTTTCAGGGCATCTTCCGAGCTACTCGGGTTGCGAACGTAGTCCCAGTTGCGCTTCATGCTTCGGGCATACTCGCTGGCTTTCACCGTCGCTTTGGTTGGTTTTATGCCGGGCATGGCGCCCTCTGCTGCGTGCGGCTTTTTACCGTATTCGCGTTGCTTCACTTTCACCTGCAGCTCACCGGCCTGGAAAGTGGCGTCGGTCGGCTTGAGTTTTAATAAGGCCTCATCAGCGGAGTTCTTGTTCTTGACATAAGGGCGGCGCTTCACTTTAACCTGAAGACCCTGGGTGTCGTCGTTGAGGGGCAGCTTGGAGACGATAGGCTCTTCGTTGTTATTCCACAATTTTCCACTCACACTGCCGCCACCTTTTTCAGGCCGGTGGCCGCGAATATTCCCTTGAAAAAGAGCCTCCCTGCCACCGTTTTTTGGATGCCTCACAATGATGGGGTGTTCTTTATTGTTCCACAACTTCCCACTCACACTGCCCCCGCCTTTTTCCGGGCGACGCGCCCTGACATTCCCGGAGAAGAGGGCCTCCTTGCCATTGGTCTTGGGAGCCGTTCCGTCGAGGGGACGGCCCTGATTGTTCCACAACCGGCCGCTCACGCTGCCACCCCCTTTGTCGGGGCGATGGCCTTTGATATTTCCTTGAAAGCGGGCCACACCGGCACCTTGTTTTGTTGGTCTGCGCGACATTAAAGGTTGGCCATTGTTGTTCCATCCGCCGCTGACAGAGCCTCCACCACCAAAGGTCTTCCTTCCGCGGGTCCGGTTTTCATAGCGACGTATGCTCTCGTCGCTCCTTCCTGGTCCTTTGGGTGGCACGGGTATTCCTACCTGGCTTTCCCTTGGTCTTGTTTTTGGCTGGTAGCCGCGCGCTTTGCCATAGACAGCACCGGAAATCGACCGCGGCTTTTTTGATAAAATGGGCAGGCCCTCAACTCTTCTTTTGCTGGTAAAATTTCTTCCTCTCACCCTGCGGCCGGCTACATCGCCGGTCCATGAATTTTCGCCGCGGCGCATGGTGGTGCGATGGCCACCGGCGGCAGGCCCTTTATAGGCCCTGTCGCCCAGACGCGACTTTCGGCCCGCATAGGGATGGAACGTTGGTGCGATCACACGACCGCTGGACGTTTGAGGACTTCTTTTACGCAGTGGTTTTCCGGCCAGGTCTCGTGTAGTGGCTTGCTCAGGTCTTCGCTTGGGTCGGGGGAAGTTGGCGTAGACGTTTATGCTTTTACGCGCCATGAACGCCCGCGAGCCGGACTGCGGCACGATCCGGGGTTTAGGGCCTCCTTCCTTCGGAACCGGACCTTGAATTTTTTTCAACTTCGCCAGGGTGCCCCGGTTCGACACGGCCTTTTCCGCGGATCTTGGACGAGTAGAGGGATTGTGTGAATATCTTCCGTATTGCGGATAGACGTTGCGCGAGCTGCCGGCCGATTCGCGGTTGCGAATGCGTCGCCCCGTAATATCACCGCGCCACGCTTTTTGACCCCCTCCCTTCTTGGGCTTGGGCGCGAAGCTGGGCCGGATCGGCTTGCCAGGACGGTCTGTGCCCGATGCCCTGCGATGCGGCACGTATGCACGCGCGTTACTGGCCGAGGATCGCTCACTGGACTTAATACGTTTCTTATTTCTTGCTTTTCTACCCGGCCCGCCGCCTCCAGATTTGCGAAAGGGCGTGCTGAAACGGCTCTCCCGGCTTGGCCGGTCGCCCTTCGAATTTTGACCAAATGAGGGAGCTGCCAAAAACATCAGAAGGATGCCCAGGACCAGGAATTTCCAGGTTGAAGATCGGACAGGAGTATGGTGCGCGATGGCGTTCAAAAAATGGTGTCAGAAACAGGCCAAGTTAAGGAAAATTTATGATTGCTTCCCAGGGCCCGGCCCGGGGTATGAAAACGCCAGCCGAACCCCTTTTCTTTTCGATTGCCGGCATTAAAATTTTAGCAGCTCTTCAATGGCGTTTTTCAACCGGCCTTTGGGCAGAAAATTCTGCTCCAGGGTCGGGGCAAAAGGTATGGCCGTGTCAAGCGAGGCCACACGTTTCACAGGCGCATCGAGGGATGAAAAGCAATGCTCGTTTATCCAGGCGCTGATCTCGGCGCCAATGCCGCCCGTCAACGTATCCTCATGCAGGATGAGCACGCGGTTGGTCTTCTTCACACTTTCGGCAACCATGTCTTTGTCCCATGGCAGAAGCGTACGCAGGTCGATAAGGTCGATGGAAACATTGCTGAGTTCTGCGGCTATTTCGCGCGTCCAATGAACGCCCATGCCGTAGGTGATGATCGATAGGTCCGTTCCTTCGAGGATGCGTTTGGCCTTGCCGATCTCCACGGTATAGTAGTCGTCGGGAATGATGTCTTTGATGGAGCGGTAGAGCAGTTTGTGCTCAAAGTACATGACGGGGTTCGGATCTTCAATGGCAGCGCACAGCAATCCCTTGGCATCGTAGGGGTCGGAGGGATAAACGATCTTGAGACCGGGTGTGTGAAAGAACCAGGCTTCGTTGCTTTGCGAATGAAACGGGCCCGCGGCTGTGCCGGCACCGGTGGGCATGCGCACCACCACATCGGCGTTCTGGCCCCAGCGCCAATAGGCTTTAGCGAGGTTGTTGACGATTTGGTTAAAGGCTTCCGTCACGAAGTCGGCAAACTGCATTTCCACCATGGACTTCATGCCTTTGATGGACAGTCCTAAGCCCGCACCGGCAATAGCCGATTCACAAATGGGTGTGTTGCGCACCCGTGGTTTTCCGAATTTTTCCACGAATCCTTCCGTGATCTTGAACACGCCTCCATATTCGGCGATGTCCTGACCCATGAGCACCAGGTTGTCGTAGCGCTCCATGCTTTGCCGGAGTCCGTCGCTGATGGCATCGATGAATCGCTTCTCTGATTTTTGTTCCGATGCCGGTTCCACGACCTCTTGTTGAAAGGGCGCATATACATCCATCATCTCCATCGCCGTGTCGGCCACAGGATGTTTCTCCTCGAAAGCAATGGCCAGGCCATCTTCAATTTCTCTTTTTATGATCTGGCGAAGATCGTCCGCATAGGCCTGGTCGATGATGCCCTCTTTTAGCAAATATTGTTCGTAGTTGTCTACCGGATCTTTCTTCGCCCACTCGTCCATGAGGTCTTTGGGCACGTATTTCGTTCCCGACGCTTCTTCGTGTCCGCGCATGCGGAACGTACGGCACTCCAGCAAAACGGGGCGGGGTTGTTGGCGCATGTTTTCTGCCAGCAATCTCACGGTGTCGTATACTTCAAGAATATTGTTGCCATCGATGCTGAGCGCGTCAATGCCGTAGCCGATGCCTTTGTCGGCAAAGCTCTCGCAGCGGAATTGCTCCTGGCTTGGGGTGGACAGTCCGTAGCCGTTGTTTTCGATGACGAAGATCACGGGAAGATCCCACACGGCAGCCACATTCACCGCCTCGTGGAAGTCGCCTTCGCTGGTGCCCCCGTCGCCATTGAACACGACCGTGACTTTGTTTTCTGCTTTCAGTTTGGAGGCCAGGGCAATGCCATCGGCCACGCCATTTTGAGGACCGAGATGCGAGATCATGCCCACGATGTGGTGCTCGTTTGTTCCGAAATGGAAGGAGCGGTCACGGCCTTTGGTATAGCCCATCGGAGTGCCTTGCCATTGGGCAAACAGTCGCTCGAAAGGCATTTCGCGCCCCGTAAAAACACCGAGGTTGCGGTGCATGGGCAGGATGTATTCATCTTTGTCCAGGGCTTGCGTGATGCCCACGGCAATGGCTTCCTGGCCGATGCCGCTGAACCACTTACTGATGCGGTTCTGCCGCAGCAGGATCAGCATTTTTTCTTCGATGAGTCGGGGACGGAGCAGGGCTTGGTAAAGACCTTTTAAGGTGCTGTCGCTAAGGTGCTTTTTCTGAAAGATCATATCGCGAATATGTGGCCGCAAAGTTAACCGACTTTTCGAGTCATGGATTGGGCTGGAGTGTATTTACAAACCTTTGAAATTCAGGGAAAAACTTCTATACTGGTCATGTATTCCTTACCTGAACCATGCGTTTCGGCATTTTGGCCCTGTTTGTGTTGATTTTTTCAGGCCTGACCGCCCAGGAATACCGTTTTCGACTCTACCGCGTGGAACAAGGCCTGCCCAGCGATGTGACCAAAGCCGTGGCCGAAGACTCCCTCAACTTCCTTTGGATGGCTACCGACGATGGCCTGGTGAAATACGATGGTCTTTCGTTCACCACTTACAAGCACGCTTTCCGCAGTCAGTACATCAAAAGCTTTTTGAAAACCCGCACCGGGCGATTGCTGGTCATTGGCGACCTGGATGTGGTGGAGATCCAAAACAAGATCGACACTGTACTGTTCAAGACCCTCATTCCGGGCTCGCGCATGCCGACAGATTCAACTGTGAGTTCTCCAAAATCGATCTATGAAGATCGCAGCGGCATCATCTGGTTGGGTGAGCCAGAATCGGTGCTGCGCTATGATGGGAAGTCCATCAAACGTTTCAATTTCGGGGAGGCCAACCGGTCGCCCATCTTTATTCGCTCGTTCAGTTTTTTTGAAGACCCGCACGATAACCTCTACGCCATCTCCTACCAGGGCAATGTTTTTCGGTACGACGATTTGCTGCGCGATTTTGTGCCCGTACCCGGCACGTTGCCCCGCAACGTCAATCACGTTTTGTTTTTCAACGGCAAACTGCTGGTGGCCAGTGGCAGCGGGTTGTTTGAAGCGGAGATGGAAGATCTTCACATTAAGACCGTCAAGAAGGCCCTCCCTATTCCGAACGCATCGTATTTAATGGCCACCGAGGACGCCCTATGGGTCTGCACATACGACCAGGAGCTTTACCGCCTGTCGCACAGCAACTACTTCGACCTGCAGGTGCTGGATTATAGCTTCAAGGGAATAAACAGTTGCTACGCCAGCAGTGAAGGCGACATCTGGGCCTCGACCGACAAAGGGATCGTGCTGGTGCAGGAAGAGATTTTCTTGCAGGCG
>CBIHQM010000416.1:0-6369 GCA_966211885.1 uncultured Chryseolinea sp.
CAATTTAATCAGCAATACGGGATGCGAAGGATTTTACATAGGGAATTCACACTACGACACGGGCGTGGGCATGACTTGTAACGGCGCCAGCGTCACCGTGAAAGAGCACGATGTGGTGAACGTGAAGGTCTATAACAATACAGTACAAAACACCGGTAACGAAGGCATCCAGGTTGGGTCGGCCATTTCGGGCTGCGAGGTGCACCACAACTCCGTGACCAATTTCGGCATGCATAGTGGTTATGGACAAGACAATGGTTTCCAGGCCGGCGGCGGTACCACACAGGCAAAAGTATACAGCAACGTCATCGATACCGGCAACGGTTATGGCGTCTGGGATTCAGGAGGGGGTACGGTCTATTTCAACAACATTATCCGCAACGCCTTGATGGGAGGTTTCTCTTTGATCGACTATGCCGGCAATTATGCTCCAACCGGTTTCATGGTGATGAACAACACCATGGTGAACTGCTCGCAATTCGATATCCTCATGTATAGCGAAGGCCCGACGTCGCGCATCGCCAACAACATCTTTGTGACCAATCAGGCCAGCGGTTACACCTACATCAAATACACTGCTCCCAAGGCACAGGCGGCCACGGTGGAATCCAATACCCTGAAGACAAACAACATCGCCGCCGTGAAATTTGTCAATGCGGCCGCCCTGGACTTTCACCTGGTGACGGGCTCACCGGCCATCAATGCGGGTATAGACTTGCTTTCCTATGGCATATCCGTTGACAAGGACGGCAAGTTGCGCATCGGGGCATTCGACCAGGGCGCCTTTGAATTTGGAGGAGCATCGAATCAGTCTCCGGTGGTGAATGCAGGTTCGGATAAAACCGTGACCCTGCCCACTGCGTCGGTTGCCCTTACGGGCACGGCTTCCGATCCGGACGGCTCCATCAGCAGCTACACCTGGACACAGGTATCAGGCACTGCCGCGGCATTGGCTAACGCCACCACCGCCACCTTGAGCGCGACCGGCCTCGTAGCCGGCACCTACATCTTCCGCCTGACCGTGAAAGACAACTCAGGCGCCACGGCCAGCGACGATGTGACCGTGACGGTTGGCACAAACAAAGCGCCAACGGTAAGTGTAGGCGCAACGCTAAACATCACGACGGCTACAACGACCCTTACCGGTACCGCCTCGGACACGGACGGTACGATAGCCAGCTACACGTGGACAAAAGTATCCGGCGGAACGGCTACGCTGACCAACGCCACCTCGGCTACACTGAGTCTTAGCGGCCTGGTAACCGGCACCTATGTATTCCGTCTCACCGTAAAAGACAATGGCGGTGCCACGGCCTATGCGGATAAGACCGTGATTGTTTTGATAGGCGGCACCAACGCAGCACCGACAGTGAATGCAGGCGGTGCTAAAAATCTGGTGCTACCCACCAATTACCTATATCTGGTGGGAAGTGCTTCCGATAAGGACGGTACCATTACTTCCTACACGTGGTCCAAGATTTCCGGCGGGACATGCACCCTTTCCAATCCGACATCTCCCACAGCGGTGGCCAGCGGCATGGCGACAGGTTCTTATGTTTTCCGTTTAACCGTGAAAGATAACGCGGGTGCTGCGGCCAGCGCCGATGCTGCGGTGAGCGTTTCCGAAGGTGCCATCACGCGTTTCAGCTTCCGGCCTGCGGCGGCCAGCATTAGCGGCTGGATCAGCGTGGCCGGTGCACCTCACGCCAGCGTGATCACGGCAACCGATCCGGCAACCAACATCACGGTGAGCAGCGTGGCTACCGGCCAGTGGCCCCCTGCCATCTACGGCGCGGCGACCAGTTCATTTGCCGGTGGGGTGACCAACGGCACGGTTCAACCGGCTGCCGTGGTACAGAACAACTGGTTCAACTACAAAGCTGCGTATGGCACGACCGTCAACGGTGTGCTGCAAGGCGACAACCTGAAACTGACCCGGCTCAATCCTGCACACCAGTACACCATCCGGATGGGCGCTTCGCGTGCTACCGGTAATGGCACGTCCGACCAATATGGCACGTTCGAATACCGTGTAGGCGGTGTCGTGAAGACTTTGAACGTTACCAATAATGCCACGTTGCAAGTGGAATATGCCGCCCTTACTCCAAATGCCAGCGGCGAGATCGGCATCAGCGCACGCAAGATGGCCAGCGGCACGATGAACTTCGGCTACGTGGGCTGGGTGGTGGTCATTGACCTGACACAAGAACAAACACTCAGTGCCAAGGGCATCACGGTCGCTCGCGCGGCCGACGTAGACCTCGCGCCCCCAGCGCCGCCGACGGACGATACCGTGGTTGACTCGACGACGACCGTCACCGCGCCTGCGGAAAATGACTTTGTGTTCCTGGACAACCATTACCCCGGTGGCTACGACTACGCGGTTATGATCTTCGACGGCACCGGTCGTCGCATCTACCAGGGCAAGTGGAACCAGACGATGTATGCGGAGATCTTCACACCCGGTGAATTGTATATCTACCACGTTCTCCAGAATGGCAAGCGGATCGACACGGGCAAGACGGCGATCGTGCAACGATAGCGCGTTCCCTGTCCCTGGATTGGAGTGGTCAATAAAATGAGATTTCGCGAAAGTCGTCAACGGCTTTCGCGATATTTTTTTTATGGATAGCAGGAGATGAATGGCTGCGAACTGTCAACAAATCCTGCGCTTTGGTGTTAAGCCTAAGACTTTGAAGCTAACCCTATGACCACAACGAATGTATCCGCTGAAGAGGCGGCGATCCGGGCGCTTGAAGACAAATTTGTGACGGCCTTCAATGCGGGGAATGTGGACGCGATGATGAAGAATTATATACCCGACAGCAGTCTCATCGTTTTCGATGTCGTGCCACCACGACAGCATCAGGGCGCAGAGGCTTATCGCAAAGCTTGGGTGAGCTTCTTCTCGCACTTTAGGGGCACATCAAAAATCGCGATCAACGATCTGTCCATCACCGTCGACGGAACCGTCGCGTTCAGCCACAGCATCCAGCACGTTACCGGCATCGACACAAAAGGCCACCCCATCGACCGGACCGTACGCGTCACCGACGGCTATCGCAAGATCGAAGGCCACTGGCTGATCGTGCTTGAGCATGTCTCGGTGCCGGTCGATGTAGCGACCGGCAAGGCGGACCTTATGTCAAAGCCTTAGTTACTATTTTTTAAAGCCTTATTTATTTTCCACGTCCCATGGCAACTTTCCCTCCCCGATCATAAAAGGTGAGTTTGCTCCCCATTGTGCTGATGGGGAGCCCAGCGTTTGATGGCACTTCGGTCACGGTAGCCCATAGCTCACTTCAGGGGCATTTAGTCTCCAATTTTATCTCGAATTTCCAGGATCTTAACACTCGTTAGGTTACGTATTGCCTGTCGTACCAAAACGAAGGTGCGGGCTATGGATTGTTCCAATATGAGGGTGCCACCGATTGGAGCAACAACATCGTGCGCTACTGTGTGAGCATCGATGATGCTACGTCGACGGCGGGCTCGGGTGGAATTTTTGTATGGAATGGTTCGCCGGACAGCACCCAATTGTCAAACGCGTTCATCTACAACAACCTGGTCTATGCCAGGCACGCACCGGCTGTTTCGTTCGAGCCCAGCAGTAAGAATCAAAATCTGCTGTTTGTCAACAACATCTTTATCGGCACGGGCGACATCCTTCACGGCCCCGCATCGGGTGAAAAATTTGCCGGCAACGTGTGGTGGAAATCGGGAAGCGAAGCCATAACCTTTAGAGGATACAACAATCTTAAAGCATGGTCGGTGGCAACGGGTTCGGAAACGCTCAACCAGAACCTGGTGGGTTTACAAGTCGATCCGTTGCTCATCGCACCATTTTCTACAACCACAACCGATCCCCATGCACTCCCGGCCATCGAGGGTTTCAAACTCCGCCCGGCTTCGCCGCTAAAGGGCAAGGGGATCTCGTATGACCCCTTCTGTATTCCTCTGCCCTTCACAGATTTTTACGGCACATTGTTATCGGCGTACCGCGTGCTTGTGCCGGGCGTTTACCAACTACAAGGCCACTAGCGGCCTGGTAACTGGCACCTATAATTCCGTCTCACTGTCAAAGACAACGGCAGTGCCGCGGCCTATCCGGATAAGACCGTTATTGCCAGGTTAGACTCAAACGGCATACCCAGTTCATTTTTGGGGGAGACCGAAACTGTTCGCGCTGAACTTCATCTTCTCGGGGAACATTCAAGCGCATTTTTTTTAACGACGCATCTTCGCTGGCCTGATTTTTTACAATCAGGTCGTTTACTACTTTTTTTTGATTTCTCCTTTAACTCTTCCTCCAGTTTCTTTTGGTTCTTGTATTTCGCCTTGCTAAGAAAGAATTGCCAACGATATCAGAAATAAGCATTACCATTCATGCTTCGCCCCTCTCTTTTGCCGTAAACATTAACTTGCGAGGGTATTCGTGAAAATTTCGCAACTCCCGATTTGCGGAGACTAGTGTTTTTTGAATTTGAATTCAATTTCATTGCCTTGCTTAACGGCTTCTTGCCATTTCACCAGCAGGTCGTTATTTTGCAACTGATGCCAAACCCTACTCTCCTTATGTCGTGAAGTAAACACGATCTCTTCTTTGTCTATTCGATAAACACCCTTGTGTTTTATTTTTCTTTGTTTTAGAATTTTGCCGTTTTTATCAACGGTTTTCAATATCTCGGGACCCTTACTATCGATCACGTAATAAACTCCTAACCTACCCTTTTTAGGCTTATAAAAGCTCATTGAATATTTTTGACCTTTTTTAAATGTGATGATGATAATTTCTCGCTTAACCTCGATTCTCGTTTCGATACCTTCAAGAATCGTCGAATATAAAATCCACCTACCTGTCAGATTTTCCTGCGCCATTAATTTCGCGTTGGCCCACGAGCATATCAAAAATAGCAAACACACTTTTGCAGTTTTGTGACCGATGGCTATCATGGCCGCCTACCGTCGCTTATACTTGATCACCACATCCTCGCCTTCAGTCGCCACGTCTATCCACTTCAATAGCAAATCGTCGTCCAGCAATTGATATTGGGCTCTACGCTGTTGGTGTCCTGTAACAAACAGTATCTTGTCTCCCTCAATTCTATACACACCTCTTTCCTTAACTTTTACCCGTTTTAAAGTTTCACCGTTCTCGTCTATGATTGTTGTTTCTTTGCTCGTCATATCATATGCAAAGTTGACTCTTCCCGAGTCCGATGGGTTTTCAAACGAATAGAATAGCTTAACATACTTATGATTCCCTTTAAATGTGATCGTTGTCTTTACCCATTCATCATTTATCTTCATTTCGCGATTTCTCAATGTTACTGAATACGAGATCCACCTATTTTTTAAATCTGCCTGTGCCATGGATTGAGTACAACTCCACAGGCACAAAAGGATGAGCGCGAATGCCGTTTTTACCATTTTGTAATCCCGGCATAGCAGAGTCCTTTTAATTTTTACTTTTATATTCATTTTCCAGTATCGCCTTGATCTGTCTCGCTTTCTTTTTACCCCTGATTTTACTGTAGGTCTTTATCATACCAAATATTACACGATTTAATCAATTTTCAAACGGTTTGGCTACTGTAAAAATATTTATCATTAGAAAAAAAATCGAATCGGTATGGATATACGCAAAAACTGAAAGGATGATGCTTATCACCCAGCGGCAATCCATTTTCCAATATCGTTTTGGCAGATTTGACACCCGGGAAAATGCTCGTTCACCCCTGATATCAAGTCTCTCCAAATTAAAAATTAATTACACTGTCTTTCATCAAAGGATTGAGCGCGCTACCGCACGATGTTCGTTCGGGGCGTCACCGCTTTATCCGGCAAAGGTCCTTCCACCAACGTGATGACGATGATATTGTTCAACGGCCGCACATGAATGAGCCGCCCCACGCCAAAGCCACGGGCATCGAGCCATTTGCCAGCAAGGCGTATTTCGGAGAGCTTCGCGTAGTGGAAGACTTGCGCTAACCTGGGGCAATCCAAACGCTATTCTTTCGGAATCAAATTCTGATTAAATGCAATTTCCCAAAGATGCCCGTCGGGGTCTTGAAAATAGCCGGCATAACCTCCCCAAAAAGTTTTTTGAGCATGTTTTACAATGGTGGCACCCGCTTTCTTTGCCTGGGTCATGATGCTATCCACTTCGGCTTCGTTGCGGGTGGTATAGCCAATTGAAAATTCGGTTGATGAGGAGTTGCCCCTTTCCACCTGGGCATCCCAGGCCAAATTATCCCGGGTATACAGGGCAAGGACCATCCCGTTTTTTAAGTCAAAGAAAGCCACATCGCCATGTTCAAACTCCTTGCCGACAATACCTTTTGAAGCCAACCCCATACCCTGATGATA
>CBIHQM010000417.1:0-6332 GCA_966211885.1 uncultured Chryseolinea sp.
GCCTCTGCGAAGTGGACCTGGGTGATCATCAGAAATTTGTTTTCAAATGGGCCATGGGCACCACGCTGGTGATGACCCTGGTGGCGTTGTTAACCGGATCGATACATCTATGAAAGAGAAGATCAGGATCGGATGTGGCGCAGGATTCTCCGGCGACCGGCTCGACCCCTCGCTGGTTTTGGTTGAACGCGGCGGGCTGGACTACCTGGTGTTGGAATGCCTGGCCGAACGCACAATTGCGCTTGCAAAAAAAATAAAACGGCAGGATCCGTCGCTGGGCTATGACCCGCTGTTGGAAAGAAGGATCGAGTCGCTGCTCGTTCCCCTGCTTCAAAACAACGTGAGGCTCATCACCAACATGGGTGCCGCCAACTCACTGGCTGCTGCACAAAAGATCATAGAGATCGCCCGGCGCAAAAGATAAACGTAAAAGTAGCGGCCGTTACAGGCGATGACGTACTGGATAAAATCGATCCCCAAGATAAAGCGATGGAAACCGGCCGACCCTTGACGGCTTCCGGCCCGCTGCTGTCGGCCAATGCATACCTTGGCGCCCCGGGCATCATCGAGGCGCTCCAACAAGAAGCCGACCTGATCATCACCGGCCGCGTGGCCGATCCGTCGCTGTTCATTGCGCCGATGATCGTGGAGTTCGGGTGGTCATTGGATGACTACGACCGGTTGGGCAAAGGCACCGTGTTGGGTCATCTCATGGAATGCGCGGGGCAGATCACCGGCGGCTATTTTGCGGACCCCGGAAAGAAAGACGTTCCCGGCATGGCCGCGCTCGGCCACCCGTTCGTGGACGTATGGCCGGAAGGGCACGGTATTATTGGCAAAGTCGACAACACCGGTGGCATCATCAATTTGCAAACAGCCAAGGAGCAATTGTTGTACGAGGTGGTGAACCCGTACGAATATTTTACACCCGATGTCATCGCCGATTTTTCTTCTGTGCAATTGACGGACCTGGGAGGCAACCGCGTGCAGGTTGCCGGCGGCAAGGGAAAACAGAAACCGGATACCTACAAAGTGAGTGTAGGCTACCAGGCCTTTCACCTGGGCGAGGGAGAGATCACCTATGCAGGATCAAACGCTGTTGCGCGGGCAGAACTGGCTGGTGAAATTGTGCGGGAGCGATTGAAGGAAGCGTTTCCGGAATTGCGGATCGATCTCATCGGCCAAAACTCCGTGCACGACGGCCGTCTTCATCAAGCCAACATTCCCTATGAAGTACGGCTTCGCGTTGCCGGCAAAGCGCCATCGCTTCCGCTAGCGTCGCGCATTGGCGAGGAAGTGGAAGCCTTGTATACCAATGGACCGGGCGGTGGTGGCGGTGTGAGAAAATATGTGCAGGATGTGGTGGGCATCGTCTCCACCTTGATCCCACGAAACAAAGTGACCCACCACGTAACCTTGTTCACGGCATGAAACTCTACGACATCGCCCACAGCAGGGCAGGGGACAAGGGCAACACGCTCACCCTGTCGCTCATCGCCTACCACGAAAAAGATTACCCCTTGCTCTGCGAAAAGGTGACCGCCGAAAGGGTGAAGGAACATTTAAAGGAAATTGTAAAAGGCGACATCGCCCGTTATGAGCTTCCCAACATAACGTCGTTGCTCTTTGTGTGTCATGATGCCCTCGGCGGCGGTGTCACCACCTCGTTGCGAATGGATGCACACGGCAAGACGCTAAGCTATGCGTTGCTGGAGATGGAGATATAAGACAGCGTAACGATTTATCTGGCGTATTTTACCCGATACCTTTCGTTTACTTTTTAAAACTTGAGTTAGCTTTCGCGATTCCTTGCTTGCCCGCCGAAGCTTCAAATCCCACATTCACCGCCCACCCAAATCCGCGTTGCAATTTCCTGAATTAACTATATATTGTGTCAAAGTTACACAATAGTCTTCCCTACACTATGACCCGAAAAAATGCAAGCTTAGTCACCATCCTCCTGATGTTTCTGGCGCTGTCGTGCAGCCAACCCAAACACGAGGACCGCATCTTGGTCTTCACCAAGACTGCGGGATTCCGCCACGAGTCCATCGGCGCGGGAATTGAGGCCATAAAGGCGATGGCCAAAAAACACAACATTGCCGTAGACACCACCGAGAATGCGGCGAACTTCAATGAAGAGAACCTGAAGCGTTACAACGCCGTGATCTTCCTGAGCACCACCGGCGATGTGCTCAACCAGGAACAACAAAACGATTTTGAACGCTTCATCCAGGCGGGTGGCGGATACCTGGGCATACACGCCGCCACCGACACGGAATACGATTGGCCGTGGTATGGCAAACTGGCCGGCGCCTACTTCACCAGCCACCCCAACAACCCGAACGTGCGAACTGCCGATTTCCTGACGGTCGACCACAAACATCCGGCGTCCGATTCGCTTCCCGACAAATGGCAGCGCACCGATGAGTTCTACAATTTCAAGAACATCAATCCGGACATCCATGTGTTGGTGAAGATCGACGAAAAGTCATACGAGGGAGGCACCAACAACGGCGACCACCCCATGGCCTGGTATCATGAATTTGACGGCGGCCGTGCCTTCTACACCGCCATGGGCCACACCGACGAAAGCTTTAAAGATCCGCTGGTGCTGCGACACATCTGGGGCGGTCTGCAATATGTGCTGGGCGGCGACAAACCCGTTGAGCTCGACTACAAACTCGTGAAAACGAAACGCGTGCCCGAAGAAAACCGGTTCACCAAAATTGTGCTGGACGAAAAACTGGAAGAGCCTGTAGAACTCGCCGTACTTCCCAACAGCCAGGTGCTTTTTGTGGAAAGAAGGGGCAACGTGAAACTCTATGATCCCACGGAGAACAAGACCAAGCTCGTTACAAAGATCGACGTCAGCACAAAATATAGATTTAAAGATGGAGGACAGTCCGAAGCGGAAGACGGTTTGTTGGGCCTGGCCATCGACCCGAAGTATAGCGAGAACCATTGGATCTATCTCTACTATTCCCCGGCCGGCGACGAAGCGAAAAACATTTTGACGCGCTACGAATTCCAAGACGGCAAGCTCAACGAAGCGTCGAAGAAAGTGGTGTTGGAAGTGAAGACACAGCGCGAGCAATGCTGCCACACGGGTGGCTCGATCGCCTTCGATGCCAACGGAAACCTTTTCCTTTCCACCGGCGACAACACGAGTCCACGCAACACCGCGTATGCGCCCATTGACGAACGTCCGGGAAGAAGCCCGTGGGATGCCCAGAAGGGTTCGGCCAATACCAACGACCTTCGCGGCAAAGTGGTCCGCATCCATCCTGAAGCAGACGGAACCTACACCATCCCCGAAGGAAACCTCTTTGCAAAAGGCACGGAAAAAACACGTCCCGAGATCTACATGATGGGAGGAAGAAATCCCTATCGGATCTCCGTCGACAAGCATACAGGCTTCCTGTATTGGGGTGATGTGGGACCGGACGCAGGACAAGACTCTGTCGGTCGCGGAACAAGAGCTTACGACGAAATCAACCAGGCCCGCAAACCCGGATTCTTTGGATGGCCCTATTTTGTGGGTGACAACCAAGCCTACTACGAGCGCGACTTTGCTACGAAGAAAGTGGGTGAGAAATTCAATCCCGAAAAACCCATCAACAACTCTCCAAACAACACCGGCCTAACGGAGTTGCCACCCGCACAGAAAGCGTTTATCTGGTATCCTTATGACGAGTCGAAAGAATTCCCGTTGGTTGGTAAGGGCGGCCGGACTGCGATGGCTGGCCCAGTATTTTATTCTTCCGATTTCAAAGGTGCTAAAAGAGCCTTCCCTGACTATTACGAAGGCAAACTCTTTATCTACGAATGGATGCGCGGCTGGGTGATCGCCGTGACCATGGACAACGAAGGCAACTACGTTTCGATGGAGCGCTTCATGCCCAGTCATCGCTTTAGCAATCCCATGGATATGGAATTTGGCCCCGAAGGCGATCTCTACATGCTGGAATATGGCACCGCCTGGTTCCAGGGCAACGACGATGCCCGCCTGGTGAAGATCGAATACAACGGAGGCAACCGCGCGCCGATGGTGCAGATGGCGGTAGACAAACCACAGGGTGCTGTGCCCATGACGGTGAAGCTGACGTCGACCGGAACAAAAGATTATGATCACGATGCGTTGAAATATACGTGGAAGATCAGCGACAGCGCCGGCAAAGAATTGGCTACCAAGAACGAGGCCGACATGGACTTTACGTTCGATAAACCCGGTGCCTACAAAGCCTCGCTTGAAGTGGACGACGGAAAAGGAGAGAAGACCAGCCGCGAACTGGAAATTCAAGCCGGCAACGAACCACCGGAAGTTACTTTTAACATCACGCGTGGCAACCAGACGTTCTTCTTCCCCAACCAATCGTTTGACTACGAAGTGACGGTGAGCGACAAAGAAGACGGCACGCTGGACAACGGCATCGCCGCCGGCGAGGTCTCCGTCAACATCGACTACCTGGCGGAAGGGTTTGATAAAACCCAGATCGTGCAAGGACACCTGAACGCCGACGACAACGCGCAATTCATCAAGGGCAAAGCGCTGATGGAAAAGAGCGATTGCAAGTCGTGTCACTTGATCGATAAAAAATCGATTGGCCCTATGTACATGGATGTGGCCAAGAAATACAAAGACGATCCGAAGGCTGCCGACAGGCTCGCCAAGAAAGTGATCGCCGGCGGTGGCGGTGTTTGGGGCGAAGTGAACATGGCAGCCCACCCGCAGATCTCGCTTGCTGACGCCACGGAAATGGTGAGCTATGTGCTGAGCCTCGGTTCACCGGTAGTAAAAACCTCCCTGCCATCGAAGGGCACCTACACCACCAAGCTTGAAAAAGGTCAGGCGGGAGGCACATACCTGATCCGTGCATCGTATTCCGACAAGGGCGCCAACGGTTTGCCGCCGGCACGCGCCGAAAAAACGCTGATGCTCCGAAGCGCCACCATCGATGCCGGCAGCGCCGACAGCAACGATGGTATTCAAAAGTTCAAACTTCCTGGCGTTCCCTTCACGATGATGATCGGTCAGAAGAACAATGCCTACATCGGATTCAAACACTTCGACCTGTCGGGCGTGGACATGGCGACGTTTGTGACCTCGGCCGCCAAGCAATATGGCATGGTCGGTGGCACGATTGAAATACGGATCGACAGTCCCACCGGTGAAGTGATCGGCGAATCGTCGGCCATTGTTCCCGCCGCGAACGCCGGCCCTGGTCCTGCCGCACCGACGATCGCCATGGCGAAACTGAAACCTGTCTCCGGTTTTCACGATATATATTTCCTGTACAAAAATGAAAAAGCAGCCGGTGGCCAGATGCTATACGTGTTGATGCAAATAAATTTCAGCTACAATCCGAAGAGCCCAGTAGTGGCAATGAAATAAGATCTCAAAGAAACTTGTTGGTGTTGTGCCCGGGCAACGTGGCACGACATCAACGGGGTTTCTGAGGGAAAGCTGCAGGCTATTCCTTTAAAAAATTATCCTTCAGATAGCTGTAAAACCTTTTTTCAAATTCGCGGTCGTCCAGGCCAAGGGCCGCTTGAAGATCGCCGTTCTGGGCCAATACGTTTAGCAGACCTTCTTCTTCCCATGTCGTTTCGATAAATTCAACCAGCAGAAAACCGATGTCATAGATCTTGCCATTGCCGTCTACGTCGTTGAGCTCTTTCAGGGTTGGGTATTGCCCTGCGCGTAGGTATTCAAATTTTTTAGGAGAATAAGATTGCTGCGCCACATAACTGGCCATGGCTTCAAATAGCCAGGCTGCGTCATCGGTTGATTCGAACCGGGTAGGATCGGACTCGCTCAAGTTAGTTATGAATCGATAGTGCACACAATGGGTAAACTCGTGGATCGCTGCTTTGAGAAGACTCTCCCGCGTGTGATAGCGGCCGGGATAGCCGGGCGAAACCATCTTAAAGGATTGATCATCCACCGCCATACCCACATCACTGTCGGCTGCCCCGGGTTGTCCGATTGCAAAATGATAGTTCTCGATGCCGGGATAGATCTCCACCTGCACCCGTCCGGGTAAGGCATCGATACCAAAACTACCGAGCACCCTCGTGTAATTATTTTCAAGGACAACGGCCACCGCCTGGGCACTGGCCGAGTCCTCTGCGAGAAAGGACAGCACGAAATGTTTTGTTGCCAAAGTACGATTGAGCGCTGGATATTTTGGCGCCGGAAACTTGTTGATGCTCTCGCCCCCAAGGCGTGAGGCTACAACCTGGGAGCCGGCCGTGGTTGTGAATACCTGTTGACATAACATAGAATCACGCAACAGCAATGAGCGGTCGTTTTTATAGGGCTGATATCT
>CBIHQM010000418.1:0-6326 GCA_966211885.1 uncultured Chryseolinea sp.
ACCGCCGCACATGCCTATGGTGTGCCGAATGTGATTTGTTTTTCCGGTGGCACAGAGGCTACGGCATTTAATCCCAGGGCGGTTAAGGCCATGCAGGACGCCGGATTTTCGATCAGCAAATTTGCCAATGGCGAGAACCCGGTCTATGATGTGAAATTTTCTCCCGGCGTGCCCGCCATCCGGGCTTTCTCAAAAAAATACGACGACCCTTTCAACCAAAGCAACGACTTCGCGGCCGTGATGACGTGCTCGCACGCCGACGAGAATTGTCCCGTGGTGCTGGGCGCCACAATAAGAATCGCGCTCACATATGACGACCCGAAAAACTTTGATGGAACACCTCAAGAAGCAGTCAAGTATGCCGAAAGGGTCCACGAGATCGGGCGCGAAATATTGTATGCGTTTTCGCGAATAAAAGTATAACCACGACGCCATGAGCAACAAAAAGCAACTCGGATTCCTGGACCGCTATCTGACGTTCTGGATTTTTCTGGCGATGGCCGTAGGTGTCGCATTGGGCAACTTGCTTCCGGTAGAGCAACTCATGGCGCATTTCCAGGTGGGCACAACGAACGTACTCATCGCCGGGGGACTTATCGTGATGATGTACCCGCCACTGGCCAAGGTTAGGTACGAGCACCTGGGCAAGGTGTTCAGCAACGTCAAGGTGATCAGCCTTTCGCTGGTGTTGAACTGGATCGTCGGTCCCTTGCTGATGTTTACGCTTGCCGTTATTTTTCTGCGCGACAAACCAGAGTATATGGTGGGCCTCATCCTCATCGGCCTGGCCCGTTGCATCGCCATGGTGTTGGTTTGGAATGACCTGGCCAAAGGTGATAAAGAATATGCCGCCGGGCTGGTAGCACTCAATAGCATTTTCCAAGTGTTATTCTATAGCGCATTTGCATGGTTGTTCATTACCGTGTTGCCACCTTATTTTGGAGTGGATGGTTCGGTGGTGAACGTGAGCATGCGCGACGTCGCGGAGAGTGTGTTTCTCTACCTGGGTGTGCCGTTCATAGCGGGTTTTCTTACGCGCTACGTTTTTAAAAAGACAAAAGGGGAGACCTGGTATATAGAACATGTAGTGCCTAAGATCAGTCCACTGACCTTGATAGCCCTGCTTTTCACCATCGTCATCATGTTCAGCTTCAAAGGCAAAATGATTGTCGGTATCCCGTTGGACGTAGTCCGTATCGCTATACCGCTGATGATTTATTTTATCATCATCTTCGTGCTGAGTTTTATTTTGTCGAAGCGATTGGGCGCTAACTACGAGGAGAACGCGTCGGTGTCGTTCACGGCCACGGGCAATAATTTTGAACTGGCCATCGCCGTAGCGGTTGGCGTTTTTGGGATCAATTCCGGGCAGGCTTTTGCCGGGGTCATCGGTCCGCTCATCGAAGTGCCGGCATTGATCTTGCTGGTGAACCTGGCGTTCTGGTTTAGAAAAAGATTGTATAAAACAGCTGTTTGATCATGGACAACGCTGTTATAAAAACAAATCCTATGAAAGCACCGGCAACGATCCTCTGGACGGAAACCCAAGCGGCGTTAAAGGCCTTCATCCACCGCAGGGTGAGAGATAAAGCTGTAGCCGAGGACATTCTTCAAGATGTTTTCTTGAAAATGTACACCCGCATGGATCAGCTAAACGATTCCGAGAAAATTACAGCGTGGATGTATCAGATCACGCGAAACACCATCACCGACTATTTCCGAAGTCAAAACAAATCCGTCACCCTGCTCGATCTGGATTGGGAAAGCGATCATACCAATCTGAACGATTGCGTCTATTCGTGTTTGAAAGAGGTGTTGTCGACGCTTCCTGCCAAATACCGCCAGGCCATTGAGCTCACCGAACACGACAATCTTTCACAACTGCAATTGGCCGAAAGGCTTAACATTTCTTATTCCGGCGCCAAATCACGCGTTCAACGCGCGCGACAAATGTTAAAGCGCAAAATGGACGAGCAATATACCATCACGCTCGATGCTTATGGTAACGTGACGGTTTGCGATAATCGTGGGCCGTGCCATTGTTGATATGCGTAGGATGACAAAAGAGGCTGTCCCAAAGGGGCAGCCTCTTTTCATTTTTAGCAGCATCCGCTGTTCAGGCCACCGCAGCAGTCATCGCCACAGCAAGCGCCAGGATCAAGTTGATTTTCCATACGTTATTTGTTTTAGTTTGATAAGATGAGTGAACTCACTCGCCATTATTGACGCGCTCAGACCGGAAAAGACGCAGAATATTTTTGCGTCTTTTTGATGACCTCGCCGTCTCCTTATCAAAAAACGAAAACATGAAAACAGTCTATTCATTTCTTTTGCTCGTGCTGCTGCCGGCGATGGCCATAGCGCAAAAAGGTATTCACCGGGAGTTAACGCCCATTCGGGGTCATTACAAACAGTTGCTCCAATTCAACCCCAAAGCCAAATCGTTGCAAGAGCCCATCGACAAACAAAAATTCATAACCGATCCCGAAACGGTGGAGAGAAGGATGAGCCTCACGCCGCAATACCTGACCGGCGTCAAGGTCGACGATTTCAAATTGCCGGATGCGCCGGCCAACAGCTCCGAACAAACGCGGGCGGAGATAAACTATCTGCTTGCTCTTCAAAAGTACAGGACCAAAGAAGACATCAGGGCGAGTCTTTACATGGCCGATGTCTATTATAGCCATCGCATTCAACCCGGCGATTCTTCCTATGCCCGCTATCGCCGGAACCTCTTCCACATTGGCCGCTCCATCGGTTCATGGTTCAACCCCGAGACCCTGCCCGTCACGGCCGATTTCATGGCTAAAGTATGGCGCGATGCAAGCTACTTCATCTGGTCGCTCAAATTCAAATACGCCCGTATTCGCCCCTATGTTATCGACCATGATTTGAAAAATCTACAGGACACGGATTGGGCGGCTTATCCCAGCGGCCATGCGGCAAACTCCTACATCAATGCCTATATCTATCAGGAACTCGCGCCTGAATTCACCGACATATTCGTGAAGGATGCCTACGACATGGCTCACTCCCGCGAGATCTTGGGCGTTCATTACCCAAGCGATTCGGAAGCATCGAGGATCTTCGCCCGGCAGTTTGTGAATATGCTGTTTCAGAACAAAGCTTTCCTGCAGGATTTTGAAAAGGTGAAACAGGAATGGGCCGCCAAGGCAAAGGAAGATTTTAGAAAATGATCGTGGGCAATCCTGTGGGCGGCCATGCTGGCCTGCCCCGGGTCTCCCGAACATCCTCTAAATCGCATCGCTTCAAAATCGCATTAAATTTGAACAGTAGGATGGGAGACTTGCACTTTTGTTGGAATCCCGACATTCTTTGAATCCCCACGGTTATAGACCCAGCGTTAGGACATGTAGTGAAAAAAATAATCACCCTTCCGCTTGTGCTTTTATACCTGACGTTGTCCTTGTGTTGTCTGTTATTAGGGCAGTTGTAACCATTTGAAATCTCAAGGTTATTTGTATATTAGATGTTGCTTTAATTCTTTTATCTAATCGTTTGGCTTGTTATGATGAAAACACACTCTGCCCGACCGTTGTCACGGATCGCGTCTTTCCCTTTCTTTATCTATTCTGATTCGGGGTTTTATCTATTGCTGATCACCATTTTCGCGATGGTGGTGGTCAACAGCAATGTATATGGCCAATCAAATCCCATCCAGGTTGCCATGGAGAAAAATTACCTGGACAACATGGAAGGGATGACCGATGAAACGCACATTGCTGTTTGGGGGAAGGAGGATACGGAGATCACAAGATTTGTGTTGGTGAACCGGGCCACGCAGCATGTGACCAAGTATCGCGTTTCGAGCGTGCGCTTTCGGTTTGCGGGAATGATCTCCACACCGGAGGATATTAAGTTTTACATCGAAACCAAACTGCCCCAGGGAGAGCCGCGCATCGAGCTACTCCAGTTTGTAAAGAAAGGGGAGTACTTTCAGCAAAACGTCCTGGACCGCGAAAACTATATTGCCAGCTTTGCGCAAGATGGAAAGTTTTATAGGGTGGCCGTGGATAAGAAGAAAGATGCACTAAAGGTCGTTGCCACCAATGGCACGGATGCCGACAAGGTGATGATGTTTCCCATCAGCAACGACAAGCTGGAGAAAATACTGCGAAAAGAAGATTTTGAATTCGTTCCCCGGGGACAGGCTATTTCTTTCGAAAACGGCCGGAGCGGCAACAAGATCTATGTCCGGGGCGACATCATTTACCTGATCTCTGATGGCCCAGAGGACAACAGCTCCGGAGCTCTGGCGGTCATGTCACTCGACACGAATACGGGCAAAGCTGACATACGAACCATCCCGTGGTTAAATGGCGATAAGCGGGAGATAAAATCGGGCTCGGCATTTGCCCCAGCTCCGCAGAATGGAAGCTTCATCACGACTATAGTCAATGCCGCGAAGATGAAGCACAATAGCTTTTTGTTGGACGATCAACTATTTGTTTTCTGTTTCGACAACCAGGCCATCGCACTCTCTATTCACGACATTAAAACAGGAGGACAAACAAAATTGCTTCACTATCCTAAAGGAACGCCGGTTGCTTTTAAAAGCTCCGACCTGATGCAAGGCAATGAAAGTTTGGAAACGGAATGGCCGGATCCCCGCAATGAAGCAGATCGTGCAACGAAGGTATTGAGGGCCTTGAACAATAATGGGCAGCCTTTCATCCTGGTGGAACCTTCTGACACTTATTATCGATTGATCGTGGGGAGCAAGGTGTTCTCCCGCTATAGCGGTGGATCGATGATGTCGCCAGGGTCAACCATGTCCACACCAGGAGGTACAATTTCTACCCCGGGACATATGATGCCCGGTGGGAGTGGCTACACGGCAGATTACAACTATTTTTACGGGTACCTGACGAGTTCTGATTTAAGTGCGGCACCACAATTCTTGGATAACCACGGACCAGTAGATGCGTTGAATAAAAGGTTTGCCGTTATAAGCAAGGGAATCAAGGCCGGCAAAAGTGGCGTGATCTATGATGGTGCCGGGGTGTTGCTGGTGTATATAAATAAGAAGACCAAAGAAATGGTGATCGAAAAAGTGTAGCCCATGACCATTGAGAAAGAGCAAAAGAGCGATGCCTATCGTTACTATTGCATGAAATATGTTTTCATGGTTCTTTTTGTTCTGGGCGCTGGTGGTTTTACAAAGGATGCCCTGAACAAGGGCCACTACACCCTGGATGATTTTATCCGGGATGGCACCGTGCTCTCTGTCTTGCTTTTGCTACACCTTATCTATTCCCCGAGTGTGTGCCATGCCGAAATTACAAAAGAGGGGATTTGGCTAACAACAAGGAAGTATATCAAATGGGAAGACGTTGATTTTGTCCAACGGCTGGGAAACATCTTTGGCATAAAAGGAAGTACCTACGTGATAAAAATCAAGGGCAAGTGGCGGTATTACCTTTTTCCCGCGAGCCTTTCATGGCCTGATGCACTTTTTAACCCGGTGGAGCATAGCCATTTTGATCAACTCATTCGCTTAATGAAGAGGAAGCACGGAATTTAGGCACGTCGTTATTCTTTTTTTACGCCTGTTGAATTGCGGAAACATTCGCGCGGTCTATTGACGCAGGTATTACCTCCAATTTTTTTCCGCTGGAGTCAGGATTCTGCATCCAACAGCATCGAGGAAGATCAAAAATATCGGCCGGCCTGCACGATGGATGTACTTTTTACTGCAAAAATGAAATTTTCATGGTGCGTCAACCGCGTACATTGCGGCCGTTTTTTGCACTTCTTACTGGGTTGACCGAAATGATGCGATTGTCTTTTTTGCCCGCGTTCGCGTGGGGTTTCCTGAGTTCCTTTATCTTTTTTTGCGCGAGCAACACCGCGAACGCCCAGGACGACCCCATCCAATTTGAGATAGCCGGGAAACATCTGAGTGACCTGGAGGGCTTGCGCGACCAGGATTATTTCGCCGTGTGGGGAACGCCGGAGAAGGATGTGACCGAGTTTTTTCTGGTCAATCGGGCCACAAAAAAAGTCGCGACCTATCGCCTGGACAGCGATCGTTTTAAATTCTTAGGGTCGGTCTCCTCGTCGAGGGAGATCCGGTTTTACGTGATGACCAAGTTCTCGGCGAATAAAATTTTCCGCGGCGAGTCACGCATGGAATGTGTCACATTCTATAAGGACGGAGAATATTTCATGCAGGAGTTGGTAGAGGGCAACCCCGGCCCGCTGAACTTTTCGCAGGATGAAACATTCTACCGCGTCTCCTGGAGCCTGGAGGAAAGGACACTGAAAATTATTTCTACCGATAGCCTGCATCACGACAATGTGAA
>CBIHQM010000419.1:0-6314 GCA_966211885.1 uncultured Chryseolinea sp.
CGTTGTTGAACACAAGGGGCGATCTCGTGGGTGTGATCAGCGGTACGCAAACCGAAACCATGGGTGCAGCGTTTGCCATCAAATCCACCGTGCTCATGGACGTGATCGGCCAGGTGAACGTGGACAGCGCGGCGTTGCCGTTAACATTGCCCAAGCAGAACACCATGAAGAACAGCACCCGCGTGCAGCAGGTGAAACGTTGGAAAGATTTTGTGTTCATGGTGCGGGTGTATAAGAATTAGATCTTTTTTTGATAGAATACCACGATACGGCTACCGGCAGACTTTTCCGGTGGTCGTATTGCATTTAGGGTGAGTGTGTTAGCTGAAGAGAAGGCGTGATCCCTGAAAGCATGGATTGTAGATGCCCGCGTGTTGTTCTAATTTGGTCGCCCTGAACATCGAAACCTATCGTTATGATACCGCGCGCCAGAACTTACCGGCTTGTTGACTCCAGAATCGTTTTCATTATCACCCTGCTGGTGATCGCGCTAACGATCGTGGGCGTTTACTTGTGGGGACTGGGAAGTCACCATACGTTTTTTGAGAATTCATTTTTATCAACCACCATTTTGTCGGCGGCCTTTTGCTCTTTCATCACGGTAGGGCTATTCCATGGCATAAAATTAAAAGATAACGTCGGCCGGATCACGGACAAGATCAAATCCGAAGAGCTTCCCGAAATGCCCGATATTTCCCCAACGGAACCGGTCGTAGACATAGGCGATGATTTTGGTGGAATGATCCTGGGCATTGTCATCAACATCTTACTTTGGATTGTTACTGCCGTGGTGCTGGCTGTGGTGTTGTGGGTGTTCGGTCAATTGCTCGTCATTTCATTGCTCGCCTTTGCCGCCATGCTATACTGGATCTTCTTTCGCGCGTTGCGACTGGTCTTCAAAAATTCCAGACACACCAAGGGCGACCTGCCCATGAGTGTGATCTACGGCGTCTTCTATACGTTCTTATATAATTTCTGGATCTATGGTGTACTTTTTCTGGTAGCCTATTTTAAAGGGACCGCAAAAATCCCTTTTTAGAATTCAGATAAATAAGACAAAATTCCATTTCATTCCTTCCTCCATCGGAAAAGTGCTTTTATATTTGCAAAGCATTTCACCTGATCGTATTCATTTAGAAAGAGGGAGAAATTTTATGCTGGTGCTCACTTTACATATCACCCTGTAGCCGCCACGGTAGTTCTTACCGGACCTGGACGACTATATCCCAATCAAAAAAACATTTTAGTTCAATTTAAATCGCGGACGTAAGTCTGAAGAAAAGGCGCTAATCATTTTGTCCGGTTTCATTGCAAAAACCTTGTGATGATTCGCTGGCGGTAAAGCACCGTATCTTCTATTGGCGTCCGCTCAAAATCCCTATGGGCAAACACAAACTTATCCTTCAAGATATGAAGGGCATACATTTTCCTTCGGATGTGATCAGAAGCCTGGCGCTAAACATCATGAACCGTCACTTCAAACACACGCCGATCGAAGAAAAATTAAATCAGATTACCGATGTGCTGGAGCATCCTGAAAACTATCGTGATCACGGGTTGCTCGGCATCATCGCATTAAAACTCTTGTCGAAAGAATCAACAGAAGCCTTGTATGAAGCTTACGATCTGGACGAGTCGCCAAAACCTTTCGAGGTTTTCGGTCACAAACACATCGAACGCAATGCGCTGCAACAAATGGAGGTTGCCATGCGCTTGCCTGTGGCGGTGAAAGGCGCGGTCATGCCCGATGCACACCACGGCTTTGGTCTCCCCATCGGCGGAGTGCTGGCCACCGAAAACGCGGTGATTCCCTATGGCGTAGGCATGGACATCGGATGCCGCATGGCACTGACCATCCTTGACCTGCCCGGAAGCCACGTGCTGCACCACGACTATGCTTTGAAAAAAGCATTGGGCGACTACACACATTTCGGCAACGACGGCGGACTGGACTTCCGGCAAGAGCACGAAATCCTTGATCACCCCGGTTTTCAAAACACAGAGCTGCTGCGAAAGCTGCATGGCAAAGCGGTACGCCAGTTGGGAACATCGGGTTCTGGGAATCATTTTGTGGAATTCGGCACGGTCGAGCTCAACGTGGAAAATACGCTGGGTATTCCGGGTGGCGTGTATGCTGCGTTGCTTTCGCACTCGGGCTCGCGAAGCCTGGGCGCCAACATCGCGCAACATTACACCCACGTGGCCATGGCCAAATGCAAATTACCCGGAGCCGCGAAAAGCCTGGCATGGCTCACGCTGGATAGCGACGAAGGACAAGCCTACTGGCACGCCATGCAGCTGGCAGGCGAATATGCCAAGGCCTGTCACGATCAGATCCATCACAACCTGTGTCGCGCACTGGGTTTTCAGACCCTCGTCACGGTGGAGAATCATCACAACTTTGCATGGAAAGAGTTGGATGAGGATGGGCGCGAACTGGTCGTGCATCGAAAGGGCGCGACGCCGGCACAGGAAGGCGTGTATGGCATCCTTCCCGGGAGCATGCTCTCGCCAGGATACATTGTTCGCGGCCGCGGTAATGCGCTGTCCATAAACTCTGCGGCACATGGCGCGGGGCGTAAGATGTCACGTCAGAAAGCGAAAGAGTCTATCACGATGAGCAGCATGAAAAAAATGCTGCAGGCCGAGAAGATCACGCTCATCGGCGGCAGTCCAGAAGAAGCGCCGGGTGCATATAAAGACATCGACACGATCATGAAGAGTCAGGGCACGTTGGTTTCGATTGAAGGAAAATTTTATCCACGCGTCGTGCGAATGGCAAAAGATTAAATAAAAAAATCCCGGATAGGTCCGGGATTTTTTTCATGCAACGCATAGCGCCATATACGCCCACCCATGAAAAGGAAATTGCTCTTTTCGCGGATAGTTCATTTTCAATTTACTGAGGTCGGGAATGGATTTGAAAAAGATCTGCACGTCATCTTCGTATAGTAACGAGTCGTTTTGGTTGCGCAGTTTAACCAGGGCATAGTAGGGGTGATGGTCTTCGAACGGCAATTGCCTTGAGAATTTCACGACAAACCAATGCGGATCAAGATCGCCTTGATCTTTCAAAACAATGCGGCTCACAATTTCCCCCTCATATTCGCCGTCGAACACTTCGGCCAGGCGATGGTTGTAGGGATCGTTGCTGAGACGGATCTTCCGTCCCACGTAGTTGTGGGCGCGTATCGAATTAACAAAATACCAGCTCGTCAACATTGTGCCGCGCTGCAATGTGCCATAGCCACGCTTTTCACGGCTGCTGAAATAAATGTCGCGCCAGTAGCCTCTCACCACGTTGAAACTGCTGAGGTTTGAAGCAAAGAAAATGATGATGGTTGCGGCGAAGGGCAGGCTGGAATAAAATTCATAGTTCGCTTTTTCGGGGCCGCGCATAAATCCCACCAGCACATATTCAAAGGCGAAGATAAACGTGAGACCCAACGCCACGTATTTCGACTTCTCCAAAAGGTTTACGCTGGCATAGGAGAAAAAGGGCGAATTGTTCAGGCAATTGTTCAGGATGATGATCCACACTTGCACCATGAAGATGAAGTACACCACGAAAAGAAGGTAGTGATTGTGCATGAGCAAGAAATCGTATAGCCCGTGCACCGTCGCCCCGGCCATAAAACTGATGGGCACAGAAAGCCACGCGCTGATGTGTTTAAATTGGAACCGGCTCACTACAAAGCCGTACACGACGATGGATGCCGCAATCATGTGACCGATAACCGACAAGTAGGCCCTTCCATGGATAATGCCTGTCGACAAATTCTGGAAGTACAGCACATTCTCCACAAAGGCAAATCCCAACGCGCTGGCTGACGCATAGACAACAAAGTCGATCGGCTCTTTTATGCGTGACGACAACATCATGACCAGCAGAAAAGGAAGAAACTTTACGAGTTCTTCCGGTACGCCGATCATAAAAATGGTATAGCACAGGTCGTTCCAAAAGGTGTGATCCATTTCCCATGGAAAATATAACTCCCGAAAATCGCCGAAGGAGAGCACCAGCGGTGTGGCGATCATTCCTCCACAAAAGAGACACAGAAGGAGCACCAGGTCTTTTCGCGGGCGGAACACACGCAGATAGCGAATATAGCTCAGCCACATCACCGAAATGAGCAAGGCAGCAACAAAGCCCGGTACGTTCACCATATGGCCAATGGACTGCAGAAGCGAAGCGACATATCCTGCAAAATCGCCCGTCTCCCAGTGCAAACGCCGGCGCAATTCGTCGGGAAAGAGTTCGGGCGAGGGATCGTATTTAAGCAATTCCTTTAGCATGGAAAAATTCTTGTGCTTTTCGTATTGTGTCAGGAGGTAGGAAAAAGCGCCTTGGAAATTGCCACCCTTTACATGGAGTTCGCGTTCAAATTGCTCCTCAGCCAATCGCGGCTCTCCGCCATCCATGTAGAGCACGCCCCTGCAATAATGAACATACGGAAAATCATCCCGCTGAACATGATCCAAATGAAATGTTGCTTTCTTCCGGTCTTCCTTCTTTAAATAGATCGCTCCCAAACCGAAATGGCCGATGGTCGACGCTGTGGTGTCGTTGCTCCGGGAAAGTTGTTCGTATTTCTTCTGCAGGGCATCCAAATCCCCACCCTGTTGCGAGAGGTAGTGAATACGGCGATAATGAAACTCTGGCGATTGATGCACCAGCCCTTGCCAGGTAGTGTCGCCCAATGTTGAATGCGTAACAACATCGTCGGCAAGCGAAACTTCCGTGGGGGGATTTTTGAAGAAAATATTTACGACTGCCGCAGCACACACCAGGAGCGTCAGGCTGCTCATCAACGCGATGAACAAGGGCGAGCGAAAAAAAAGGTTTTTGTTTGAGAGCGCATTGAAACGCCACCCCAGGTATGCACCGCCGATCAACACGATAAAAAAGTAAATCATACCAACACACTTAGCAAAGACGGGACCGTATCAAAAAAAAGCTGACTCTGAGAGGCGTATTTTTCTTGAATTAAGTAAAATCCTCCCAGGTCTGCAAATACTCCTTTCGGCAAAAGAGGCTTGTTCGTGCGAAATGAATTTTTTCACGAGCTAACACCACAAAAACCGGCGGTTCATTGTTTGCGAACAAAAGGTGTGCGCCAAATGCTTCCGCCATGAGGAGCCGGTTATTATGGGATAAGTTGAACGTTAACCAAAAATTTATTATCCTTACCAAAACGTTGTTCCTTTGAACCTCACCTACCCGGAGCCAGTACCTGTACAGATGCAATCGCACATTGGCGGTTTGCATATTATTGCCAATTTTTCCTGCGAAAGCCACGCAAAGATTCGCGAATATCAATCGTTCAGAGATTTTATGGAAGAGCAGATCACCTTGCTCGGTCTCCGCAAGATCGGCGAAGTGTATCATAATTTTCCAGGTGGTGGCTTCACCGGGGTGGTGTGCCTCACGGAATCGCACCTTTCCATCCACACCTGGCCGGAGCGAAACTATGTGACCTTCGACGTCTTCCTGTCCAACTATTTGAAAGATAACCGTCCGGTTACACGCTCGGTATACAAAGCCACGCAGGAATTCTTCCAGGCAAATGTGCTCTTCGAACAAATCATAGATCGCTGAATCGTGCAACGAAACGAAGTCTATAACTGCCCCCAGTGCCAGGCACTCAACAAGGCCACCTTATCGCAGACGTCCATCTTGATTTGCAAGAGTTGCAAAACACTCATTCCCGATCCGCAAGGCCACCAGGCACTCCCGGAAGCTTCGCCGATGCCGGAAGATTGGAGTTTTCTAAAAGTGGGCTCCGTTTGCGATTTGCCCCAACAGTCGTTCACGATCGTGGGACGGTGCCGGCTCCAGTTGCGAAACGAGTATAAAAATTTCTGGTGCGCCGAGTACGCCAGCGGCAAAGCATTATATGTAGTAGAGTCGTTTGGGAGTTTCTCCATTTTCCTTTCATCATGGGCCGACTACACAAAGAACGCGTCCAAGCTAAGAGCTGGAAAGTCCATTGAAATTTCCTCCGATGTCACATTGACCGGGGAGTATGTCGAAAAATGCGAAGGCCTTTCGTTCGAGGGAGAGTTGGGGCCCTGGGCATTCATCAAGCCAGGGTTCTTTGTGGTGCAGGCCAGTACGGGGCCGAAGACGGCCATTTTCTTTATCGACCCCAAAAAAAATATCGACTATCTCTTAGGCGAGAAAATAACATCCGACAGGCTCAACTTCAAGAATACCATCGAGTGGAATGAGTGGAAGTAACTACACCCTAAAGTGTCCCAAATGCCAGGCCGTAAACACGGTTCGCGGCAAGGCGATGACGTTGGCCATGACC
>CBIHQM010000420.1:0-6278 GCA_966211885.1 uncultured Chryseolinea sp.
GTATGGCGCTTATCCTTAACGCGTTAAAACTGAATTCTTAAAACTGAACGTCACTTAAACGAACAACCCTCTCATGATCGACAATCGTCCGGTTAGCAGGCAAATGACCATAGAACAGTTCAACTTTCTCGCCAACTACCTGTTCGTAAAATACGGGCTGAACATTCCCGTTGAGAAAAAGATCTTGCTGGAATCCCGGTTGAACGGAAGGTTGAATCGCCTGAAAATGGACTCCATTGAAGCGTACATCAATTATGTGATCAAATCACGGCATGCGCTGGAAGAATACCAGGTGTTTGTCGAGCAGATCACCACCCACAAGACCTTTTTCTTTCGCGAAAACTATCAGTTTGAATTCTTAAAAAAAATCCTTCCGGAATACACGAAGAACGGAAGTTCAAGCCGTACCCTTAACATCTGGAGTGCCGGCTGTTCATCGGGCGAAGAGGTTTACACGTTGGGCATTGTCATGCAGGAAAAACGGGCGGAAATGCCACATCTCGATTATCGGATCACAGGCACCGACATTGCCGTGCCTTCCCTTAAAAAGGCGGCGCAAGGACTGTATTCCTCCAATGAGTCGGAGAACATGCCCGAGGGCGTTCAAGATAAATATTTTACGACCCTGACCAGGTCCGGCGAGACGCTCCTCCAATTTAACAACGCCGAGATCAGGAACAGGATCAGCCTAGGAGTGCTGAACCTTAACAAAAAGACCTACAATCTTTCAGGCCCATTCGATTTCATCTTTTGCCGGAACGTGACGATCTATTTCAGCGCAAAAACGCGAAACGAAATTCTGGAGCGAATGGTCTCAAAGTTGAAACCCGGCGGATATTTATTTTTAGGTCACTCCGAAACAGCGCTAGGCACCACGCTGCCCCTGAAAAGTATTCAACCCACGATCTATCAAAAAGCCAGTAACTAACTTTAGAAATGAGTGTCATCAAAGTATTGATCGTTGACGACTCCGCTTTAATTCGTCAAACCTTCAAGACGCTACTTGAAACTGATCCGGATATCCTGGTGATCGGCACGGCAAGCGATCCGTACATCGCCGTACAAAAGATCCAACGCGAAAAGCCCGACGTCATCACGCTGGACATTGAAATGCCACGCATGGATGGGCTCACGTTTCTTCGCAAAATAATGGTGCAAGCGCCCATGCCCGTCGTCGTCATTTCCAATCAAACTTTAAAAGGCGCCGATGTTGCGTTGAAGGCGCTGGAGATGGGCGCCGTAGACGTCATGTCAAAGCCCGCGTTGTCGACAACAAACGAGATCGAGGAGTCGCGCATCGTCCTGGTGGACAAAGTTCGCTCAGCTTTCTTTTCGAAACGAAATTCAAAAACAGAAAGCAGTCAGCCCGTAGTCAAAGAGCGCGCTCCAAAAGTCGTCGCGTCGCCTCGGCCGCTTCAACAAGGAACATTTTCGGCACAGTCCATCGTGGCCATCGGGGCTTCTACGGGCGGCACGGAGGCAATCAAATCTTTCCTCGAGTCCCTTCCGCCCAAAATGCCTCCGATTTTAATCGTACAACACATGCCCGAAAAATTTACGTCGAGCTTTGCCAAAAGGCTTAACGAGATCTGCGCCCTTAACGTCAAGGAGGCCGAAAACCACGAGCCTGTTTTGGCAAACACGGTGTACATCGCCCCAGGAAATCATCACATGGCCGTTCAGCATCAGTACGGCAAGCTTGTCATTAAAATTTATCAAGGCGAGCTGGTCAACCGTCACCGTCCATCCGTCAACGTACTGTTTCACTCGGTAGCGGAGTTAAAGGGCAAGCATGCCGTTGGCGTTATCCTCACCGGCATGGGCGACGATGGTGCTACCGGAATGCTGGCCATGCACCAGAAAGGATCTTTTACCATTGCCCAGGATGAAGCTTCTTCCGTAGTGTTTGGAATGCCTCACAAAGCCATAGCCGCAGGCGGAGTTTCGAGCGTCCTCCCGCTAAGCGACATTGCCAAAGAAGTTTGTGAACGCATTCATGTATAGTGATGAAACCCTTGTTCGTACGCCTGCTTCATCACCAGGTTAACTCCACCAACGACACGCCCTGTCTTGGCAAATCAAACGTCAGGGTCGCCTTTCCCCCGGGAGTATCCTTCCATTCAGGCGATGTGCAGAGTTGCAACTGCCCCGCGCTTTCCAGTGCCTGGTATTGTTCGGGCGTTACCTGCTGGGGGCTGTCCATGGTTTTCCATTTTTCAAAGGCGTTGCTGAACCGCTGGTCCACACGATAGTGATGAACCATCACTTTGCGCCCGGCTATGCCATCAATGGTCAGCTCGACGGGAGAAGACGCACCGGCTACATTGTCGTCGTGATAGTTCCATACCATCACCCAAACTGAATTCTGTTTTGTGCTGGCCAGCGCGTGGATATCGTTCTGTCCGGTTACACCTTTGGTGATGATGTCGCCAGCACTCAGCGCGCGGTTCGACTGCACTGAAATTCTTTTCCCCTCCATCATGCCAAACATGCGGAATACATTCAGCACGGGTTTGTCAACGCCATGCGTGGCCAGATCGCGGAAGCCGGCAAACCATTCCTGATCTTCAAACTCGAACGACCAACTGACGGCGCCTTTCAAATTCACCTTGTACTGATCCATCAGCTCGTAGATCCTGGCAAACGACGACGCGGTGTAGCTGGAATACATCGTTCCATTGCGGTAGCCGTATTTGGGCTCTCGCTTTTCCGAGCAGGCCGCGCACCCCTCGGGGTCGCATTCACCGACAATGACCGGGATGTCTTTCAATTCCGCAAACGAATTGACCGCTTCAAAAGCTCTTTGGATATCCTTCAACTGCGCTCCCATATTCATGCGGATATGACCGTCTGTGATTTCGGGTGAGCCCTTGGCATGAAAACCGATGTATTGCAGCGGCGTTCCCGTTTTTCCTGTAGCATAGTTCTTGCCGTGAAGACAATGCTCTATGAAGTTGGTGAGGTAGCGATACGCCTTATCGCTTCGCGGGCTGGTGGTGTGTGGTCCTCCTATGGTGCACTCCGGGCAAGCGCGCTTCAGTCCATCCGCGGCATAGTCGTACAATTTGCAATAGTCCTCGAATGTGCCCGACCAATAACCAATGTCCGGTTCGTTCCAAACTTCCCACAGCCAGGTGGTGACTTCTTGTTTTCCATAACGGTCAATCGAGTGCTTTACCCATTGGTTTACCAACTCCCGCCATTTATTATAATCTTTCGGCGGATAGGTCCAGCCGGTCCATATATTGCCACCCTTGCTCCAGGTGTGCTCATAGGGTTCCGGCTTGGAAGAAAGGTCTTTGGGCATGAAGCCGATTTCCATCAACGGCTTCATACCGCTCTTTATATATGTATCCACGATGCTGTCGACAACTGCCCAGTTGTAAACTGGGTTGCCCTTCTTGTCTTCTTTATATGCATCTGTGTAGCCCCATTTGAGGTCGGGGCCTGGACTGTTGCCTTTCGAGGTTAGAAGATTGTGTGCTCTTACATAGACTGTGACCGGACTGAGTTGCTTTAATTCTGTCAATAACTTCTGACCATCTTTCCGGGTGGTGTAGTTGGGTTCATCGTAGCCGAAGAAGGACCAGAACGGCGTCATCTCCCCTATCGGTTTTGCGACGTCTACGTGGATGGCTACGGGTGATGGTTGTGCAAAAGAAAATCGTAAACCAAAGAGCAGGATAATTAATAATGTAGCGCGACTCATACTGGCGGTCTTGGGTTTTGTTTTGGCTAGTCCTTGAAAATTAAAAATCAACAAACGGGTTAAGGAACAGGCGTTCCTCTCCTCGTCTGTTTTTAAGTGTTGAATTTACGATTATAACGGTTTGTGAGAAGGTTTGGAAATAATCGCCGTCTTTCTTTATGGATGTCCTCCTCATGTACATCAACGGTAGAAACAACTGCCGGACCATTAGCCTTGAGACCCCATTACTCAGCCTGATTTCCAGACCGAAGTTTGGAATATTCCCCGATACGTTTATATTTGTTAGACAAATCGAATAGAAATGCCGAAAGAATATCTCGGGGAATTTGAGGAGCTGATCTTAACATTGGTCGCCATCCTGGACAAGGAGGCGTATGGGAACGCTATCGTCAAGGAGATTGAAGAACAGATCCACCGGCAGGTAAATCTCGGGGGCGTTCACGTGACGCTCTACCGGCTTGAAGACAAAGGGTACATCAAGTCGCGCGTCGGCGGTGCTACCAGCGAGCGGGGTGGCCGAAGAAAGCGATTTTTTACCATCACCGCGGCAGGACTTGCCCTGCTGAAATCGATGAAGGAAGATCGTCAGCATTTATGGAAGTTAATCCCTCAATTGAAATAATAGCGCATGGAAAAGCCACAGTTGCCCCAATGGATCGTTGTCATGCTTCGCTGGATTTGTCCGGCGGAGTTGTTCGAGATGATCGAAGGTGACCTGATCGAACAGTTCAACGTGGATGTACAACGGTTTGGGCCAGCTCGTGCACGACGCAAAGCCATCTTTCACGCCCTTGATTTTATCAGGCTGGGCATCATTGCCAGAAACGGCATGCCCTCCTTCAATGCGCCAATGACCTTTCATTTTTTCCGGTTTTTCTTTCGGGGAATGAAAAAGCACGCGGGATATTCCTTCATCAACATCAGCGGGCTGGCCCTTGGGCTGGCGACGGTATTGCTGATGATGATCTATGTATTAGATGAGTATCGCTATGACAGATTTTATAAAGACTCCGAAAAGGTTTTCAGGATCGTCAGCAAGATAGACATGGGCGGCGAAGTCCTCTACACGTCCTTTAGCCCCAATGCACTTTCCGATGCCATCAAACAGGATTATCCCCAGATCGAGTATGTTACCCGCGCGACGCTCTTTGGTATGTCGCAACCGCTGACTTCCGACAAAAGTGAGGTCTACGCTCAAGGGCTTGCCGCGGACCAGGCATTTTTCAATATCTTTTCCTTTACGTGCATCGAGGGGAATCTGGCTACGGCACTGAACCCGTCAGACTTGAGCGCCATCGTGATCACAAAAGATCTGGCGATAAAACTTTTTGGAAAATACCACGACGTTGTCGGCAATACGCTTCGGGACGGACGTCACATCGCGGCGGTCATTGAGAATGTTCCGGACAACTCCCACATCCATTTTGAGTTTGTAACGGGGTTTATGCCATACTCACCTGGGATGGCCATTTGGGGTAATTTCGGATCGTATCACTATGTGAAGTTTAAAGACACCCGCAACGTTCCGGAAGTCCAACGCAGTTTGCAAACGCTCATGATCAGTCGCCTGAATGCCGATCCCCATACCGCCGGGTTCAAAGGTACGCTCCGTTTTCAACCGCTGACCTCCATCCATTGGGATGACGTCACCTATTCCATGGAACCTGCCGGGAAGGGAAACAAGCAGTATGCCATCATCTTTTCCGTGCTGGCCGTCTTCATTCTGGCCATTGCCTGCATCAACTTTACAAACCTGGCCACCGTGCGCGGCATCAGGCGGGCAAAAGAGATCGGGGTTAGAAAAACCATTGGCGCCGTTCGGTTTCAGTTGGTCACGCAGCTGTTGGGCGAATCTCTGATCGCCGCCACCATCGCCATGAGCATCGCTTTGCTGATCGCAGCGCTGGCGCTTGAGCCCTTCAACGCGCTCACGCAGAAGCATCTTGTTTTTGACTATCATAGCTTTGGGGTGCCTTTATTGATTTCTTTTGGAGCGATGATCCTGTCCGGCATATTGTCGGGGATCTATCCCGCCTTCGTTCTCTCGTCGGTTAAGGCCTCTTCCTTGATGAAAGGTGCCCCGTCTGCGAACATCGGCGGAGGATACTTGTCGAAGTCCCTGGTCGTACTTCAGTTTACATTTTCCATCATGATCGTCTCCGGGACGCTCGTGGTCTATTCGCAACTCCAATATATCCAAAACAAAAATCTTGGCTATCAACGTGAAAACATTATCCGCATTCACAAGGGGTCTAAAAAATATCCATTGCTTAAAGCAGCACTACTGACACACCCCGGCATCAAATCCGTTTGTGCTGCCGATCAAAACCTGACACAAGTCTTCGGTGCAGGGGGTATCGACTGGGCGGGACGAACCACGACCGGTGCGGTGCTGGTGCATTCGATTGCCGTTGATCCGGATTTTGTGGAGACCATGAAGATCTCCCTTGTAAAGGGTCGGAATTTCAGCCCCGACGGAAACCTCGACACGGCCTCTTTGCTTGCCAATGAAGAAGCGGCCAGGTTGTTTGCTATTGACGATCCGATTGGCCTACGTGTTCAGGGGATC
>CBIHQM010000421.1:0-6226 GCA_966211885.1 uncultured Chryseolinea sp.
GTTCGATGAATTATCAAATCATCCTGCAGTTTCTGGCGGAAAGCTTTTTGTTTTCCCTGGTGTCGATGGGCATTGCCTATGTCGCGTTTCATTTTATGTTGCCCTTGCTGAACCTGCTGACCGGCAAGCACCTGGTGTTTGGAGAAGTAGTGGACGGCAAGCTGCTGATCGCTTCGGCGTTGCTCCTCGCTTTTATTACGGCCCTTGCCGGTGGCTATCCCGCGTATTTTGTGACGCAATTCGAGTCGGTGAATGCCTTGAAGGGGCGCGGCGGTTCGGAGGGAGGGAATCAATTTTTGCGCAAGGCCCTGGTGGTTTTCCAGTTGGCCATTGCGTGTATGTTGCTGTCGGCGTCGTTGCTCATTGTGAATCAGCTTCGTTACCTGGAGGACCGGCCGTTGGGTTTTCAGCGGTCGCAGGTGATCACCATTCCATTGGCCAGCCAAAACCTGAATGGCATCTTCAGTCAGCGCGACTCCGCCTTTAGCTTGCGGCTGCAAACTTTCCGCGACCGCGCCGAAGGGTTGAGTGGCGTGAAGCAGACCACGCTGTCGTCGGGTGCGCCCGGGCTGGGCGTTGTGTACCGGGGCATCGTTCCCGAGGGATTTACGACGGAAGACAACCTGTTCATCGCAAACATGTCGGTGGACTATGACTTTTTAAAATCGTATGACATGGAAGTTGTTGCCGGTCGCGGCTTTAGCCGGAACTATGGCACCGACCTGGCCGAAGCCTATGTGGTGAACGAAACGGCCGTGCGCGAATTCAAATGGGAGACACCGGAGAAAGCCATTGGCAAAACGGTGAACAAAGAAGGCAAAAAAGGCAAAGTGGTTGGCGTGGTAAAGGATTTCAATTTCGCGTCGCTCACCGTGCCCATGTCGGCCCTGGTGATGGACCTGAGCCCGGATCAGTTCAACACGCTCTCCATCACGTTTGCCAACACCGACGGCCACAGCATCATTCAAAAACTCGAAGGCGATTGGAACAAGCTTTTTCCCGAGAAGGCATTTGAATACAGCTTCCTGGATGAAAGTCTGCAGAGCCAATATTCGAACTACGAAAATTTTGGCACGATCATCCAGTCTTTTACCGGTATCGCGATTTTGATCTCGTGCCTGGGTGTATATGGTCTCGTGCTGTTCACGGTGCAACGAAAGGTGAAGGAGATCGGCGTGCGCAAGGTGTTGGGTGCGAACGTGCGCAGCATCCTGTTGCTGATCTATCGCGACTTTGCGTTATTGATCGCGATCGGTTTTTGTGTGGCCGTACCGTTGTCGTATTATTTTATGAACCAGTGGCTGTCGAATTTTATATACCACACGGAGATCACCTCGTTGACGTTTGTGATCAGTTTGGTTTCGGTGCTGGCCATTGTCACGCTCACGGTGAGTTATCAGGCCATCCGCGCCGCGTTGGCCAACCCGGTGAACTCCTTGCGCAGCGAATAGTTTTGTCAGGCGCGGCCGTAGAGCTTTAAGACCGTTTCGCGCCAGTCGTTGGTTTTGGATGAGCAGATATGGGCGAGGGCATCGGCGATGGCGTCGGGCGCTACCCATGCGGTGAAGTCGGCGTTGGGCATGGCTTCACGGTTTGTGGGCGTGTCGATGGTGCTGGGCACCACCACGGAGGCGGTCACGTTCGAGGCGTTGCCCGTGGCGTTCAGCAACTCGGCCAACTTGAAGATCAGCGATTTGGAAAGGGCATAGGCCAGCGATTTTTTTCCGTCGCTTGCCTTCAGCGCCGTTCTTGCGCCGACAAAGACGATGCGACCGCCGCCTTGTTTTTGCATGTGTTGAAAGACGGGCCGCGCCACGTTGTAGGCCGTCTCAAAATTGAGGGCGATCATTTTCTTTACGGTCTTGCCATCGGCTTCGGCAAGGCCACCAAACGTGTAGCCACCCACCAACAGCAGCGCCGCGTCGATGGTGCCGTGAGCGGCGATCGCTTTGGCGACGACGGTTTCCACAGCTTGTTCGTCGGTGAGGTCTGCTTCATAGGTCACCACTTTTCCCGAAGTTTCAAAACCCAGTGTCTTTCCCGGGGTTACCGTGGCCAACACGGTGTAGCCATCCGCCAAAAAGCGTTCAACGGAAGCCTTTCCCAAATTACCCGATGCGCCTGTGATCAATACTGTTTTCATATGCCGTAGGATTTAGTTTCGAACATAAAGAAAGATGGGGTATGGTGAAATATGTGGGGGCATAAAGTTTTACGTGTTTTTGCATTGTGTCACCTTTTGTTTGTGTATTAGCTCTTCAACAAACCCGTGAAGATGGGAACAAGCTTGATCGAACTGTTTCCCGAGTAGCCATGGCCTTTAGGTCTTGTCAATGCACACGTCTTTTTTGAACGGAAGAGCTGATGAATAACCCCGGACTTTAGTCCGGGGGCACATGCTCCCTACCTAACCGGGCTTTAGCCCTGACTACACCGATAGGAGATCGGCAGGCTGCACATACAGAGGGAAAGTCAGGGCTAAAGCCCGGCAATATATTCGATGGACATTCCCCGGACTAAAGTCCGGGGTTATCCAGTTCCGCACCGTCCTGCTAATGCACGTCTTGCATTCGACTTTTTTTTCATGCCATGAATGCGTTCACCTGAGATGATGCTCTGCTACAAATGTGTCACCTTCAAGTTGAGTTTACGATCGCAATAAAACTTGTTAATGATCCTATCGTGTCAAACCAATCTTACGTAATACAGATTGTTTATTACTGGCTACTTACCAAACTCCCGGCTCCTGGCTCCTCCACGAAACAGGTGACCCCCATCCCCTTCCTCAACCCTTGTAGCAACGATAGTAGTTTAACCACGAACCACATTTTCTGTTCCGTTCGATCACGCAAAAAGAAAATGCGCGCGCATTGTAGGGTCTGCTATGGTCTTTTAACGTCACGAGAGTAACTGATTAAAACCCTAAGCCTATGAAATTTTTGTTACCGTATGGTTCTCTATTGCTTTTCGGTGTCTTGCTCTGCGTGGGCCCGGGAAGTGTTTACGCGCACACGATGGAATCCTCTCTGATTGTTCAAACCAACACCGTCACCGGCATCGTGTCGGATGAAGGCGGTATGGGCATGCCGGGGGTGAATGTGATTGTGAAAGGCACCAGCAACGGCACGACCACCGACGCGAACGGTGCATACTCGCTGGTCTTGCCAGGAGACGAGGCTTCCACGGTATTGGTCTTCACCTTTATCGGCTACATCTCGCAGGAGCAACCGCTGAACGGCCGCACGGCAGTGAACGTGACGTTGGCCGCCGATGTCCAGCAACTCACCGAGGTGGTGGTGGTAGGCTATGGCACACAACGTAAGAAAGATATTACCGGATCGGTGAGTTCCATTTCCACCAAGGAAGTGACCGAGTTGCCGGTCACCAACGCGCAGCAGGCCTTGCAGGGACGCATCCCCGGTGTGGATGTGGTCTCCACCGGAACACAACCCGGAGCCGGCGTGAGCGTTCGCATTCGCGGAAGACGTTCTTTTAATGCGGGCAATGATCCTTTGTATGTGCTGGACGGCATCCCGTTGGCCGGCGGTATCAGCGACATCAACACGCAGGACATCCAATCGATGGATGTGCTGAAAGACGCATCGGCTACCGCCATCTATGGTTCACGTGGTGCCAACGGCGTAGTGCTCATCACCACGAAGCGCGGCACGACCGATGGCAAAACAAAAGTCTCCTATGACGGCTACTATGGCGTGACCAGCAGCCTGGGAAAGATCGACATGATGAACGGCGTCCAGTTTGCTGAGTACAAACGCGAATCGCGTCGCGCCACCGGCACCTACAATGACGCCGATCCCGTGGCGGCCGACAACAAACTGTTCGAGCCGGTTGAATTGGAAGGCATTGCGTCGGGCAGAACGACAGACTACCAGGACCTGATGCTCCGCAACGGCCACCAGCAAAATCACCAGATCGGCATCCTGGGAGGCAATGAGAAAACTTCTTTTGCTATTTCGGCCAACTATTTCAACGATGTGGGCATTGTTCCCAACCAGAATTTTTCGCGCTATACCTTCCGCATCAACATCGATCACAAGATCGGCAAGTATGTGAAGATCGGAACGTCTACCCTGGCATCGTTCAACATCACCAACGGCGACGGCTTCAACCCCATGCCCGAAGCCTTGTTGAACAATCCGCTGGGCAATCCTTATAACGCTGATGGTTCTTTAAATTTCCTCCCGACTACAGACGGTCTGCGCTCCAACCCGCTGAATGAAATTGTGCCCGGTGCCATTGTGCGGGAAGACAAACGCGCGCGCATCTTCAGCTCGGTGTACGCAGAAGCGAAATTGGCGGAAGGTTTGACGTATCGCGTAAACTTCGGTCCCGACTATCAGACCCGCAGAAGGGGAGAGTTCACGGGCAGCCTCACCAACGCCCGCCGCAAAGGCGACCCCACGGCCCGGACGGACAACTACAATACACTAGCCTACACGTTAGAGAACGTCGTGAACTACACCAAGACCATTGGCCAAAGTTCATTCAATATTACCGGTCTCTACAGCATCCAGCGCCAGACCGACGAATATTACAACACGATGGTCCGGGGTGTGCCCGCGGAATATATGAAGTTCAGCAACCTCGGTGCGGCCCCGATCATTGAAGGCGTTGGCAGCAGCTATAATCAGTGGACCATCCAGTCGTATATGGGCCGGCTCAACTATACGTTCAAGGACAAATATCTCCTCACCATCACCGGCCGTTCCGATGGTTCGTCGCGGTTTGCTGATGGCAAGAAATATGGTTTCTTCCCTTCTGCAGCTGTGGGTTGGAATGTGATCGAAGAAGATTTCATGAAGAACATCCGCGTCTTTTCAAATTTGAAACTGCGGGCCAGCTATGGTAAAACGGGTAACACCGGCATCGATCCTTACAAGACCCTCGGTGAACTGGAACGAACCAAATACGCCTTTGGAAGTTCGAGCGCCTATGGCTACCACCCCCTGAGCCTGGTGAGCCCGAATTTGAAATGGGAGACCACCGTGTCGGGCAACGTGGGATTGGATTTCGGAGTATTCAATGGACGCCTTCAAGGTTCGGTGGACGTATACATCCAAAACACGTCAGACCTCCTCATGGAGCAGCAACTGCCCCCGACCTCGGGAACGTCCAACCTCTACCTCAACAACGTGGGCAAGACGCGCAACAAAGGAATAGAAATCGCCCTCAACTCCGTGAACATCGACCACAGCAGTGGCTTTAAGTGGACCACCGAATTGAATTTTTATGCCAACCGCGAAGCCATCGTGAACCTGTATGGCGCTACGAAAGATGATATCGGCAACGGCTGGTTTATCGGTAAGCCGATGACCGTGTTCTATGACTATGAGAAGATCGGTATCTGGCAAACCGCCGAGTTGGATCAGGCCACACAATACCAGCGCAAACCCGGTGAGATCAAGGTGGCCGACCTGGCCGGCCGCGATGCCAACGGCAACCTGGTGAGCGGCGCCGATGGCAAGATCAACGCCGACGACCGCAAGATCCTCGGCTCCGACGTGCCCGACTGGACAGGAGGGATGACGAACCGTTTTTACTACAAAGGCTTCGACTTCTCTTTCTTTCTGTACACACGCCAGGGCGGCATGATCCGCAGCTTGTTCCACAGCAACTACAACAACCTGTTCGGACGCTACAACAACCTGGACGTAGACTACTGGACCCCCAACAATCCCACGAACGCCTATCCACGCCCCAACCAAAACCAGGAGTTCCCGGTATATGGATCGTCGCTCACGTACTTCGACGGTTCGTTTGTGAAAGTGCGCAACATCACGTTTGGCTACACACTGCCAAAGAGCATTGTGGAACGGCTGAAACTGGAGTCGGTGCGCATCTATGCCAGCGCGCAGAACCCTTTCATCTTTGCTTCCTATCGCTCCAAGTACAAGGGCATCGATCCCGAGTTTGCCCGCACGCCGTCGGCCGGACGTGAACGCACCGCCGAGTTGGATGCGGCCACGCCCAGCAGCAAGCTCATCCTGGTCGGTCTGAACATTAAACTTTAATCTGCCTCATCATGAAGAAAATTATATTCCTTTGTTTTGCCGCCCTCGTATTTCAGTCGTGTGCTGATATGCTGGAGGAAAAAAATAGAACCAAAGCGGTGCCTGGTTATTTCGATACGGCGCCCGGTTTTGAAGATGCTGTGAAGGGAACGTACTCGTATATGCGTTCTTTTTATGCCACGGAAAGAGGCATG
>CBIHQM010000422.1:0-6212 GCA_966211885.1 uncultured Chryseolinea sp.
GGGAACGCTATGCTGATAGTTATAGCCTGAGCCATAGTTGTAGAAGGCCGACAAGGAAGGCATCATCAACGACCGCGCTGCCATAGTACCATAGCGTTGTGCGGCTTCATTCTTCACGGCGCGCTGATAATCTCCGCGATTCATTTTGGCGGTGGCCAGCATCTGCTCGAGATCTGTGGGCTCGGCGCCGATCTTGTTGATGTCCCAAGCCGGTTTTCTCACGGCATAATTATCAAAGGGATCCACGAGAAGCGTTTGTGTCAGCAGCGCCATGTCGTTGGTCAATGTGATCCCAGCTTGCACATGACGTAACTCGGCAGCCTTTGTCAACGCATCCTGATTGTATTCGTCAACCGGCGAACGCGACCCCACTTGCACATATTCGTGGATTTGCTGAAGCTGTTTTTTCTGTACTTCAAAGTTCTCTTTCGCGATGCGGATCAACTCAACATCCAGGAGAACCTGCAGGTATTGGGTCGACACCGTATTGATCACATCTTGTGCTGTGCGATCCACGAAATGAGCCTGGGCATCAAACGCATTGGCGTATTGTCGTATCGTGTTCAGCCGGCCAAAGCCACTGAAGAGATTCATCGAGGCGTTGATCGATCCCGATATGTTGTCACGCACACCATTGATAACCCGACCCTGTTGCTGGTTGAATGAATTACCATTGAACTGGGTAGCCGATCCGTTGATGCTCACGTTGGGGCCAATGCCTGCAATCGAGGAATTCTTTTGCGCCTGGCTCAGCTCAAGCTGATTTCGTTCCGTGTTCAGTGTCACGCTGTTCATCAGCGCGATCTTCACCGCTTCCTGGAAACTCAAAACTGTCGAGTCTACGCCGGTCTGCGCCATGGCCGAACCACCCGCTGCGAATACTCCTACAACACAAAATGCAATACGTGCAAATACAATACGTTTCATTCTTCTTCTTTATGTTCTAAACACTAACCGTTACTTGTTCATCCGCCACAATAGCCCCGTCGCCAACGCGCACGATGCGCTTGCCAAAGCGGGCATTCTCTTCCGAGTGGGTCACCTGGATGATGGTGATGCCCTCGTCATTCAATTTTTTGAAGATCTCCATGATCTGTTTGCCCTGGTCGGAATGGAGATTACCCGTGGGCTCGTCGGCCAACAGCAGTTTGGGCTGGCCCACAATGGCGCGGGCAATGCCCACCAGCTGTTGCTGGCCACCGCTCAGTTGTTCAGGAAACAGATCTTTTTTGGCCACCATGTTGAAGCGGTCCAATAGCTCGGCCACCATGCTCTTGCGTTGTGCACCGGGCACGCCCTTGTAGAGCAGGGGTGTTTCTATGTTTTCGTATACCGTCAGTTCGTCGATGAGGTGATAGGCCTGGAAAATAAAGCCGATGTAGTTTTTGTGCATGTCCGACTTCTGCTTTTCCTTCATCTTGTGCACGGGCTCGTCGAAGAAATAGTACTCGCCCGCCGAGGGCTCGTCGAGCATGCCAACAATGTTCATCAGGGTGGACTTTCCGGCGCCGCTGGGGCCCATAATGGTCACAAATTCTCCTTGTTCGACGTTGAGGTTAACGCCTTTTAAAACGAAAGTCCGCTGAAAGCGCGAATCCACGTACTTGTCAATGTCCTGTAGCTTGATCATGAAAATGGGGTTTGGTTTACGTCGAATTTACCCCTTGGCCAGGCATGAAGCCAACAATAATGCCAAGGGTGTTGAAGCCTTAGACGTGTCAAAAATGCCCTTTGTTACGCTTCCGCACGTCCGCTTGTGCAAAATGGTGTCCTTTTTCGGACAAGGCAAACTTTAAAGGGCCAAAGACGCCACGAAAGGCGCAAACCCTGTTTTTTGGCTAAAAAATGATGGGATAGAGGATCACATCCACCCGGCGGTTCATCTGCATGCCCTGGAAGGAGGTGTTGCTGTACACGGGGTTGTCCAGGCCCCAGTCTTTAATGGTGATCTTGTGTTCGGGAATGGCCTTGTCCAGCAAAAGCTGCTGCACGGTCTCGCTGCGCATCTTGGAAAGCCACTCGTTGTATTCCTTGCCGCCAATGGGGTCGGTGTGGCTGATGAGCTGGATGTCGTATTTGTCGAGCAGGTTGGGAATGGAGTCGAGCCAGTAATAAAGCTCCTCCACCTGGTTGTCGTCCACATAGTAGCTGCCCCCACCGAAATAGATGCTTTTACGTATCTCATCCTGCTGCTGCTGGGCGAAGGCCGTACCCGCCAGCATCAGAAGCAACGTCAACGAAAGCAACCCTCTCATCATACACTAAATTTACAGAAGCCCCTCTAACAAATGAAATAATTACGGTGCCGAAAAACCCCCACCCGTCGATACCTTCCCCCCATCTGTCTAAAAAAACTATCAACCAACCTCCATCCAAGGTCATTGCCATTCCCAACACCCACTCAAATTCCCACAACACCGAGCAATACCTCTTCCCAAATTCCCTCTCAAAAAAAATCCCCACACCCATTTGTTGGTGTCCCACCAACAAATTCCTTTCCCTTTCAACCGCCCATTCCATCCACCATCTTTTTCAAGACCCGACAATCCCCCATCAAAAATCACTTCTCTTCGGCTTATTCAACAAAATAAGTTCAATCCTATCCATAACCTCCGGCGTCAATTTATTCCGCGCCTCCAACGCCTGAAAATTCTCCACCAACTGCGACGCCTTCGACGCCCCCAGAATAACAGAACTAACATGCTCGTTCTTCAGACACCACGCAATCGCCAGCACCGGCATAGACAAGCCTATTTCTTTTGCAAACACCGTCAGCTTCCGTGCACGTTCCAGGTTGGCCTGCGCCAGTGTGCGGTCTTTCAACCATTCCAGACCTTCAATGCCCAAACGTGTCTCTTTCACAAAGCCTTCGTTATACTTTCCTGTCAGCACGCCACTGGCCAACGGCGACCAAACGGTGGTACCCAATCCCATTGCCGTATAAAGCAATTGATAATCCTCCTCCACCTTGAAGCGTTCCAGCATGTTGTATTGGGGTTGTTCCATCGTGGGGCCGATCAACGAATGCCGTTGCGCCACCAGGTGGGCTTCCATGATCTCGGCGGCGCTCCATTCGCTGGTGCCCCAATAGAGGATCTTGCCTTGTTGGATCAGGTTGTGCATCGTCCACACCGTTTCTTCCACGGGCGTTTGCTTGTCGTGACGGTGGCAAAAGAACAGGTCGAGATAGTCTACCTGCAGGCGTTCGAGCGACTGCTCGCAGGCCTCCACCACGTGTTTGCGGCTCAGTCCTTTTTGCGTGGGGCGCAGGTCGCTGCCGCCCAATCCAAAAAACACTTTGCTCGACACCACATAGCTGTCGCGACGCCAGCTTTTCTTTTTCAGGATCTCGCCCATCACAATTTCCGACTGCCCGCGTGAATAGATCTCGGCGTTGTCGAAAAAGTTAACGCCATGGTCATACGCCACGGTCATCAGCTCATCGGCCGTGGCGTCGCCCACTTGTTTGCCAAAGGTGAGCCACGAGCCAAAGGAGAGTACACTAAGTTGGAGGCCTGATTTTCCGAGTCTGCGATATTCCATGGATGAGTTTTTAGTCTTGAGTAGTTAGTCCTGAGAATTTTGTCCTGAGCATTGGGGGAAATGAAAGTTGGCGCATCCCTAGCTCCCGTTCAAGTGTTCTTTTATAATTTTTTTAAAAGGCAAGGGCTACCCGTGGGTGTTCAGCAGTTGTTGCAGGTCCTGCAGGGTATTTGCTTCCGCGACGGCTTTGTCTTTCCGCCAACGGTGGATGCGCGGGAAACGCAGGGCAATGCCCGATTTGTGACGGGTGGATTTGGCGATGCCCTCAAAGGCGATCTCGAACACCAACTCCGGCTTCACACTGCGCACGGGGCCAAAGCGTTCGGTGGTGTTTTGTTTCACCCAGCGATCCACTTCGCGGATCTCTTCATCGGTCAGACCGCTGTAGGCTTTTGTGAACGGCACCAATTGGTCACCACTCCACACGGCAAAGGTATAGTCGGTATAGAGGTTGGCGCGACGGCCGTGGCCGCTCATGGCATAGATCATCACGGCGTCGATCGTGAACGGATCGATCTTCCATTTCCACCAATCCCCGCGGCGACGGCCATCGCGATAGATCGAGTCTTTGCGTTTCAGCATGATGCCCTCGCTGCGATATTCCCGCGAATGCGTGCGCGCCTCGCGAAGCTGGTCCCATGTAGAAAAGTTTATCGTCGGCGACAGTTGCAACACCGGGTGGGGCTTTGCCGCGGCAAGCGCCTCCAATTTTTCCCGGCGCGTCGTCAAGGGCCACGACCGGACGTCGGCCCCCTCCCATTCCAGCACATCATAGGCGACAAATGCCACGGGCACTTCCTGCAACAATTTTGAGGTGAGGGATTTGCGGCCAATGCGGGTTTGCAAGTGGTTGAACGAAAGCGGAAGGCCATCGCGAAATGGAAGGATCTCCCCGTCCAACGCTGTGCCGTTGGGAAGCCATTCCAGGAAGGCCGCGTATTCCGGATACTTATCCGTGACCAACTCCTCTCCTCTCGACCACACAAACAGTTCGCCGTTCCGCACGATCACCTGGCCACGGATGCCATCCCATTTTCGTTCGGCTTGCCATTCCGTTGGGTCTCCGAGTTCTTCCACCGTTCCCTCCAGTGCATAGGCGAGATAGAATGGATAGGGTCTTGAAATATCCTGGGTGTCCTCCGTCAACACCAACGTTTCATAGGTCGTTGTCTCGGGCGACCAGTTGCCCATCAGCCGGTGGGCGATGACGTTCTCTTTTACCTTGGCATATTTAGCCAACGCTTTCACCATCAACTGCTGCGACACGCCCACGCGAAAACCGCCCGTGATAAGTTTGTTAAATACAAAGCGGTCAACGCCGCCCAGCCGGTGCCAGGCCCAATTGATCTTCTCTTTTTTTTCATCGATGCTCAATGGCTCGAGGCTTTTGATGAAGTTGATCCAAAACGTCAGGGTCTCATCCGATCGTTCATCGGGTTCCGGGAGCACCAACGAAATGGTTTCGGCCAGATCGCCCACCACGCTATAGGATTCTTCAAACAACCACATCGGCAGACCCGCCCGTTCGGTGGCCCATGTGCCGAGATAGCCGGCACTCACCGTCCGCCGCGGCCGGCGGTGCGAAAGGATGGCAATGGTCCAGATGCGGTCTTGCGTGGCCGCCACTTCAAAGTACGACACCAGGGCTTTGATCTTGTCCAGGGTCTTTGTGGTCTGGTCTAGTTCGGTGAACAGTTGGGCAAAGCGCTTCATGCTTCCAGGGCTTTATCTTCGGTAGCTTCCGCCATTTCACTCAGCTCACCTTCGTATTGCGTTTTCACTTCGCGGGCGTCGAGGCCGTGTTCGGTCAGCCAGCGGGCGAAGATCTCGGAGTAGCCGTGGGTGACAAACACTTTTTCAGCTCCGGTCTCACGCACAGCCTGGTTGAGCTCGCGCCAGTCGGCGTGATCCGAAAGAACAAATCCCCTGTCGGCACCCCTGCGCCGGCGCGTCCCGCGCAAGCCCATCCACCCGGAGGCAATGCCCAGCGAAAACGGCTCAAATTTTCGCAACCAGGGCGAGCCAATCGCCGAGGGTGGACAGATCACCAGTGCGCCTTCAAAATCGGCGCGTTTCATTTCAGGCAGTACCCGCACCGTTGGGGGAAGGATCATGCCTTGCTCGCGGAAAATGCTGGTCACCGTTTCGATCGCGCCGTGCACCATAATTTTACCCAGCGTGGCATCCACGTTCTTCAGAATGCGTTGGCTTTTGCCCAGCGCATACCCCGCCAACACCGCCACCTTGCCTTCCTCCTGGCTTTTGCGCCACCACCGGTTCACCTCATCAAACACGTCGGCTTGCGATGGCCACGAGTACACCGGCAATCCAAATGTGGATTCGGTGATGAAGGCATGGCATTTCACGGGCTCGAAAGGTTCCGACAGGCCGTCGTGCTGAAGTTTGTAGTCGCCGGAGAACACCCACACCTCGCCGTTCTGCTCGACCCTGATCTGGGCCGAGCCGGGAATGTGACCCGCCGGGTGAAAAGAGAACTGCACGCCGTTGATCATCACCGTCTCGCCAAACGCAACCGATTGGATATTATCCGTCAGTTGCAGGCGATGTCTGATGATCGGTTCCGCGGGGGTGGTGCACAAGTATTGTTCGTGCCCCCAGCGCGCGTGGTCGGAATGACCGTGCGTAATCAACGCCTTCTTCACCGGTTG
>CBIHQM010000423.1:0-6205 GCA_966211885.1 uncultured Chryseolinea sp.
TGTTCCCAATGAAACCGCCGAATATCGCCGCGCCCGCAATGCGCTTCTGGCCGACGAGATCGAGTTGCTGCAGCATTATGTGAACCTGGAGCTGGTTCGGTTTGAAGACAAATTTGTGTGCGTTTTCGATGTCAGTCCCGACCTGGACCTGGACAACATCGAAATACCGTCCCTCCTTATCCAGCCTTACGTAGAAAATGCTATTTTGCATGGGCTGTACAACAAACGAGACAAGGGTAGGTTGTGCATTCGCGTGCAGGAGGACCAGGACCGGGTCCTGTTCGAGATCGAGGACGACGGCATTGGCCGCGAGGCCGCCCGGAAACTGCGGCAGCAGAACTTCCCGCAGCACAAATCCATGGGCACGGTGCTCACGGAAGAACGATTGAAGTTAGTAAACGAAGAAGACGAAGCCTCCTACGAGGTAATAGACCTTTTTGAAGACGGCAACGCTACCGGAACCCAGGTAAAGATTTGGATCAGGATGTAAGAAAATGTCAATTTCTTAATATCTTGGGTAGACGCCTTTCACTAGGTTTGTTCCCGTTGTTAGGAGATAGTCATGACGATTTTAACATACGCTTACCCCCCTCTATACCAGTATGCTTAAAGCCATAATTGTAGACGATGAATCGAAGAGTCGGGAAAGTCTTCAGATTCTCTTGCATGATTTTGTGGAGGGTGTGGAGGTGAGGTCCCTTTGCCAGGATGTAGCGGAAGCTATTCAGGCCATTGAACGCGACAAACCCGATATTGTCTTTCTGGATATCCAGTTGCAACGCGAGACGGGCTTTGATTTGCTCACCAAATTGAAGGACATCACTTTTGAGGTGATCTTTACGACAGCCTATTCCGAATATGCCATCAAAGCCTTCCGGTTTTCAGCCATCGACTACCTGTTGAAGCCGATCGACATCGAGGAATTGAAGAAAGCGGTGGGGAAGGTGGAAAAACGCATGAACGGGAACATCGCCAGCCGCCTCACGGAGCTGGTGCAAAACCTGAAAGTGGGGACGAGTTCGTCTGAGAACTATAAACTGGCTTTGCCGACGTTGGAAGGGCTCATTTTTATAAAAACCAACGACATTCTTTACTGCGAAGCCTCCAGCAATTATACCCAGATCTATACCGCCGACGGCAAGAAGTATCTCGTCAGCAAAACCCTCAAGGATTATGAGGACCTGCTTTCGGAACATAATTTTTTTCGCATCCACAATTCGTACCTCATCAATCTCAATTCCATCAAGAAATATGTGAAAGGAGAGGGGGGCTACGTTATTCTGAACAATGATATTTCGTTGGACGTATCAAAACGAAAGAAAGAAGCCTTTTTAAATAAGATCGGTGTAAGAAATGCCTGAATAAATACGGCTTTGCCTACCGAACAAAACGGGAGTGTTTTAATGCATTTTTAAGGCGTCCGCCACTTGCTCACCCGCTGTTCCCACCTGCTCATTTTGCCTTCACAATGGCCTTTGGCTACCGTAGAATTGTATATCAATCGGAGAAAATATTTTCGGTGTTGTCGAAATGGCTTCCATTCAACCCATTAAGCCTTACCAACGCGCCTTCATCGAAAAGCTGGGCGAAAGCATTGCCGCCACGAAGGATAAAGAATTAGTAAAGACCTAAATAGTAAAAACACAATTCTCATGGAAAAGAAAAAAGTGACGAACTCGGCCATCCAGGTTTATGTGAACGGCACGGTTGGTTCTGTGGCAGTAGAGTGGGTGACCATCCCCACGTCGATCGAAACGTTGAGAGCAATGTCCACGGCCCGCGCGCCGCAGCAGAGCCAGTTTGCGCAGTGGATCCTGACCTGGAATTGGGGTGTGAAACAAAATTAAGATTTAAGATTAGGGTTAGGTTGATTAGAGATGTGCCCGGTCTTCCAACAGGCGGACCGGGACTTCTTTTTTGTTAAGCACTATGAACATCAGTGAACCGGACATTTCGTCAAGATTGATTTCCTCGGAGTCGCTCCGTCAGAAATTGCCTACTATATTTTTGGATTCGATGGTGGTTGACCTGCAGTTCAACATCAACGTGATCAGTCAGAACGTGCTTGATTTTCTGGAGTTCACCAATGAAGAATTGGCGGGAAAGTCCATCAACTACTTGTCGCGGGAAGAGGACATCGCCCAGTTGCTAGAGAAGGCCTTATCGGCAGGGTATTTCGAAGAGCGGCAGATCGGGTTTTATACGAAAAGCAATCGCCTGATCACCATCGGCATTTCCGGTTTTTACCTGGGGCTGATCAGCGACATCAATGGCCGTATTATTTTGAAGATCCGGAACCTCGACGAGGTTCAATTGATCAACCAACAGCTGCAGCAGAAGAAAGCCGAGCTGGATAAATTCATCTACCGCGCCGCCCACGACCTGCGGGGCCCGCTTGCCACCATGCAAGGGTTGTTGAACTTGCTGCGAATCCGCGAGGACAACTCCGAGCTCGACCGGATCCTGCAATTACTGGACGCCCATGCCCAGAAACTGGACGAGCGCTTGTACCACATGGTATACCTGGCGCAATCGGATGATGAGGACAACGCTCCCGAAAACAGTATCAACTTCAATGTTTTCGAAACCTTGCTGCGCAAGGTGATCGAGCAGAATGCCTTTGTGGATTTCCTGGCGTTCCACTATTCGGCGCCGCGCGAGAATCTGAAAGGGGTGAATGAAGTGTTGTTAAAATCGCTGCTCACCAATTTGCTGCTCTATTTATTATCGCTCCCGAAGAGCAAGCTGAATAACCAGATCTTTTTCCGCCTATTGGTGGAGCAGGGGGAACTGACCATCACCATTGGCGCACACTGCTTTTCTGTGGAATACGCCATGCGGAAGGCCATGCGACAGGAAGAGTTCATTTACACGGACATGATCCACTATCCGCGGTTGCTCAACTTCTTTGCCGCTCAGAAGATCGCCTGGAAGCTGAACGCCCGTATGAACGTGCATTTCCTGTCCACCGAGAAGCAACGGATCAGCATTTCCATCCCCGTGATGGATGTCCAGCAGATGGGGTTGCTTTGAGAAACACCGCCGGATAATAAGTTCTTTTCCCACTTACTCATCCAGACCCGCCACCTGCGCACTACGGGTTTCGGAGCCGGCAAATCGGATGCACCTTTGTACAACAACAGTAATTTTTCCTGCGCATAGGTTAGGGTTTAGGTTGCAGGATTTCAAAAGGCCTTTGTGATAGACGATCACGAGGCCTTTTTCTTTTATGGCCATTTCACAGCGAAGCCATCCCAAACGTTAGCAGCAACAAATGAATCTGAAGGAAGATAACGTTCGTTCGGCCCACTTGCTAACATAAACTAACCAACTGATCATTTGCGATTCCTTACGTTCCGGATAAAGGAGACTTTTGATTCATAAACTTGTGAACCAACATGAGCCGGACTTTACTCGTGACGACTTTCCTGGGAGCCGCCATTCTCAGCTATGGGCAAACGGAGAAACCAGAACTGGTAACGGATCGCCCCGACCAAACCGAAGCAGCCATGCCTGTTCCCCAGGGTGGGCTCCAGGTGGAGAGTGGCTTTTCCTATGAGAAAGATCGCCAGGACGACGTGGTGGTGACCAACTTCGCCTACAACAAGATGTTGATCAAATACGGCGTAAACGATCATTTTGAATTGCGTTTGATAACCGGGTTCGTCGGCAAGCAGGCAACGGTTGCTGAACATCCCGGTTCCCGTGTGCAAGGCTTTAGCCCGCTGGCCTTGGGGGTGAAGGTCAAGCTAGCCGAAGAGAAGGGCTTCTGGCCCCAGGCCGCATTCATTGGCCATATCAACTTAAGAACGGGCTCGAAAGATCTCAATCCCAGTTATACCGCAGCCGATTTCCGCTTCACGTTTGCCCATACGGTGAGCGAGAAATTCGCCCTGAGCTATAACCTCGGCGCCGAATGGAACGGCGAAACACCCGATGCCGCCTTCTTGTATACACTGGCGCTGCGCTATGCGGCGACGAACCGTGTGGGCCTATTCGTGGAGAGCTATGCCTTCTATCCTGAAAAAGACAAAGCCGACAATCGCTTCGATTGCGGGTTGACCTATATGATCACCTCCATGGTGCAGTGGGATGTTTCGGGCGGACTTGGGTTGAGCCGTAGCGCGCCGGATTACTTCCTCAGCACCGGTGTTTCGTTCAGAGTTTTAAGATAAGCCACTTGCTAAGTTCTGCGGCCCATCTGCTCATTGTAGCGAGAAGCGGGGAACTTTTTGGAATATATTTAAGAATCAAAAATCGATAAAAAGGCCCCAATGAAAAAAACGATTTTAGTGGTGGACGATTTTGCCAGCATCCGCGATTTTGTCTGCGAGATCCTCCAGGGAAAAGGGTATGAGACCGTGGGCGCAGCCAATGGCAATCATGCCTACCAACTGCTGACCGGCAAACCTGAAGTGAACCTGGTGCTGACGGACTATAATATGACCGATTGCACAGGCTTCGAACTCCTCAAAAAAATCAAAGCCAATCCTTCCACCGCCAATGTGCCGGTGGTGTTTCTCACGACCGAAAACAATCCCGATAAGATCCAGGCCGCGAAAGAAGCCGGCTTGTCGGCATGGATCAAAAAGCCATACCGCGCCGAGATGTTCTTCTCGCAGATCGAAAATGCCTTGAATACAAAATAAGTAGTTCTCAATCTTTCCGGGCCATCTTTTGCGATCAAAAGGACCCGGATCAAAAAACCTCTAACCCCAGCCCGTTTCATGGAGACTTCTGCCGATGGATCTTTCCGTATGGATGAAGAAAGTTTTGCCCGACTGAGTCAATACGTCACGCAAGCGTATGGCGTCCAGTTGCCGGCAACAAAAAGATCCCTGTTGGAAAGTCACCTGGATGAAAAGGTGAAGGGCCTCGGTATGCGATCCTACAAAGAGTTTGTGGATTTTATTTTTAGCAACGAAGGCAGCGAAGCCGAGCTCGTTCATGTGATCGACCTTATCACCACTCACAAGACCGAATTTTTTCGCGAGGCCTCTCACTTTCATTTTTTGACACAGCAATTTCTTCCCCGCTTCCTGGAAGAAAACAACCGGAGCAACCTGAAAATATGGTCCGCCGGATGTTCCACAGGGGAGGAGCCCTACACGTTGCTGATGACGCTGGAAGAATACAAGAAGGTCCACCCCAGTCTTGCCTATAGCTTGCTGGCCAGCGACATTTCCGTGCGCGTGATCCAGACCGCGTGTCACGGCGAATACGACATCGAAAAAATGGAGACCGTCCCACGGGAGATGATCCATACCTATCTTCAGCGAGACAAGTGCGATCCCAAGCGCATGCGGATAAAACCTCAATACCGGACGAAGATCCAATACAAACACATCAACCTCATGCACGACAGCTACGGCCTGATGAAGAGCGACCTCGACATCATTTTCTGCCGCAATGTGCTCATCTACTTTGAAAAGAATATCCAGGAACAAGTGATCCTGAAATTTTGCAGCCTGCTGCGACCGGGAGGACTGCTGTTCCTGGGACACAGCGAGTCGATCTTGGGAATGGATCTGCCGCTGCGCCAGGTGGAGCCTACGGTGTATCAAGTGCAGGGCTGATCAAGATCTGGAACACGGCACTGCCGGTCACGCGTTATCTTCAAAAATGGGCTCCCGCGCGATCGTTTTTCTGACACGGGCTGGGCATTCCCACGCGGGTTTAGGCCGGGCAGTTTGCGAAACTTTGTTTATCTTGTATACGTAAGCCTAACCTTGTGTCGACCATTAAAATCCTGGCCGTTGAGGACGATCCCATTTATGCGGAGTCCCTGGACTTTGTTGTCCAGGAATTAGGGTATGAACTGACCGGCATTGCCGACAACGCGACCGATGCGTTGCGGTTGCTGGAGGAGAATCTGCCCGACCTCATCCTCATGGACATCGAGATCAACGACGCGCTCACCGGCATCGAACTGGCGGCCCGCATCAACCGAAACCAGCGCATTCCCATCATTTACGTAACGGCATTCAAGGACAAGGACATTTTCCAGCAAGCCAAGCTCACCGGCCCCGTGGCCTACATCATAAAGCCCTATGATCCCGTGAGCCTGCAATCGGCCATCGAACTGGCCCTTTTCAGCGCGCCTAACCAGCCTAAACCCGCGCAGGAAGTGCTGACAGCCGATGCGTTTTTTATCCGTGACAACACCCGTCTCGTCAAAGTAAAGCTCGACGAGATCCTCATGGTG
>CBIHQM010000424.1:0-6187 GCA_966211885.1 uncultured Chryseolinea sp.
ATGGCCGTCAGTGAAACTGACGGATACAGGACTTTGGATGGCGTTGAACCCTGAAAGGGTTTCCCCATGCAGGGGATCGGTCAAGCCGCGTGTGTACTTTATAAAAGAAACTGTATAGCTCGTATCAGGATCAGGGCTCGCGTTTTGAAATCACCCGTAAAAGATGGCTGACGCAAGCCACATCAATAATGTGTGCATAGGCGAGGCCTTTAGGCTGGGTTACGAATCACATCAACGTTCGGGATTTAGCCCTGACAATTCGCGTGAAGAGTAAAGCGGACTTCAATTGGACGCAAGTCTTTACTAGTCTTATTCCGACCGCAACGATTTCACCGGGTTGGCCATAGCAGCGCGTATAGCCTGATAGCTGACCGTTAGCAACGTCAACGCAATCGCCCCACCTGCCGAACCCGCGAAGACCCACCAAGCCATTTCCGTGTGATAAGGGAAGCTGAGCAGCCACTCCTGCAGGAAGTAGTAGGCAACGGGAATGGCCAGCACACACGCCACTACCACCAATGCAACAAAGTCAAGCGAAAGCATCTGCCACAAGTTGGCCACCGACGCGCCCAGCACTTTGCGGATGCCGATTTCTTTGGTGCGCTGCTCGGCCACGAATGAGGCGAGCCCGAACAGTCCCAGGCAACTGATGAAGATCGCGAAGATGGTGAAGAACGAGGCCAGCTTCCCGATGCGTTCTTCGGCATCGAACTTGGCGGCGTAGGCGTCGTCTATGAATTTGTATTCAAAGGGTGTGGCGGGGATGATCTTTTTGAAGATGGCTTCTGTTTCGGCCAGGGTCTCGTGGGCGCTTCGTGCGGGGTTGAGCTTGAGCAGCATCCAGTTCACCCAGCGGTAGTTCATGAGGTAAACGGTTTGACGGACGGGCTTATAGGGCGACTCCGTGATCATGTCTTTTACAATCCCGATAATGTGCAACCGGTCGCTGCCCCACGTAACTTCCATACCGATGGGATCTTTTACGCCCATGTATTTTGCCGCCGCTTCGTTGATGATCACCGCCGATGAATCCGCCGGAAAATCGCGCGAAAAATTTCTCCCCTCCTTCATCTTCCATCCAATGGTGGGGCCATACTCCGCGGTGATAAAAATAGCCCCGAAATCTTCCGCGAGACCGGGATCTTTCCCGCTCCACGTAAACCCGTTGCTGTTCAACCAGACGTCCGTGATGGGGCTCGACGATTCGGCCATTTCCTCGATGGTGCCCGCCTGTTTAAGAGCTGTCCGGAGGGCATCGAACTTACCAAAAAATTCGGGTCCGCTCATTTGGATCGTCAGCAGTCCTTCGCGGGTATAGCCTGCGGGTCGGCTCTTCGTAAATTGGATTTGCTGGTACACCAGTGTTGTGCCAATGATGAGCGCGACCGACACCGTGAACTGCACCACCACCAGCACCTTGCGGGGAAGCGAAGCGCGTGGCCCGCTTTTGAAAATACCCTTCAGCACTTTGACGGGTTGAAACGATGACAAGTACAGCGAAGGGTAGGAGCCCGCCAGCAGGCTGGTGACCAGGATGAATCCCACGCTGATCAGCCAGAACGCCGGGTTCAGCCAGGTGATGACAATATGTTTATCCGCCAATGTATTGAACCAGGGGAGCACCGCGCCGGTAAGCGCCAGGGCGATGATAAACGCGAGTGCTACGACGAGAAACGATTCGCTGAGAAATTGATGGACCAATTGACGCCGCACGGAACCCATCGTCATGCGGATGCCGACTTCCTTGGCGCGCTTTTCGGAGCGGGCCGTGCTCAGGTTCATGAAGTTGATACAAGCGAGGAGCAGCACAAAGACACCGATCACACCAAACAACAAAACCATTTGGATCCGGCCGCCGCTATGCACACCATTTTTCCATTCCGAATGTAGGCGCCAGTCGCGCATGGGATGGAGGAAGATCCGTGGATGCAGCACCGCCTCTTCTTTTGAGTTTTTGGCTTTGACATTTTCGATTTTCTTCGACACGGTGTTGATGTCGGTATGCGGATGGAGTTGAGCAAACAGCTGGAACGAGTTGTTACCCCAATTGGTGGCCGAGGGTTTTATCCACGGCTCGGTGGTCACATAAAGATCCCAGGTGCTGATGAATTGAAAGTCGCGGAACGTAGTATTGTGCGGAAGGTCTTCATAGACGCCGGTGATTTTCGCATCATGGCGACCGTCGATGCGGATGGATTGATTGAGGGGGTCGCCCGTGCCAAACAATGCGCGGGCGGTGGACGCAGAAACCAAAACGGAGTTCGCGTCGCGGAGACCATCGCGCGTGCCGGCGATCATGCGCAGCGAGATCATTTCGGGAAAATCCGGCTGCGTGTAGATGCCGAGCTTGGTGATCTTTTCTTCACCGTGGCTGAGGGCGTGATAGTTGACCCACGTGGCCAGCACAATGTATTTGAAGTCGGCGCCATACGTGTTTCGCAGCTCAGTCTCGAGTGGCCACGGAATGGCAGGCTCGGTGATCACGGCGCCGTCGACCGTTTGGTGTTGCATGACCTGCACAATGTCGTTGTAGTTTTCGTGATACGTATCGAACGACAACTCGTCGTAGATCCACAACCCGATGAGCATCGCCACCATGAGCCCCATCGCCAGACCGCCGATGTTGATAAACGAATAGCCTTTATTCTTTGCCAGGTTTCGCCAACCGATCTTGAAGTAACTTTTATACATGCCGTAAGGATTTATGGGTTTATGATCATACAAGGGACGGATGATGCCGGGCCTGAACATTTGGAGTACGTCCACGATAAACTTCCGGTTCGCCTTGCGTTTCCCCAGCGCTGCACAACGTTCGTTGTATAATTCCATCAGGTCGCCCTCCAGGTGATTGCGCAGCCGGGGCTTGCAATACCAGCGGAAGAAACGAAGGAAGAGTTGGGGTGGGCGTGGAGGGGTCATACGATTTTTACCTGGAGCGCCATTTTCGGGATCGCGCGCCACAGTTCTTCGCGCGTGCTTCGCGAGTATTCCATCGCTCTTTTGCCCAGCGTTGTGATCTGGTAATATTTTCGCGGCCGGCCGGCCCGTTCTTCCGTGGCTTCGCCGTCAAAGGTTTTCAGATAGCCTTTGTCTTCCAGTCGCGTCAGCGCCGTGTGCAGGGCACCCATGCTCACATTTCGTGACAGGCGCGTTTCGATATCTTTTTTTATGGACACGCCGTATGCTTCGTTGTACAGAACGCCAACGGTAAGCATGACGATCTCTTCAAATTCGCCCAGTTGATATTTCTTCATGGGAAAAGTTATTTCCTAAATGTAGGAATAATAATGATGCCAGAATTTATCAAAGGCGAATTCAGCGTAAAATGGGATGAAGGAGGGGGAGGGTTGTTCGGTTGCGGACGATGAGCGGACAAACTGACAAGCCTATAAAAAAACAAAGCGCATACGGACTTGTCCGTATGCGCAGATGCTTGTCTTACGAATGGTGTTACGGTTTTGGGCTCGGAATAAGTTTTCCTTGTTCATCAAAACGATACGATTTTGTTTCTTCGCCGTTTTTTATTTGAATCATGTAGCCGTTGTTGGAATTGCTTTTATAGATGTTGGAATGTTCCCAGCCTATATATTGAGGATCTTGCAGCGTTTGTCGCATGCCCGATGGAATGTCGGTGGCCTGGATCAGGGTCATGTCCCTTTGATAGTTCTGTCCCGGCTGGGGTGTGGCGGCAGGTTGTGGCTGCTGTGTGGGGCTGGGTTGGGGGGATACGACGGGCGGCTTGGCATTCTCCTTTGTACCGGTCGTGTCGATCTGTGCGTAGGAGGCGGTGACGCTAAACAGCAATGCACCGGCGGCGATTAACATTATCTTTTTCATGACGTATGTGTTTTAATGAGGTTATTTTTTTCTAACCATCGTAGTAAAATCATGCCAGCCGGAAAGCATGATCAAAGGGGTGTGGGCGAGTGTAAAGGGTGGAAATACGGTACGCTTTCTTTGTGCATGAGCGAGTATTTCTCAAACTGTTGTCCTGGTGAGGAATTTTTACAACACGTGCTCACTCATCCGGACGCTTCGGTATTTCTTGAGGAGCTGGCGGAGGTGTTGTCAAGGGCTCATGTTCCGGTCTTATCTCCGGTTCCTTTCGGGGCCATACGTTGGGTTCAGGCTCCTTTCCGGGTTTTATCTCCGGCTCTCGTCCCGGCACCGGCACTTCACCGGGTTTATCCATCCGATCTGATCTCATGGTTAGCATAGCAAGCGTTGTTTTAGTTGATCTTTCAACAAGGTGAGGTCAAAAAAATGTGCCAACCTCATTCCGAATCCTTTAAGCTTGCGAAAAATGATAATTTTACCCCATGAAAATTCCCCAAGCCATCCTCTTCGACCTCAACGGCACCATGATCGACGACATGCACTTCCACCTCGATGTCTGGCACAACGTCGTGAACCAACTCGGTGCACAACTGAGCCGGGAGCAAGTGAAGCTGCAGATGTACGGCACCAATCCCGAATTCCTCGGCCGCGTTTTTGGCGTGAATCATTTCACACCCGAACAAGTGGAAGCCATCACGGTGGAGAAAGAGCGTGAATATCAAAAAGTCTATAAGCCGCACCTGAGATTGATCAACGGCTTAGCTCAATTTTTGGAACGCGCTCAGAAGAACAACATCAAAATGGGCATCGGATCGGCAGCGCCTCCGGTCAACGTTGATTTCGCGCTCGACAATCTGAATATCCGTCAAATTTTTGGAGCTGTGGTGAGCGCTGCCGGTGTGCAAAAAAGCAAACCGGATCCAGAGGTCTTCTTAAAGGTAGCGCTTCAGTTGGGCGTGGCGCCCGAAAACTGTGTTGTGTTCGAAGATGCCCCCAAAGGTGTAGAGGCTGCACGGAACGCCGGCATGAAGGCCGTGGCCATCACCACCATCCACGAGACGGAGGACTTTAAGCAATACCCCAACCTGCTGTTCTCCATTAAGGATTATACCGATCCGCGACTGACCGACCTAAACCCGTAGCACCCAATCATTTCCAGGCGTTTTGACCAGCCTTAAGAATAGGATGGAGGCCAGGGAAAGCGCAGCTCCTTTTTTCATTTTTTATTAATTGTTTGTTTTACACTTATAAAATTAAGTGTATCTTTCGCCCGTTCAAACGATTGAATGACATGAACCAGGCATATGTTATTGGACTCGATTATGGAACGGACTCGGTTCGCGCCATGATCGCCGACGTGCGCACGGGTGAAGAGATGGCCTCTTCCGTGTTTGCATACCCACGCTGGCGCGATGGGCTTTTCTGCGATCCGTCGCGAAACCAATTCCGCCAGCATCCACAGGATTATGTGGAGGGATTGGAGGCCACCATCAAGGCGTGTCTGCAACAAGCCGGCCCAACGGTGCGGGCCAACGTCAAGGCTATTGCCGTGGACACCACCGGCTCTACGCCCGTGGCCGTCAACAAAAACGGAACACCGCTGGCGCTGACACCCGGGTTTGAAAACAATCCCAACGCCATGTTCGTGTTGTGGAAAGACCACACCAGCGTCAAAGAGGCAGGCGAGATCAACCAACATGCCCTGGACTTTGACGTGAACTATCTCCAGTTCGTGGGGGGCATCTATTCTTCCGAATGGTTCTGGGCCAAACTGCTCCACGTGTTGCGCGCCGACACGGCTGTGCGCGGTGCACTCTATTCCTGGGTGGAACATTGCGATTGGATCCCCTTCCTGCTCACGGGCGGCAACAACGTCCATGCCCTGAAGCGCAGCGTATGTTCTGCGGGACACAAAGCGTTGTGGTCTGCCGAATACAACGGGCTTCCTCCCGATGTATTCTTCTCGTCACTCGATCCCCTGCTGAAAGGATTCACCGATCGCCTCTTTAAAGAAACATACACCGCCGACAAATCTGCTGGAAAACTCAGCGCAGAATGGGCCACCCGTCTCGGCTTGAACACCGACGTCGTGGTGAGCGTGGGCGCTTTCGATTGTCACATGGGTGCCGTGGGTGGACAAATAGAACCCTACCACCTCAGCAAAGTGATGGGCACATCGACCTGCGACATGATGGTGGTGCCCTTGAAGGACATGGACGGCAAACTGGTGCGCGGCATATGCGGACAGGTGAGCGGCTCCATCATCCCCGGCATGATGGGATTGGAAGCAGGACAGTCGGCGTTTGGCGACACCTATGCATGGTTTAAAGATTTATTACGCTGGCCTTCG
>CBIHQM010000425.1:0-6161 GCA_966211885.1 uncultured Chryseolinea sp.
GTTAACCAAAACCCTTCGTTTAAATTCTCTACCCTGGTTTTGTTTAATGGCTACCTGCAGGATTCCGTGAAAAGCGACCCGGACCTGACGGAGATGATTGTCGATTCGGTGGCCAGTCAGGTCACCGCCACCGACAGCCTGGGACAACCTTATCAAAAAGAAGTGATGATTGCGCGGACCACGTATCACAACGACCGCACGCAGCAAGAAGCCAAGCAGATCACGGACTATTTGGTTGCGCAGGGCGCTGATGCAACCCGGCTCACCATGTTTGTGAACGCCATCCCGGCAACGCCGGAAGAGCCGAAAAAGCTTACGGTAAAAGCCGTGGCACGAGCGAAATAGATCCTACTGCCAGAAGGGAACGGCCACCAGGGTCTTGTCCCAGATGAGCACCATCTCGGCCTCTGCGCCGGTTTTTTCAAAAGAGATGGTGAATTGCTCAAATTCGCGTTCGCTTTGAACCGAGCGGACGTCGAGTTTGAGCACGTCTTTTTCCGGGTCACGGTTGGCGTCGCCGCCAGGACCGATTCCCCATTGCCCGTATTCAGAATTGAAAATGATGGTCCACGTTTCCTCCCCAGGGATGGTCCAGAGGCTGTATTTGCCTTTTTTCAGTTTTTGATTCTCAAATTGAATGTCCTTGTTGGTCTCGAAGGTAGTGGCCTCGTTGGCGCCGGTGCGCCAAACCTTGCCATAGGGCACCAGTGCGCCAAAGATCTGCCTTCCTTTTTTGTAGGGGCGATTATAGAACACCTTGATTTCCAGGGCGTCCTGTTTAAAAACCGTTTCTTCTTCGGGGCTGAACGACTTAGTGTGTTTTGTCAGGAAGTAGTTGGTGACCACTCCCAAAATGATCAAAATGGTCACGGCGATACCTGCTATGACGAGAAACTTTTTCATGGGTCTCAGGGGTTGAGTACGCTTTTTTAAATCGAGGTTAACAAGCTAAACAATTTTATGACGCATTGTTTAAAAATTAATGTCTTTGGGCCTATTTTTACGTTCCTAAAAAATTCGGTTATGGACTTATCATGGTGGCCTTTCTTTGTAGTGATCGCTCTTTTTATCCTTGCCATTATGGCGCCCTGGATTTTCCCCAACAAAATGGTGAGCAAGAACAAGCACGACAACAAGTTCTAGTTAGCACGCTTACTTTTCCCCCCACCCTGCTATGAACATTTGCGTTTTCTGCGGCTCGGCTGTAGGACATGATCCTGTTCATGCAGAAACCGCTTATTCCTTGGGCCGGGCTTTTGCCAAAGGCTCGCACGGTCTGGTATATGGCGGGGGTAACATTGGCCTTATGGGCATTGTAGCCGATGCTGTTCTGGAACACCAGGGCGAAGTGATCGGCATTATTCCTCAATTTTTAATGGACCGCGAAGTCGGTCACGGTTTTTTGACGCGCCTGGAGATCGTTGGCAGCATGCACGAGCGCAAGAAACGAATGGCCGATCTTTCCGATGCTTTTATTGCCCTGCCCGGCGGCTGGGGCACGTTAGACGAACTGGCCGAAATCCTTACCTGGCGCCAGCTGGGCCTGATTCACCAACCCATCGCCGTGCTGAATATCGCCGGCTTTTTCAACCCCTTGCTGGACCAAATGCGTACAATGGTTGACGGGGGATTTCTAAAACAGGGGAATCTTGATTTTCTGATCGTCGAAAACGATGTAGAAAAGATTCTATCCCGATTATTCCCGTAAGGGGGGTTATATCACACTCTCTGAAATTTGTTCTATATTGACCATTATGGGTGTTGATTTTTTATGATCCGGAGTATCCTGTTTGTCTTATCTCTATGCGGACTTGGCATTCATCTTCATGGCCAGAATGTGGCCCAGAACCAGAATCTGGGGTTTTCTCTTGCGGACGGCAAAAAGAAAGTCCGTATTCCCATCGAGGTCTTTAATAACCTGATCGTGGTACCGGTGGTGCTGAACGATGCATTGCCGCTAAAATTCATTTTGGACACGGGGGTGCGCACGACCATTCTCACCCAAAAAACTTTTACCGACATTCTTAATCTTCCCTATTCCCGGAAATACACCATTTCCGGACCCGGCGGCGTGAAGCTGGTAGATGCCTATGTCACCAACAATGTTTCGATCGAATTGCCCGGCGTCCACGGACGGGGGCATGCCATGCTGGTTTTGGAGGAGGACTATCTGGAGTTGAGAAATTACCTCGGCACCGACGTTCACGGCATCCTGGGCTACGAGTTGTTTAGTCGCTTCATCATCGAGATCGACTACGAAAAAAAGATTCTGACGCTGATGCTGCCAGAGAAATTTCACAAGGGAAGACGGTTCCAGGCTATTCCTATTATGATCGAGGACACGAAGCCTTACATGATCGCTCCTGTGACGCTTGAAAATGGCAGCACGTTGAATGCAAAAATGTTGATGGACTCCGGCGCCAGCCATGGCCTGATGCTCGAACCCTCTTCGGACACCCTTATTAAGGTGCCTGAACACACCGTGAGCAGCCTGATCGGCCGTGGACTTGGAGGCGAGATCTTTGGCAAAGTGGGACGGATAAAATCGCTCTCGCTGGGCACCTATACATTGGACAGAGTGATCTGCAATTTCCCTGACCCCAACAGTTACAACGACAGTATAAAGGTGGGCAACGTATTCCGGAATGGTGCCATCGGGGGAGAAGTGCTGAGCCGTTTTACGGTGATCTTCAATTTCCCCCGCGAAAGAGTGTATTTGAAAAAGAACGCCGCCTTTAAAAAGAACTTCTACTACAACCTCAGCGGGCTTACGCTGAAAGCGAAGGGCTCGCAGCTCAACATTTTCGAAGTCACGGAAGTGCGCGATCAATCGGCCTCACAACGCAGCGGCATTTTGCCCGGTGATATTGTCGTTAGTGTGAACGGAATTGCCACACGCGATCTGAACCTGAACATGATCAACGGATTTTTCAACAGCAAGCCTGGCAAGAAAATACGCGTGGAGATCCTCCGCAAAGGTCAACGCATGAAAAAAGAAATGCAGCTGAGAGATCAGATCTGAGGCCGGGGAAATTCTTTGCTATTCTGGCACGGGGCATCGTGCGGCCCTATTGCATATATTCCATCAACTGCTTCTTGCGCTTTTTATACGCCTGATATAAATACAATTGTGTGCGACGGAACCGCAGCGAATTTTTTATGGTGTTGTAAAGATCCTCGGCCGACAAATTTTGCTTCAGCAGATAATCCAGGATACTGCCCGAAGCCAGGGCCTCGTGGTAGTTGGAATTTTTGAGGACGGTGATGGGAATGTCTTTCGTTTTATTGTGCGTCGACAATTCGTTCACGGTTTCCAGGAGTTCGCGTTTGCCGATGTTGTCGTCGATGAGAATAAAATTCGGGCGGAAGCGAATCAGGCGTTCCAAAATGCTTTTCAGATCGAAAGCGATTTCGGTGTCCATTTTCTGGCTGCGGACCTGGTGCAATTTGTCCAGGATCTTGCCCATGTCGATGGGATTGTTTCCGATCAGTAAGACGTGCAAAGGCTCCAATGCCTGGCGCTTTTGAAGAGGTGTAGAGATTGTTTCCATAAAGCCAACTAAGTCCTTAAACACTGTATAAACGTAAAAGGTTGCCGTGCAAGATCTATTCCAGCACGGATTTTAATAGCACGGTTGATTCTTTCTTTATAATTTTCTCACTTATGGAAAATAATTCTTGAAAAGGGTTGTCGTGATCGGTGGGGGCCTGGCGGGCCTGGTGGCGTCTGTGCAGTTGGCAAAGGCGGGCATTTCGTGCGTCCTCGTCGAAAAGAAGGTCTATCCCTTTCACCGGGTATGCGGTGAGTACATTTCAAACGAAGCCGTTCCATTTTTGAAGGCCAACGATCTTTTCCCGGAACCATTCAATCCGCCACGCATTACACGATTCACCCTTTCTTCGGCAACCGGAAAAAGCAGCACGATGCCGCTGGATCTTGGAGGCTTCGGCATTAGCCGGTATACCTACGACAATTTCCTCTACGAAAAAGCAAAACAACTTGGTGTGGAGTTTTTTCTTTCGGAAGAAGTTGAAACCACGACCTTCGAAGGAGGAAAATTTCACGTTCGCACGCCGGCGCGATCGCTGGAGGCCGACGTGGTGATAGGCTCTTTTGGCAAACGCTCGCGTATGGATCACATGCTGCAAAGAGACTTCATCCGCGAACGTTCACCCTATGTGGGTGTGAAGTATCACATCCGCACGCAACACCCTGACGATCTCATCGCCCTGCATAATTTTAAGGGCGGCTACTGCGGCATGAGCAACATCGAGGACGGGAAGACCACCCTCTGTTACCTGACACACCGCGATCATTTGAAACGCTTCAAAAATATTCGCGACATGGAAGAGCAGGTGATGTTTCGCAACCCGCTGCTGAAAGAGATCTTTACCCATGCCGAGTTTCTTTTTGAACGGCCCGAGGTGATCAACGAAGTGTCGTTCCTCACCAAATCGTGCGTGGAGGATCATGTGCTGATGGTGGGCGACAGCGCGGGCATGATTGCGCCGCTTTGTGGCAACGGCATGGCGATGGCCATTCACGGAGCGAAAATGGTGAGCGAACGGATTATCCAGTTCGATCGGGGAGAGGTGTCGCGCGAAGCGATGGAAAAATTGTACACACAGCAATGGAATAAGAACTTTAAAGGCCGTTTGTGGTCCGGGCGACAGATCCAAAAATTGTTTGGCAGTTATTGGGCTTCGAATCTCGCCGTGAACCTGGCCCTCTACATTCGGCCTGTTGCCAACACCATTATGCGTAACACACACGGTGAGCCGTTTTAATACCTGAAATCTGGCTTTTGCGCCACCTACGGAAAACAGGGATGGCGTTGGCTGAAAGTATCCTTACTTTAAAATATCATCTATCATCAACCAGAAAATCATGAACCAGGAAACCAATCGCAGAAATTTTTTGCGCTCGCTCGGCCTCATCACCGTGAGTGCGCTTCCCGGCGCGGCCCTCTTAAGCGCATGCGGCAAAAAACCTACCGCCGCCGACACTGCCGCTGCCGTTGACTCGGCCGCCATCAAGGCAGCCGCTGCTCCCAAAGAATTGTTCTTCAAGATCTCCCTCGCCGAATGGTCGTTGCACAAGACGCTGTTCGACAAAAAACTCGACAACCTCGACTTCCCGGCAAAAGCCAAAAACGACTTCGGTGTTTCGGGTGTTGAATTTGTGAATCAATTCTTCAAGGATAAGGCAAAGGACCAAGCCTACCTGACCGAACTGAAAAAGCGCTGCACGGACAATGACATCACCGCTGTGCTCATCATGATCGACGGCGAAGGAGGCCTGGGCGATACCAACAAGAAAAAACGCATCGAAGCGGTAGACAATCATAAGAAGTGGGTGGATGCCGCCAAATTTTTGGGTTGCCACTCCATCCGCGTAAACGCACACGGTGAAGGCACCCGCGAAGAGGTGGGCAAAGCCGCCACTGACGGTCTGCGCCTGCTTTCCGAATATGGAAAAGGAGCCGGCATCAACGTGATCGTGGAGAACCATGGTGGCTATTCGTCCGATGGCGGCTGGCTGAGCACGGTCATCAAAGACACGGGCATGGCCAACTGCGGCACCCTGCCCGACTTCGGCAATGTCTGAAGCGCGAGAAGGATAGCTGCGTGGAAGAATACGACCGCTACAAAGGCACCGCCGAGATGATGCCCTTCGCCAAAGGCGTGAGCGCAAAAACCCACGAATTCGACGCCGCAGGTAATTGCGTAGAAACGGACTACACTAAAATGCTCCAAATCGTGAAAGACGCTGGCTACACCGGTTTCATCGGCATCGAATACGAAGGCAGCAAGCTCTCCGAAGAAGAAGGCATCCGCGCCACGAAAGCCCTATTGGAAAAGGCCGGCGCCGCCGTATCGTAACTGCATTTCCTCTGCGCCGACTTTGCGTCTCCCTATGGTTCGCCGAAGCTTTAGCGAAGGTGAGGCGGAGAAAAACGACGGCACGAAAATCATCCATAGTTCAAAGGGCCGGTATACCGGCCCTTTGTGTTGAAATCGTCGGTGAACGACGAAACTCTTAGGAGCCACAGGGAGTTAATTTTTATGACGTTGCGCCACTTGCTGCGGAACTTCAGATCGAAATTGTTCAACTAAAAAAAACGCTCTATGGAAACCTTAAAGATGAACATGACGGCCAC
>CBIHQM010000426.1:0-6137 GCA_966211885.1 uncultured Chryseolinea sp.
GACCTAAACACAAGGAAAGCCCCTTTTTTCCTTGCCCCCCGAAGCTTCAGCGAAGGAGGGCGGTTTAATGTATTTTAGAGCACACCGACTCTATAACTATATATACCTTTTTTTATCGCTTGATTTTCAGAATACGAAGAATAGAAAGACTGGCAATCACCACCCAAATGACATTGACAAACAAATTAGGCGTATCCGCTTTATGATAAGAAAGAACGACCAGGCAGATGCCCCCGAAAGCATTCAGCGCGTGATAGTTCACCCGGTCGGGCTTCATTTTGCCCAAACTCAATAAACCATAAGCAACAACATAGGCCACCACACCGGCCCACCCGATAATTTCAATCATTGCACTGTGCAGAAGAGCCGTTTAAAAAATTTAATCATTCAATAATTGCGGATGCTTTGGGGTGTCCTAACTTGTTTTCAATTTTGAACAGTTATTCAATATATTACGATTTACAAAAAATACACATATCCCATTTATGATAAAAATTAAATTTCTGTTATCTATTGTCTGTTTTCACCTGGTCGTTTTTGGACACGCGCAACGCAAAGCCGTTTTTATTATTCTTGACGGTATACCTGCGGATGTGATCGAGAAAGTAGAGACCCCGGTGCTCGACGAAATCTCCTCCAAAGATGGGTATACACGCGCTTATCTCGGTGGCGAAAAAGATGGCTACAGCCAATCGCCAACCATTTCTGCCGTGGGCTACAACCACGTGCTCACCGGCGTTTGGACGAACAAACACAACGTTTGGGACAACGACATTGCAGCGCCCAACTATCACTACTGGAATATTTTCCGCATCGCCAAGGCATCCAACCCGAATGTCAAGACCGCCGTGTTCTCTTCGTGGACCGACAACCGTACCAAACTGGTTGGCGAAAACTTGCCGGCAGCCGGCGGCGTGAAACTGGATTATTCCTACGATGGATTGGAATTGGATACCGTGCGTTTCCCCCATACGAAGGACGCGAAACACATGTCCGATATCGACGAAGCCATATCGACCGAAGCCGGAAAATACATCCTCGAAAACGGACCGGACCTCTCGTGGGTGTACCTGGAGTTCACCGACGACATGGGCCACATGTACGGCGATAGCCCTGCGTTTTATGATGCCGTGAAAAAAGCGGACGCGCGCGTTGGTAAAGTATGGAACGCTATAAAAGAACGCGAACGAAAATTTGGTGAAGAGTGGATGATCGTGATCACCACCGACCACGGCCGCGGTGCAAAGACCGGCAAGGATCATGGCGGTCAAAGTGATCGCGAACGCACCACCTGGATCGTCACAAACGCCAAACCGCTAAACGCCCGCTTCCACCAGACACCTGGCGCGGTCGACATCGCACCTTCCATTCTTAAGTTTATGAACCTCTCTATTCCGGAGGATGTAAAAAAGGAGATCGATGGCGTGTCTTTTGTCGGCGATGTGTCGGTCAGCAATCTGAAAGCCGTTCGCACGGGCGACAAGATCGAACTGAGTTGGAGTGTGCTGAATCCAACCGGCGATGTGGAGGTTCAACTGACGCCGACTAATAATTTTGCAAAGGGAGGAGTCGATACTTATACGACTGTGGGAAAAGCTCCCGTGAAGGCTGGTAAATACACATTCAGCCTTCCCGCGCCGGCATCCGCCGATGTCTATAAAATATTGATCAAGGCACCGCTTAACACGACCAACACCTGGGTGGTGAAAAAGGATTATAAGAAAAGCAAAAGTTGACATCGCGCCTGGAAGTGATCTTGCACGATCACTTCCAGATCGCGTGGATTGAAAGGAAAGACTTGGTGGCAGCGAGTCGCTAGAAGTACGAGGAAAATCCAAATTGAAAGCCGGCGGTTTTTGAAGCGGGATTGCCCAGGATGTCGACTTGCCAGTTGTAGCGATAATTCAGGCGGACCACCGTTTGTGATGTGGGCCTCCAACTGATTCCCGGCACCACGGAAAAGAAATCTTCGCGGATGTTGCCACCCGTTTCAATGAAGGTGCCTTTGTTCCAATCCACATACTCGATCCGGAACGCAGCGTTGACGACCGATTTTTCAAACCCGAGCAAACTTCCTCTTCGAATGGGTTGCACCACGTCCATATACCCGCCCACCTGGCGTTTGCCATATTGCTGGCTATAGGAATCGGGAATGTCGACGTGCACAAAGGCCCACTCGGCGCGGATGTAGGTGTTCGTCGCCGGCACGGTGGAGGTGAAATCGACGGCCCAGGTGTCCACTCTTCTTTTCTTGTCGATGATCAGGCCGTCTTCCTGGAACTTGTTGTAGACCCCGCCCATGTAGGAAAGACCGAGTTCGCCGATCCGCTTGTTGCGCAGGGCGACTTTCGCGGTGATCAACGGCTCGCCGTTAAAGCTTTCTTCAAAGCGGTCGGTGTTGAGTTTTGTCGCGGGGAGGAACGTTTTGTTCTGGGTGTTGCTGATGATCTGGTCGTCAAAGCCGTTGGTGAGATACACTTCATAGGCATAGACCCAATCCTTCTTATACAACTTCCCGTAAAGACCAAACCCCACATTGCTCCACGTGGCCGGCAGCATTTGCGTGGCGGAGACGGGGCGATCGATAAATTCCCATTTGGGACCATCATGGTTTTGGTTGAACGCACCGATCGGGTTCATGATCACCCCACCGCGAAGATTCAACAAGGGATGGAACTCAAAATCCACGGAAGCAAATTCGATGTTGATTTCCTTTGTGCCGTCTTCGAATTCAATTTCGGATAAGAATTTTATTCGCCTGGAGATCGTTGAGGCAATAAACAACGTGAGCCGTCGCATCTGGAATTGGTGCCCTTCCGAAACACCGTCGGTGCCGAGGTGTTGCCAGTTTGCTTCTACGTAGCCCCCCACGGCAACCGGCACTTTGCCCACCGAGAGAAACGGCCGGTTATAGACCGCGTCCATGTTGAGCAGCAACTTGGTAGTGTCCTTTGGCGTGCGCCGCAACAGGGTGGAGTCGATCTGACCACTCGCACGAAAGTTTAACAGCAGCAAAAGGAGGATCCCGAAGAGTAAAGGTCTTTTCATGATTGTCGCAGGTCTATTTTGATCTTGCCATCACTCACAGTGACGGGGAATGACTTTAAATTTTTTTCAGCGGGCCCCTGACTCACGGTTCCCTTATTGTTGAATTCACTGCCGTGACTGGGGCAATGCAAATGATCACCCGAGGCTTGCAGCTCCGATCCCTGGTGTGTACACTTCATCCAGAGGGCGCTGTATTCATTTTCTGAAAAACGATACACATAGATGGGAAACTCCAGCGTATCATTTTGTACGAGTATATAAGGACGGATGACGGTCTGCTCTTTCTTGAGATACGTGAATTCAGAAACCGGCACAACGATCCCGTTGGCTTCGATGGTGCCCGTGGCATAATGCGTGCTCTGACAGTTTGTTAACACCAAGGGAACGATGCCCCCACCAAGGCAACCCAGACACGTTTGCCGGATGAATTTTCTTCTGTTCATAGCTTTCGACTTACAGGTTTTCCAGGAATTGAATCAACTTGGTTTTGTCATCGGCAGAAAGGCTCACATACCGGTCTTTCACTTGCGCCGCCTCACCGCCATGCAACAGGATGGCCTCTTCAATGCTTCCCGCTCTTCCATCGTGCAACAAGAAATATTTTCCACCTTGAGAATTTTTTGAAAGTCCGAGACCCCACAATGGCGGTGTTCGCCATTCGTAGGTTTTTGCCGATCCCTCGGTGTAGCCATCGTCCAGTCCGGAGCCCATGTCGTGGAGCAACAGGTCGCTGTAAGGAGCAAAGACTTTATGGGCCAATGCATTGATCGAAGAATTTCCTGTTTTCATCTCGGGCCGGTGGCATTTGGCGCAGCCCGTCGTGCTGAAGATCTGTGCACCCGAAACGAGTTCGTCTTTTTCACCACGGGCGATGGGAGCTTTTAATGTTTTCAGATAGAACACCACATCATTGACCCGCTGGTTGGGAATTTCGGGGTCGGTCTCCAGTCCTGAATAAGTGTCGTAGGGTTCGTAGGTTGTGGTGATGCCAATGTCTTGATTATAGGCCGTCACAGTCTGTTGAAGCAGGTCATAGGTAGCGCCCTTCTTGCCAAACCTGCCGATATATTTTTCGTCCTTTTCAACGCTGCCTTCGCGGGGCGTAACATATCCCTTCAGCCTGATCCAGTTGGCCACGCCGCTGATGCCATCACCATCCAGATCGTCGGGGTCGGCCCAGCTCAGAATTTCTTCGTCGGCCACGGCATCCAGAAAACCCAGGCCGGTGTTGGCGGGCGGTGTGAACTTTGAGTAGGGAGCGCCGGAAGGAATGTTTTCAGGGGTATAGCCAGGGATAGCCCGGTGCTGCAACTGTGGCCCGCCCATATTTAAAAAGAGGTTGCCTCGTTCATCGCTTTGGCCAAACCGGGTGAGGGTGGTGAAAGGATGCCCCTTGCCATCGCCGGCATGGCAGCTCCCACAAGAGGTAGCGACAAACAAAGGACCCAATCCATTGGCCGATGTGAAGACGTCGGTATTAAAAGCCGCATCGCCCTTCAGAAAATGCTGATTTTCAGCCTCCGACAGGCCTTCTACGGGACCGTCCAAAAGAGAATCGCTTTCGCGTGCGGCGGGTTCAAATTCGGAGCAGGCTGCACCGAGGGTCAAAAATGCAAAAAGTGTGAGTCGGAAAAATATTCGGGTATTCATCGAACAAAAGTACGAATGTTAGAATTAAAATGTTAGATGAATCTAATAAAATAAATTTAATAATCTTATCCAGAAATTGCGATTTTTGATATAAATCGGGGCTATGGGGTCATTAACGGAAGAAAACTATATCAAATCCATTTACTCCTTATCCGGGGAAACCGGCGAAGTTTCGTTTACTGACCTCGCCCGGAAACTGGAAGTAAAGCTTCCCACGGTGAACAGCATGGTAAAAAAGCTGGCCGTCAAAAAGATGATCGTCTATGCACCCTACAAAGGGGTGAAGCTCACCGAAAAGGGGAAAAAAGAAGCGCTCTCGATCATTCGAAAACACCGCCTGGCAGAATTGTTCCTGGTGAAGGTGATGGGCCTGGGATGGGAAGAAGTCCACGACATCGCCGAACAACTGGAGCACGTGAACTCGCCCCGTTTCTATGACCGCATGGACGAGCTGCTCAATTTCCCCAAGGCCGATCCACACGGCGAACCCATCCCGGACACGGACGGAAAACTCCCCGCAAAAAAACGCATCGCCCTGAGCGAGGTGGCCGAAGGAAAAACCGTGAAGATCATCGCCGTCTCGGTCGACGAAAAACCTTTCCTGGACCTGCTCAACATAAAACGCATCCACATCGGCGACACCATCACCATCCAAAAGCGCGAACCCTTCGACGGCTCGCTGGCGATCCTAAAATCCGGCCACGAGATCATCCTAAGCCAGCAGGTAACGGAGCGGCTGTTCGTGGAGTGAACCGATAAGGCCTGCACGTTTGCCGACAAAGATCGTCGTTCCGCAGGCACAAGCTTCCTCTGGCTTCGCACGTTTTCAAGGAACCCCGTGGATAGCACACTGAATCTGTGCAGCATTTCAAAGCGTGGGCGAGGTTATCGGTGTTTACCGGTCTTCGTTTCATCCCGTGTGCAAGTTATCCGGTCTCAGTGCTCTCGAAACTCGGGATGTCTTGAACCGCGGGCGTAGGTTTTAAAATAATGCGTGCCTGCGACATGACGAAGTACTGCCGGCCTTCCGACAGCGAACGTCGTTCCGCAGGCACAAACTGTCTCTGGCTTCGCACGTGTTCAAGGAACCCCGTGGATAGCGCACTGGATCTGTGCAGCATTTCAAAGCGGGACGAGGTTCTCGGTGTTTGCCGGTTTTCGTTTCATTTCGTGCGTAACGTATCCGGTTTCAGTGCTCTCGAAATTCGGGATGTCTTGAACTGCGGGCGTAGGTTTTTAAAAAACGCGTGCCTGCGACATGACGTGTTCGCCGCGCTTCGTTTTATAAAATTTGGTTAAGTTTTATGAATTTGGTTAGGTTTTATGATTTTGGTTAAAAGGATTACCTTTAATCATCTCATTATCTGACGGTCCCTATGGCCGGTTAGCTGTAGTCATCCGTCTAAAAAAATAAATATGTCCGATTTCTTTTATTGGTT
>CBIHQM010000427.1:0-6136 GCA_966211885.1 uncultured Chryseolinea sp.
GTCATGACGTGTTGCAAGCGGGTCGCAAGATCAACCTGGCCAACCTGGCCCTGTTGGTCAAGATCGACAAAGAAGAAGCCGACGGCCAGGCCTCCGATCTCACGGCGCTGTTTATTTATGCCGCCCTCTGTATCCTGGCTCTGTCCACCTTGCTGGCCATGATGTTTTCCCGCTCCCTCACCCGTCCGCTCTATGGCATGCGCAACACGCTCGGCCTGGTGGCGCAAGGTGTTTTGCCCGAATCTTCGGGCGAGCAAAGCGGCGACGAGTTCGGCCAGATGAGCACGAAAGTTGACGAACTGGTACAAGCCCTGAAGAACAGCGCCGATTTTGCGCAACGCATCGGGGAAGGCAAATACGACACCGCTTTCAAGCCCGCCAGCGACAATGACATTCTCGGGATGTCGCTCATCAACATGCGCAACAACCTGATCGAGAACGAGCGCCGCGACAAGGAACGCAACTGGATCGTGCGCGGTGTGGCCGAGATCAGTGAGATCCTGCGTATGCACGACTCCACCGATGAACTGGGCGAAGATGTGATCAAATTCATTCTCGCCAAGATCGGTGCCATCCAGGGCGCGTTCTACATCGTGAACGACGACGATCCGAAACACCCCGTCATCGAAATTCGCGCCAGCCATGCCTATTCGCGTAAGAAATATCTGAAAGGAAAATTCAAGTTTGCGGAAGGCCTTGTGGGCCAGGCTGCGGCTGAAAAAGATACGATCCTGCGCACGGAGATCCCGTCCGACTACGTGACCATCACATCGGGTATTCTCGGCGACCAACGCCCGCGTTGTATTCTCATCGTGCCGCTCATCACCAACGAAGAAGTGTACGGCGTGCTGGAGTTTGCCGGCTTCCAGAAGTTCGATCCCTCGCAGGTGAACTTCGTGAAAGAGCTTTCACTGATCCTGGCCCGGACCATCTTCAACATCAAAGTGAACGAGCGCACGCGCAAGCTGCTGGCCGAGTCGCAGGAGATGAGTAACGAGCTGAAGGAAAAGCAAGAAGTGCTTCGCCAGAACGCCGAAGAAATGCAGGCCACCCAGGAGGAGTTGCAACGCTCCAACCAAAAACTGGAAGAGCAGATCGAAGAAGTGAACCGCACGCAGAGCCGGATGCAGCTGTTGCTGGAAAACGCATCGGAAGTGATCACGATCTACGAAGAGGACGAAAGCATCCGCTACATCTCCCCGTCGGTAGAGTCCATCCTGGGCTCTGGCCAGAAGGAAATGATCGGCCGGAGCGACATCGACAAAGTGCACCCCGACCATCGCGATACATTCCGGGAAATTTTCAGAAAGATGAAGGCCACCCCCGAAGAGGAAGTGACCATGCAATACGAATACCGTGCAAAAGACGGCAGCTTTATGTGGATCGAATCCACGGGCCGGAACCTGATGTCCAACCAGGCCATCCACGGTTTCATCCTCAACTCGCGCGACATCACCGAGCGCAGAAGAGCGGAACAGGAACAACGGATGCGAAGCAAGATGCAGGCCCTGTCGGAAAACTCGCTCGACCTTATCACGCGTTTGGAAGGCGAGTCGATCTCGTATATCAACCCCGTTATCGAAGAATATACCGGCAAGAAACCGGCCGCGTTCCTCAACCAGAAAGTGAAGGAAGTAGAGCTCGACGCCTCGATTTTGGAAGGCTGGTTGAAGGTGGTGGAAGAAGTGAACAACACCAACGAAAAGGCCTCGGCCGAAATGGACTTTGCTTCCGAAATGGGCAAGCGGGTGATGCAGGTGAACGCCATCCCCGAATTCGACGAAAGCAACAAGCTGGAGTCGGTGCTGGTGGTGTCGCACGACATCACGGAGCGGAAGATGATCGAGTTGGAAATTCAGAATAAGAACAAGAAGATCACGGAAAGTATAAACTATGCCAAGCGCATTCAGAATGCCATCCTGCCCAACTCCAGGGTGATCAACAAGGCGCTGCCGGATTCCTTTATCCTCTACAAACCCCGTGACGTGGTGAGCGGAGACTTCCCCTGGTTCGTGCAGATCAAGGACGATATCTTTATCGCGGCCGTAGACTGTACCGGACACGGCGTGCCCGGGGCCTTGTTGTCGTTGATCGGCTACTTCCTGCTGAACGATATCGTACGCAGCCGGAAGATCACCGAGCCCGGCAAGATCCTGGACTTGCTGGACGAAGGCGTAACGACCACCCTACGTCAGGACGAGGACGCCACCACCAAGGACGGTATGGACATAGCGCTCTGTAAGATCAATATGACCGCCGGCGAGGTGGAATATGCCGGGGCGCACCGACCGCTTTACATCATGAAGAATGGCGTGATGGACGAGGTCAAGGGAAATAAATTCCCTATTGGAGGCGGTATTTTTAAGAACCAGACTAACTTTACCAATACAAAGATCAAACTCGAGAAAGGGGATTCCATTTACTTCAGTTCAGACGGATTCCCGGATCAGTTCGGAGGCACGGAAGGCCGCAAGTTCGGACCGAAGCGCACCCGCGAGATCATCGAGCAGGTTCACACGCTGCCCATGCAAACCGCGATGACCACGTTTGACGAGCAATGGGAAGGCTGGCGCGGCGACACCAAACAGACGGACGACGTACTGCTGATCGGTATAAAATTTTAACACGAACACCCTCTCCGGTGTAGTGCCGGAAGGTTTTAAAGGATAAAACGTATATCTTAGTGAACCACAAACTTAATCATCTAATCTTCTGAAGCATGAATTTTATTTATGACCTGCACCGCACCATGATGTCGCAGAAACTGATTCTGGTGTATCAGGGTGATTTCACCCAGGAGAGCACCAAATCCATACTGTCCATGGCCGAGCGAAACCTCGATTCTTCAGGGGAAGAATCCAGCATCAAGCGCAAGGTGTTCAATGTAATGGTCGAGGCGCTGCAAAATATTGTGAAGCATAGCGATGAACTGGTCGACGGGCAGATCCGCAGTCATGCCGCCATCTTCCTCATCGGCAAGGAGGCTAACCGTTACAGTATCATGTCGGGTAACCCCGTTCAAAAAACCAACGTGCCCAAGCTTAAGAAAAACCTGGAACAGATCAACGGGTTGGATAAGGATGGACTAAAGGAGTTGTACAAAGAGATCATTAAGAACACCACCATCTCCGACAAGGGAGGTGCAGGATTGGGATTTGTGGATATGGCCCGGAAGTCTGGCGGAAAACTCGAATTCGAGTTCCCCGAAATGAATGCCGACTATTGCTTCTTCTGCTTGAAGGTGAACGTACCCCGCGACAACGAATAATATTGATGAACCACTTAAAATAGATTGATACCATGGAAATTTTAAATCTTGAAGGAACGGAAGACACCCCAAAGATAATCCTCGATAAAAAGAATGGCATATTCGAAATCTCCGGTCGTTCACTGCCCGAAGACTCCGCCGAGTTCTATCGCCCGGTATTGGAATGGATAGAAGCGTATGGTGGCGAGTCCAACCCTTCCACGGATTTTGTCTTCAAGCTGGAGTACTTCAACACCGCATCGTCCAAATTGATCCTGGATGTTCTCTCCGCGCTGGAAGACATCAAAGGCATGAAAATACTCTGGTATTTCCACGAGGACGATGAGGATATGGAAGAAGCCGGCCAAGAGTTTTCCGAGTTGGTGGAGATCCCCTTCGAGTTCAAAACCTACTGAGTTAAGCCCTTCATAATTAATCGGTTACTGGCCATTTCTAGAACGTCCGCACAGGAATTCTATAGGCTGGTAACCGATATTTTTTTATTACCTTTATAGTCCAACTCGCTATCTATGAGTGAAGAAATACTCAAGGCCCTCACCCAACTTTTTGGCATCATCACAAAACAAGACGGCGGGGTCACCGTTCGTGAACGTCAATTCGTCATCAACTTCTTTCAAACGGAACTCGACCAGGATTCTGTCAAAGAATACCTCGAACTCTATGACCAGTACTCCGGCTTTGGCAAAGAGGAAGAAGAAGGCAAGTCCAAACTTACCTCGGTAAAAGATTCGGTAAAGACCCTGGGCATTTGCAAGAAGATCAACAAGACCCTCACGCAAAAACAAAAAGTCGTCGTGGTCATCAAGCTGCTCGAACTGGTCAGCACCGACAAGAACTTCACGCCCCAGCGCATGGAGATCATCAACACGGCCTCCACCGTTTTTAACATCGTTCAGTACGAGTACCAGCTCATCGAAAACTTCGTCATTTCCGAAGACGCCAACTCCCTCAACTTCGCCGACATTCTCTTGCTGGATTCGGCAGAAAAAGCCGAAGAAGGCAAGCTCTACAAACACGTGCACGGCCACATCGAAGGCAGCCTCATCTTTATGCGCGTGCGCGGTGTGGACATGTATTTTGTGAAATACCTCGGGGAAGAATCCAACACGTTGAACGGATTCCCCATGCCGTCCAACCGCGTGTACCTCTTCTCACACGGCAGCACCATCAAGACCCAGGCCGGCGACGCGCTGTACTATAGCGACCTCGTGGCCAACTTCAACGAAGAACTCAAGACCACCAAGCTCAGCTTCAACGTGAACATCGAAGAGCTGAAGTTCGCCAGCGGCGGCATCGGGCTCAGAAATGTGATGATCTCCGAAGGCCCCGGCAAACTCATCGGCATCATGGGGGCCAGCGGCGCGGGCAAGACCACCCTGCTCAACGTCATGGCCGGCCTGGTGAAACCCACCAAAGGCCAGATCCTCATCAACGGCTTCGACATCAACCTTCAGAAAGATAAAATACACGGTGTCATCGGCTATGTGTCGCAGGATGACTTGCTCATCGAAGAGCTCACCGTCTATCAAAACTTATATTACAACGCCAAGCTTTGCTTCGCCACGTTCACCGAAGAACAACTTCACAAGCGCGTGATGGAGGTTTTGGAGAATCTTGGCCTCGACCAACGCAAGGACCTGCGCGTAGGGAACCCGCTGGACAAAACCATCAGCGGTGGCCAGCGCAAGCGTCTCAACATCGCCCTGGAACTGATCCGCGAACCGGCCATCCTGTTCCTGGACGAACCCACTTCCGGTCTCTCTTCGCGCGACTCGGAAAACGTGATCGACTTGCTGAAAGAACTTTCGCTGAAAGGCAAACTTATCTTCGTGGTGATCCACCAACCTTCGTCCGACATCTACAAGATGTTCGACAAGATGATCATCATGGACACCGGGGGCTACCCGGCCTACTACGGCCCGCCCATCGAGGCCGTTACCTATTTCAAGAAATCCACCCACCAGGTCGATAGCAACCGCGGCCAATGCGAGGTCTGTGGTAATGTGAACCCCGAACAGATCTTCAACATCATCGAAGCCAAGGTGGTGGATGAATACGGTCAGCCCACCAACAAGCGGAAAGTGACTCCGCCACAGTGGTATGACCTATACAAAGACCGCTTCAAGATCAATCGCGTGGAAGACGTGCGGGAAGAGCCGCCCCAGTCGCTGAGCCTGCCCAACAAACTGAAGCAAACCCTGATCTTCGCCACCCGCGACACGTTGTCGAAGCTCAGCAACAAGCAATACCTCCTCATCAACCTGCTGGAAGCCCCTTTGCTGGCCATCATCCTGGCCGTGATCATCAAGTACAAGAGCGCTCCCGGCGGCACGGGCTATATGTTCCGGTTCAACGAGAACTTGCCTGCATTTTTGCTGATGAGCATCATCGTGGCCCTGTTCATGGGATTGACCGTGAGCGCGGAGGAAATCATCCGCGACCGCAAGATCCTGCGACGGGAGTCCTTCCTAAACCTGAGTTGGAACAGCTATCTGATGTCGAAGCTGACCATTCTGTTTGTGCTGTCGGCGGTGCAGACCTTTTCGTTTGTGCTGATTGGCAACCTCATCCTGGAAATCGAGTGGAGCATGTTGTTGCCCACGTGGTTTATTCTCTTCACCGTGTCGTGTTTCGCCAGCGTGTTGGGGCTCAACATTTCGTCGGCCTTCAACTCGGCGGTGACTGTGTATGTCATGATCCCGCTGTTGCTCATCCCGCAGATGATCCTGAGCGGTTTGCTTTTTAGCTTTGACAAACTCAACAACATCATCAGCACCAAAGGTAAAGTACCCATCGTGGCCGATCTCATGGCCTCGCGTTGGGCGTATGAAGCGCTAGCGGTGGATCAGTTTAAGAACAACAGCTATG
>CBIHQM010000428.1:0-6132 GCA_966211885.1 uncultured Chryseolinea sp.
TGAAGGTGGTCGTTCCTTTCTCCTTTACCCAAACTTCCACGGTTTGTTCGCGCTTGAAGGCGCGGATGAACAATTGAAAACCGGGGAACGAGATTTTCTTATCCGTGAAATATTTTTTGACCACGCTCTCCTTCTCATCATACGCCGCCCGCACCCTCGGAAATTGAAGTTGGGTTTCTTTGAAAGATACCGGGAGCAGTGCGGCCATGAACAGGAGCAAGGATAATTTCATGATACAGAAGGAACGTCTTTCGCCATAAAGATCGTCTGCGATGGATATGCAAATTGGATGCCTTTCGCGAGGAAAGCATCATAGATCTGGAGATTGATCTCCTGTTGAATATCCGCATACCGGTTATAGTCGCTGTTTTCCACAAAATAGACAATCTCATACTTCAGACTGTATTCGCCATACGTAAGAAAATGAACGCGATCGAGCGTCGTTTCTTTTTGAGCCTCCACGATTTTTTTAATGATCCCCGGGATCTCGCGCAACAACGAAGGCGGCGTTTCATACACCACCCCAAGCACAAAAGCAATCCGCCGCCGTTCCATACGCTTGAAGTTGTGGATCCGCGACTTCGACAAGTCGCTGTTGGAGAATACCAGTTGTTCGCCGGTTAAACTTTTTAGCCGGGTGGTCTTGATGCCAATATGCTCTACGTTGCCTTTCTTGTCGTCGATCACGATGTAGTCGCCGATCTCGAAGGGGCGGTCGAAGAAGATCACGAAATAGTTGAAAAGGTCGCCGAGGATATTTTGGGCGGCCAGGGCGATGGCAATACCACCAATGCCCAGACCGGCAATGATGGTGGTGACGTTATAGCCCAGGTTGTCGAACAGCACCAGGATCCCCAACGCCCAGATCACGATGTTGAGGATGAGCATGATGCCGCCGAGCTGCTTCACTTTTTCCTCGCCTTGTTCCTGCTTCCGCACGCGCGTCTGCAACGTCAGCAGCACCGTGGTCGAGATGAGGCGCAATACGAAAAAGGTGATCACCACGGCAATGGCGATCTCCAGCACACGCGACGCCTTGGGAGAAAAGGTCAGATAGTTTAGTCCCGCATAGATGACGATGAAATTGAAGATCGGCAACCCAAATTTTTCGAGACCCGCCACGGCGTAGTTGTCGAGGGTGGTTTCGGTCTTCTCAGACCATTTTTTGAGCCGGCCTAGAATGATCTTTTTAAAGACGGCCATGAGCGACATCCCCAACAGGATGACACCGGCGGCAATAAGATAATCCTTTACGGTGTTGCCGAAATAGTTTTGGTTAAGCAAGTCTTCCATACAGGCGGGGTGAATTTTCCGATGCCGTAAAAGTAAAGATTTTATCAGCCCGAGTCACCCTAAACCAGCGTTAGACAAAAAAGTTTCCGCCAACACACTCCAGCGAAAAAATTTTGTAATTATACTTTTTTGAAGAGTCGGCCGATAACGCCTACCTTCCGGTATCAAAACGTTGGCGAAGAAATGGGATACAATATTTTCATGATGATCTCGCTCATCGCCCTGCTGGTGGTGCTGGTGTCGATGTATTTCCTGCATTCCGCAAGAAAACAAGTGCGTGAAGAATTGCTGGCAAAGGAAAACGAGCAACTGCGACAGACCCTGAAAGATCAGCAGGAGTCGCTGGAAGAAGAACGCAAGCGCATTGGCCACGATCTCCACGACGACCTGGCCCAACTGTTGGCGGGCACGCGCCTGGCCCTGGAGAACCTGCGCCTGGAGCCCACCCTTTCGGGACGTAACAAAAGCCTGTTGCTGCGCATCGACCACGACCTGAACGACCTGCTCAACCGCGTACAGAACATTATCTGGAACCTGGCGCCCGAATCCCTTCGCGAAAAGGGATTGTCGTATGTGCTCTGGAAAATGTGCGACCACCTCAAAGAGCTGCGCTCCTTTCACATCGAGTTCTTCGAGACCGGCAACGTCACGCGCATGCCCGACGAGGTGGAGGTGACGCTCTTTCGCATCGTACAGGAGATCGTGAACAACGCCATGCGGCATTCGCTGGCCTGGAATATCAACATGAAAATGCGCTGGTCCGATACGTCCCTTCGCATCGAAGTGAAAGACGATGGCATCGGCAAGGACCGCGCGGTGGGCGAACGACGGGCCGCCGCCCGCGGACGGGGCCTGCCCGGCATGAAACGAAGAGCCGAACTCATCGGCGCCACCGTGGTCACCGAGCCCATCGAAAAAGGAACACTGTTTGTCGTGACCTACCCCTACAAGGTGACAATACCGTTGCTCAACGCGTAGTGGATCAACTCGTAGGTGTTCTTGGTGTTCGTCTTTTTGATGATCTCCTTCCGGTAATCCTCGATGGTGTACTCACTCAGGAAAAGCTTCTCGGCAATGTCTTTTGTGCCGTTGCCGTGGCAGAGCAACACAATGATCTCGAATTCGCGGGCCGTCAGTTTGATCCGGGGTGGATGGTGAATGCCGTCGGGCTTGGAGTGCAGCACGATGCTGACTTTCTCGTTATAGAAATGCTTGCCCTCCAACACCGTGATGATGGCGGTGTAGATCTCCTGCATGTGGGTGGTCTTCTTAAAAAGGATGCCCGAAATGCCCATCCGCATCAGGTTCAGGATCATGGCCTCCTCGTCAAAGGCCGTCAGCGCGATGATGCGCGTCGACAATTTCAGCTTGTGCACATATTCGATCACCTCAAATCCATCGACAACGGGCATACGGATGTCCAACAGGGCCACGTCGACAGCGTTTTCGGCCATCAGTTCCATGGCCTTTTGGCCGTTTTCGGCTTCGTAGATCTTTTTTACAAACGCGGTCTTTTCCAGCATGGCCCGGAGGCTTTCACGCATAAATAACTGATCATCAGCCACAAGTACGGAGATACTACTCTTCACAATTTGCAGTATTAGAAAGTACAAACTTATTAGACAACTTCAAAGATACCGAGGCTTTGCAAGCCATCAACCCCTACTTCCGGGGGTTTTTCAATGCGTTTTTGCCGCTGTTTTGGCCCTTTTCATAGACAACAGCCGTTGTAAAATTTTGGTTTTCACTCCCCTAAATAACCCCCCTGCTTCCGGGGGTTTTTCTGAACACTATTGCCTTGTACATAAGGCTTCGACTATCTTTAAAAAGTTAAGAATGGATTCATCGCGAGCTTTGCTTTTTCGGGGTGGATACCTTGGGCTCCAAATAAGGTTTACTTTCCTTCGATACATTCATTATATCTTATGAATGATCATTTCGAAGCGTTCATCAGTAGAAGGAAAACTTGAGCGGAATCCATTTTTGAAATATCGTTGGCATAATTCTGGAAAAGCCTCTTATCTTTTATAGGAGGCTTTATTTTTTTGGTCAGCCGTATACAAGCCGCCTGCTGCAGGCCGTTCTCTCCATCCCGCTTCCTGTTTTTTTATTTTTTCGTACCACCGATTTCGGTAGCGGTTTTTTTTCGATCTTTTCAACAAATCTCCCCAATCCATATGCAAAACATCCCCTGGAAGAAAGTTGCCATCGGCATCGTCACCGTTGTGGTCCTGGCCGTAGGTATATTTTATGCGACTACCAGCAAAGGTACAAAGCCTGCACAAGCCTTCGTCAATCCCGCCTTCGGCGAGTACATCTCTTCCTACACCGCGGGGGTGGTTGGCTCCGGCTCAACCTTCCGCATCATCCTGGCCGCCGACGCCGTGGACTCCCTGGCCGTGGGTCAGGAAACTTCCGTCAATCTTTTTTCTTTTAGCCCCTCGGTAAAGGGAAAGACCACGTGGCTTGACCGCCGCACGGTAGAGTTCAAGCCCGAAGCCCGTCTCACCTCCGGCCAGACCTATGAAGTGAGCTTCGCGTTGTCGCGACTCCTGGAGGTGCCGCAGGAACTGAAGACCTTTGTATATTCCTTCCAGGTCATTCCTCAAAACTTCGAGGTCTCCATCGAGAATGTAAAACCCTATATAAAAACGGAGCTCAAGCGCCAACGCGTAGAGGGCACGGTGGTGACCGCCGACGTGGCCGATGCGGCTGCGGTGGAAAAGATCATGGCGGCCTCCCAGGAAGGCAAAGCCCTGAAAGTGACGTGGACCCACACCGCCGAAGGCAAGCAACACCCTTTTGTGATCGAAGACGTGACCCGCAAAGAGACCGCCAGCATCGTGAAGCTCGCCCTGGATGGCCAGCCCCTGGGCATCAGCCAGGGCGATACCCGCGAAGTGGAGATCCCCGCCTTGGGCGACTTTAAAGTGATGAACGTGCGCGTGGACCAAAGCTCCAGCCAGCATGTCATCATCCAATTCTCCGATCCCCTCAATGAAAAACAAAACCTCGACGGCCTGGTCACCCTCAACGACGTGGGCACACTCGACTTTGATATTAAAGACAACGAGATCCGTGTCTATCCGCCCGTACGCCAGGCCGGTTCCAAAACCCTGACGCTCGAAGCTGGCATACGCAACGTGCTGGATTATAAAATGAAGGAAGACACCACCGTGGATGTCGTCTTTGAGCAACTGAATCCTGCCGTGCGTTTCACCGGCAAAGGCTCCATTCTTCCCGGAACCGATGGACTGATCATGCCCTTCGAAGCCGTGAACCTGAAGTCGGTGGACGTCGAGATCGTGAAGATCTATGAAAAGAACGTTCTTCAATTCTTCCAGGTCAACGACTACGATGGCAGCCAGGAGCTGCAACGTGTGGGCCGGCCCATGTTACGCAAAACGATCTCGCTGGAAAACGCTGGCGTGACCGACCTGGGCAAATGGAACCGCTTCACGCTCGACCTTTCCAAATTGATCAACACCGAACCCGGCGCCATCTACCAGGTGCGCATCGGTTTCAAGCGCTCCTACCTGGCCTATGTGTGTGAGGGCGGCGAAGAGACCGCCTCCGCCAACGACCTGCAAGGCGTGGGCGGCGAAGATTGGGAAGCGCAATCTGGAGATGAGAATAGCTACTGGGACTCATACGAAGAATACTACTACGAAGAAGACTACGATTGGAACCAACGCGACAATCCCTGCAACAGCTCCTATTACACCGGCGACAAAACCATCCGCCGCAATGTGCTGGCATCCGACCTCGGCTTGCTGGCCAAACGCGGCAGCGACGGCAACACCACCATTCTCGTCAGCGACCTGAAAACGACACAACCGCTTTCGGGGGTGATCCTCGAACTCTACGACTATCAGCAAATGTCCATTGGCACGGCCACGTCGGGTTCCGATGGCAAGGCGGTGATCAAATCAAAGGAAACGCCTTTTGTGCTGCTGGCCAGGAACGGCGCACAACGGGGCTACCTGAAAATGCAGGATGGCGAATCGCTGTCCATCAGCAATTTCGATGTGGGTGGCGAACGCGTGAGCAAAGGCTTGAAAGGCTTGCTCTATGGCGAGCGTGGCGTATGGCGCCCGGGTGATTCGCTCTATCTGACCTTCATCCTCGAAGATAAAATGAAGTTGCTGCCCGCCACGCATCCCGTGGTGTTGGAACTCCAAAATCCGCAAGGGCAGGTCACCAACCGCTTGGTGCGTTCCACCGGCGAGAACGGATTCTATTCCTTTGCCACCAACACCGCGGCCGATGCGCCCACCGGCAATTGGACGGCACGCGTGAAAGTTGGAGGCGCGGAATTTTCGCAGCCCATAAAGATTGAGACCGTGAAGCCCAACCGTCTGAAAATAAACCTGGACTTTGGCGTAGAAAAGATCACGGCCGGCAACAGCAACGTGTCGGGCAAGCTCAATGTGAAATGGCTGCACGGCGCCCCGGGCCGCAACCTGCGCGCGGAGTTTGAAGTGCTGCTCACGAAAGCGGAAACAAAATTCCAACGCTACCCGGACTATACATTTGAAGACCCGTCGCAAGCGTTTTCCAGCGAGGCGAAACCCATCTTTGAAGGCAACACCGACGACGAGGGCAATGCCGTGGTGAACACCACGCTGGAGCCCTCCGAAAATGCTCCCGGTATGCTCAATGCCGTGTTCCGTGGCAAAGTGTACGAGGAGAGCGGCAACTTCAGCATCGATCGCTTCTCTATTCCTTATTATCCTTACAGTTCGTTCACGGGCATCCGGCTCCCGCTCGGTGACAAAGCGCGTGGCATGCTGTTGACCGACACGACCCACCGCGTAGATGTGGTCACCGTCGACGCCG
>CBIHQM010000429.1:0-6094 GCA_966211885.1 uncultured Chryseolinea sp.
ATCTTCGACGCTGCAAGCCCCGAATAGCGATAAGGTACAGGAGATTCGACACAACCTCTCCAATGAAGCTAAGTCTATGTTAAAAATGGCGGCCCAAAGTGCTTCCGGCGATATTATGAAAGTATCATATGTTGGAGGATTTGCATTTCAAATCGCAGGACAACAATTGAATGAGGACTATTCCCCCAGGACGAAAGCCAAATGGGAAAGCGCACTAAATCAATTGCTAAATTTCGAACTCATACAGCCGCTGGGCTATCTAGGCCAGATATATCAAGTTACAGAGTTAGGTTTTCAGATTGCTGACAGATTGGATTAATTTTGATGATTGATTTATTTAATCGAGTCTCATTTCCGAAACATCTAAATAAGAGAGTGAGATTAATCCCTGACGGCACCACACATCGTCTTCCTCACTTCAACGCCATCAGCCTTGGCACGAGATCCTCGACATAAGGTTTTACAGCTGAGCCATGATCCCCCTCAAGTGAAATAAAATGAAGTAGCTCGGCGGAAGCCCCATTGGCGATCAGCTTTTGATAAGTAGATTCAGAGTTAGTGTAAGGCACTGTCGTATCGTCAAGGCCATGATACATATACATCTGGGTCTTGGGATACCATTGATTGTCCAACGAATTTTCGTTAAGCAAAGTAACGATATAATTAAAACGCGGCTGTGTGTCTATCCCCTCGAGGAGATCATCTGAAACAAGATCCTCTATTGACGTTGTAAGCTGCGCATCGATGGCACTTGGCGCGTGTTTTCCATCGAAGAGCGCGGGGATGGCGGCGGCATACGGTTCGTTAAAAAAATCTTTCAGCAGATTGTTCTCTTTGTAGTACAGTTGGTAACTGTTAAACAAGTAGGCCAGGTAGTACGGGTCGGCGTATTCAGTCTGCGAAAACATGTATTCCTGGATCGCCTTCAAATCGAATCCTCCCGCGGCCGGAAAGGAGGCGACAAGGGTCATGCCCTCGATGGGTTCGGATTCAATGGCCTTGTGGGCGGCCATGGTGGCATAGCCTCCCTGGGAATAGCCGGCCAGGAACAGTTTTCCGTCGAAGGCAAGTTTCTTTTGGTCGGCCAGTTCGCGGGCGGCAACGATCATGTCTGAAACGGCGCGGGCTGTGGGCTCCTCCACGTAGTAGGGATGAAACGTAGTGCTGCTGCTGCCAAAGCCGATCATGTCGGGGACAACCGCCACAAAACCAGCCGAGGCTATGGCGCTGTACAGCTCCACATCGAAACTACCTGTCGATTGCACCGAGGGCGCATCGCTTGCCAACGTAGTGGTTCCGTGTTGAAAGCTCAGCATGCTGACCGACTCGTTCGTTTGCGGCAAAATGATGAGGCCGGAAGCGGTGATGTCTTCCCCTTGAAATTCGGTGTGGTACTTGACCTTGAATATTTCAACGTCGTGTTTCAGAATGGAAGGGTCGATCTTGTAGCCGGAAACGGTCACCAGGAGTTTAAGTGTCGCCGCAGGTGTGGTGCCGGCGCTAATGGATTCGATCAGTTTACCACTGGGATCATTGGCCGACGGTTGATCATTATCCGAACAACGCGTTGAGACGAACAGGATGACCAGGAGACAGCATACTCCGCGGAGAAATTTCATTTGAAGTGACTTTTACTCAAAAAAAGCAAAAAAAGGCGGTAACCCAATTTGGCCTCCAACGAAATAACCCAAGCCTTTAGGCTGTAATCTATGCACACATCCTCTTGCATTTAATTCCCCCAATCCGCCTAGGCGGATTACCGTTTAATGGCCCCGGGTGCTCCGAGTATCGGAGTACCCGGGGTGCAAATGCACTGCAAAACAAATGCGCCACGTGCGCACATTAGCGAAGTGATGAACCTTCATGGCGCATTCCCCCGATACGCCTGAATACAACGTACCGATTGCGTGCCAGATCGTGCGAGGCACGGTCTATATATTTCCTATGGCACGCCTTTCTTAATTAACTCAGAACCCCGGGTACTCCGATAAGATCGGAGCACCCGGGGCCATTGAACGGCAATCCGCTTTCGCGGATTGGAGTTAGGTTGAAAGATGTGTGGATTGACTAGAGCCTTTAAGCTAGAGAAACGATACAACGCAAGCGCCGGGCTTTGGCCCGACATTGTAAGGTGAGAAACTCCGGCCTACTGCTTCATGCCATAGGTGAACGTATACGTTCCCGACCCCAGCGTTAATCGCACACTCGTTCCCTCCTTCGTCATGGCCGTAACGGATTTTACTTTGCCGACGTCGACTCCGGCCTCGGTCACCGAAGCATCGGCTGCATCGGGCAGGACGATTTGGGCGGTGGTGTTGGCGGGGATTACGGCGGTGAGGGTGAACACTCCGTTGTCGAGCTTCCAGGCCGACTTGGCGGGGCCATAGAGGGTCTCGAGTTCGGCTGTGGCGTTTTTCAGGTTGCCGCCGGGTTGGGGGGCGATGATCAGCTCTTTGTAGCCTGGTGCTGTTTCGCGCAGGCCGGCCACGCGGCGGTACATCCAATCGCCGATGGCGCCATAGGCATAGTGATTGAAGGAGTTCATGCCTGGTGTTTGGAACGTGCTGTCGGTCTTGATGCCATCCCAGCGCTCCCAGATGGTGGTGGCACCCATCTTCACCGGGTACAACCACGAAGGGTAGGTCTCCTGGAGTAAGAGGCTATACGCCACATCGGTATAGCCAAAGCGCGTCAGCACTTCGCAGAGATAGGGCGTTCCCAGGAAACCGGTGGTTAGGTGATTGTCGTAGTCTTTCACGTTTTGTGCCAGGCGTTCGGCGGCTTGGGCGCGCAGGGTTTCGGGGAGCATGTCGAAGTTCAGGGCCAGCACGTAGGCTGTTTGGGTGCCGGCTACGAGGCGTCCGCTGGGGGCCATGTATTCTTTGAGGAAGGCGTCTTTGATGCGCTTCAACCATTCGGTGTAGTGCTTCACGTCGTCTTCTTTGCCTAACACTTTCGCGGTGTTGAGCATGATCTGTGTGGAGTTTGCCCAGAAACATTGTGCGATCAGATATTTGTCGGTCACTGCGGAGCGGCCATCGGTGTCATCATTGGGGCGGTAGAAAAGCCAATCGCCAAAGTGGAAGCCTCGGTTCCATAAATCGTTCCGGCTCCGTGCTTCCATGTAGCCTACCCAGGCCTTCATGCTTTCATATTGTTGCTCGAGAATGCGCTTGTCGTCATAGGCATAGTAAACATTCCAGGGAATGATCGTCGCTGCATCTGCCCAGCCCGTGGAGGCCGAAGCGCTATCGCCCAGCACGTTGGGGATCACGAAGGGAACGCGTCCGTTCTTCACCTGGTCGGCGGCAAGGTCTTTCAGCCACTTGCTGAAGAAGGTGGCCACGTTCATGTTGTAGGTTGCCGTGCGCGAGAAGGCTTGTGCGTCGCCCGTCCAGCCCAGGCGCTCGTCGCGTTGGGGGCAGTCGGTGGGGACGTCTACGAAGTTTCCTTTTTGCCCCCACTGGATGTTGTGTTGAAGTTGGTTGATCAGTGGGCTGGAGGAGGTGAAGTTGCCTGTGGGCGTCATGTCTGAATACACGGCCACTGCTGTGATCTGGTCGGCCGTGAGTTTGTTGGGGGACGTTATCTTCACATAGCGAAAGCCAAAGAAGCTAAAATGGGGTTCGAAGACTTCTTCGCCTCCACCTTTCAAGGTGTATACGATCTCGGCTAGGGCTGCACGATAATTGTCGGTGTAGAAATTTCCTTTCTTGTCCAGCACCTCGGCATGATGGACGACGATCTTGTCGCCAGCCTTTCCGGTCGCTTTGAAGCGCACCCAGCCTACGAGGTTTTGTCCGAAGTCCACAATCAATTCCCCTTGCGGCGTCACCTTCAATGATTTTGGTTTGAAGATTTCGTGTTTTCTTACGGGGGGCGCATAGGATGCGATAAGGTTGTCGTTCGATACGTTGACCGCGCGCACGCCATGCCAATCGCCGGCCGCATAGCCCGACATCGACCAATCTTTTTTCTCTAGTCGTGCATCATAGGCTTCACCGTAGTAGATCCCGGCGCGAGTCACCGGACCCGTTGAACTTTTCCATTGTTCGTTGGAGGTGATGATCTCATTGCTGCCGTCGGCATAGGTCGCTTCCAATTGAAAGAGGAGGCCCAATGTTTTGCCGTAAATGTTGCGATTGTTTTCCCAGGCGAGATTGCCCCGATACCATCCATCGCTGAGGATGACCCCGGCAGCATTCGCACCGTTCGTGACCAGGTTTGTAACATCATAGACCTGGTATTGGAGGCGCTTGTTATAACTGGTCCAGCCTGGGGTGAGGAATTGATCGCCTACCCGTTGGCCATTGATGTAGCATTCATAAAGACCATGCGAGGTAACATACAATCTTGCCGACTTCACCATTTTCTTTAGTGTGAAATTATTTCGCAACATCGGCGCGGGGCTGTTCACGGTGTCGCCGGGGAGATCGGATTCGATCCAGCGTGCGGTCCAGTCGGAAGGTTGCAGCAAACCCATTTCCCAATATTTCACTTCACTCCATCCGGAGGAGTTGCCTTTGTTGTCGGCAACTTTCACCTGCCAGAAGTAACGTTGACGTGATGAGAGTGCGGGACCGGCGTAGGACACGAGCACCGATTGATCGGAAGCTACCGGCCCGCTTTGCCAGAGAATTTTTTGTCCTTTCACAAGCGCTTTGTCATCCGTGCCGACGCGCAGCTCATAGGACTTTTGCATCGTGCCGCGTTGCCCCGAGACAAGCTTCCATCCAAATCTGGGGACGGTCACGTCAAGGCCGAGCGGATTATTTTGATATTCGCACGTGAGGTCGCGAATCGTGAGGGTCTGGGCCTGCAGGCTTAGGGTTGCGGCCAGCAGAATGAGTAAGGAGATACTTCGCATGATGGTTGCAGGTTATATGCGAACCAAGATAATAATATTCGCGAATCGACCTAACCTGTACTCTCCTGTTGACGGGTCAGTAGCCAGTAGTCAGTAGCCAGTATTAAGTACAAAGGGCCAAGGACTCAAGACTATTTGTTGCGGTGATGTTGAATCGAACTAGACGAGGTTGTTTAGCTTGGCGTATTGAAGTAGCATGATGGTTTTGGCGTCTTTGATTTCGCCGGTGGCGATCATGTTGTAGGCTTTGTTGAAGTCCAGTTCCAGTACTTCGATGTTTTCGTCTTCGTCTACGCCGCCGCCTTCGGCTACTTTTTGATCGGCTGTGTATTCTCCTACAAAAAAGTAGAGGATCTCTGTCACAGAGCCTGGCGACATGTAGACGTCGAAGATCTTGCGGACGTGGGCTACGCGGTAGCCGGTTTCTTCTTCGGTTTCGCGGCGGATGCAGTCTTCGGGGTTGTCGAGGTCTAAGAGACCGGCGCAGGCTTCGATGAGCATGCCGTCGTCGTTGCCGTTGACAAAGGTAGGGAGGCGGAATTGGCGTGTCAGCACTACGGTGTGTTGTGCTTTATTATAAAGGAGGATGGTGGCGCCGTTGCCGCGATCGTAGGCCTCCCGGCTTTGGACGAGCTCGTTGCCGTGTTTGTCGGTAAAAGAAAATGTGTATTTGTAGAGCTTGTACCAGTTGGCGGAGAGGGTCTGTTTTTCGAGGATTTTGGCGATCATGCAAAAGCGGTTAAGCTCTTGTTTACGCTTTCACGTGAAAGTAGTTGCGCAGGAGGTGATGATATATTTCCAGGCATACCCAGGCATCGGTGGCGGCGTAGTCGATCTGCTTCTCGGTGAGCGTCGGGGCTTCCCAGTTGGAGGTCTGCGCACTTTTGGAGATGCGGAACCCGAGGAGCAAGCCCGCCAGTTTTTTTACGCTCTCCACTTGCAGGCCCGAAGCCTTGGCCATGGTGGACAGCTCTATGAACGAAATGGGTTGAAAGCGATTCAGCTTTTGCAGGGCCTTGATGTCGTCGTGAATGGCCACGCCGGCTTTGATGATGTTGGTGTTCTCAAAAATGGACACGATCTCTTCGGGCAAGCCGGTCTGGTGGAGGCGGATGAGAAAGACCTTGCCTGGGATGGCCAGTTGAAGCAGGGCTACCTTGTAGGTTTGGCCGCGCTTGAAGCTGGGGCGTGTTTCAGTGTCGAAGCCCAGCACGTCGTGCTTCTCGA
>CBIHQM010000430.1:0-6004 GCA_966211885.1 uncultured Chryseolinea sp.
TTGGAAATGGTAATGGATTTCTCTTCGAAGCTGGAGTTGATGATGCCGGGCAGGGCGACGGGTTCGGAGAACTCGCCGGAGGGCTGTCGCTCGCTGTAGAAGATGTCGCCGCCACCTTCGTCCTTGAAGATGAACAACGTGCTACCGTCGGCCGAAAGGGCCAGGTTGGAGTCGTGATAGGGTGTGTTGACGATGGGGCCGATGTTTTTGGCGTAGGCCCAGGCGCCGTTCACCTTTTTGGAGGTGAAAATATCTTCGTAGGGTTTGTTATCGTCGAACACGTTCTGGTTCAAGTTGTCTTCGCGGCGGCGGGTGGTGAACACGATCTCGTCTTCATTTTCATTGAGCACGGGCGCGTAGTCTTCAAATTCCGAGTTGATCTCCCGGCCGATGTTGACGATGGAGAAATTGCCGGGGCTCGAGGTGAATTCTTTGCCGTTCTGACATTCAAAAATGGTGCGGTCCACCGTGGCGGCGTCCACTTTGTCTTTGCCCTGGTAGCTGGCTTTTTTGGCCAGTTTTTCTTTGTAAAGGGCGTAGTATTGCAGGGCCTTGTCGAATTGCTCGCCATATTGGTAGCTGCGGCCGATGAGGTATTCGATGTCGAATTTATAGGAAGGGTCCTGGCGGTAGACGCGGAGGAAATACTTTACGGCGCGGTCTTTTTGTACGGTGCGCAGGTGCATCCAGCCGGCTTCGTAGTTGGCTTTGATGAAGGTGGTGTCCAGGTCGGCGGCCGTCACCATGATTTCCCGGGCGTCGTCCATAGCCTTTGTTTCGCTGAGGATCAATTCGGCCTGTTCCAGGTATTGGCGAGCCGTTTCTTTGGGGTCCTGCTGACTAAAACCGGGGGTGATAAGGGCCAAAACGAGAGTTAAAAAAATCAGTACACTTCGGATACTGGTCATCGTTTAAAAAATTTTAACAATAAAGTTATCTAAAAAATCTATTCCAATATAGCGACAAGATATGAAAAAGAGACAATTTTGGCCCATAAAATTGAAATCATAAGGCACACAGTTATTACATTCTTAGTATTTTGACCTTCAATCATTACTTTAACCATGAAGATAACCTCCGCGGAATTCATTTCAAGTTATGCCGACGTCAAGAAATGCCCCGCGCCCGACCTCCCGGAGTTTGCTTTCATAGGCCGTTCCAATGTGGGCAAGTCTTCGCTGATCAACATGCTCGCGGGCATGCGCAAATTGGCCAAGACGTCGGTGACACCTGGTAAGACCCAAACAATCAATCACTTCCTGATGAACAAGACGTGGTACCTCGTGGATTTGCCCGGCTATGGCTTTGCCAGTGCCAGCAAAAGCAAACGCGAGGGGTTTGGCAAAATGATAGAGGAGTACGTCAAGCAGCGCGAGAACCTGAATTGCCTCTTTGTGCTCCTGGATTCGCGCCTCCCACCCCAGGCCAACGACCTCGACTTCATCGAGTGGGCTGGGGGCCAGGAAGTGCCCCTGGCGTTCATCTTCACCAAGACCGACAAACTCAAGCAGAACGAACTCCAAAAGAACCTGGCGGCCTATAAAAAGACGCTGCTTACCCGCTGGGAAGAACTGCCCCCGATCCTCCTCTCCTCGTCCGAGAAAAAAACCGGCCGGGACGAGATCCTGGACTTCGTCGAAACCGCCATCGCGAGCGGAAGCGGGAAGAAGTGAGACGTTGCTGGACTTTTCTCGCCATTTCTTTAGCTTTGCCCCTCATTTAAAAATCGCATATGACCATATCTGAAATCGCAACGGTATCGGGAAAAGGAGGACTCTACAAAGTGGTTGCCCCCACTAAGTCGGGCGTCATCCTCGAATCGCTGGACGAAGCCAAGACCAAGCTCGTGGCCACCACCAACCACCGGCTCTCGTTGCTGAACGAAATATCCATCTACACCACCACCAAAGAAGGAACCGTTGCGCTGGAAGACATCCTGAGAAAGATCCACAAAGACTTTGGCAACGACCTGGGCGTGGATGGCAATTCCGATGCGGTCGAACTGAAGGCTTTCCTGAAAGCCGTACTCCCCGAGTATGACGAATCCCGTGTATATGTCTCCGACATCAAAAAGCTGGTGCGGTGGTATGAGTCGATCCTGAAATATGCCCCTGAGTTGCTGACAGAAGAAAAGAAAGAAGCCGGCAAGGAGGAAAAGCAATAGCCTTAGAAAAATAGCACGCTAGTCACCCAATCAAAGACAACACGTCAGAAGATGGTGGTCACCCGTCGGAGTGATCTGCGATCTCAAAAAGTTTTTTTATAATAACCCCAGGCTTTAGCCTGGGGTCACCACAACCCGTGATAATTGCGCCACGCTCGCATCTCGCTAGTTGCACGAACGTTCTTGGCGCACCTTCACTGCCTCTGGCTCCGAAGTGCCCTTGGGGCCACGGTGTACAAAGGATACATCACACAAGAGAGTGGGGCTCGCCACCTCCGAGCCCGAGGCAGTGTGTACGGTCGGTGCCATGAAACGTGAAGATCGATCCGACTTTCCTATGGCACCATTTTGCGTTGCACCGGTAACCCCAGGCTAATGCCTGGGGTTATATAAATACCGACCTCATGGATCGTCACATGTTGGCCACTAATATTTTCAGAGGTGAATTCTTAACCAAGCGACTCAGCCTTCTCCACCATGTTTTTCGAACCCACATAGAAAGCGGTACGCTGATGCAATTCTTTTACTTCGATATCCAGAATGCGATCCTTGCCATTGGTGGCACTGCCTCCAGCTTGTTCCGCCACGAAGGCTAGTGCGTTGCATTCGTACATGAGGCGCAATTTTCCCTGGGGAGATTTCGCTGTCGCGGGATAGATGTAGATGCCTCCCTTGAGCATGTTCCGATGAAAATCAGCCACCAATGATCCGATATAACGGGCGGTATACTGGCAGTCTTTACAATATTTGATGTAGGCTTGCACCGGCGCGGGGAAGGAGTTGGCGAGGCCTTCGTTGATGGAGTAGATCTTTCCGTCCTCGGGCATTTTCAATTGGGGATGCGATAGAAAATATTCTCCGAGCGTGGGTTCGTAGGTAAAACCGTTCACGCCGTGCCCCGTGGTGTAGACCAGCATGGTGGACGAGCCATAGAGGACATAGCCTGCCGCCACCTGGTCCGATCCTTTTTGGAGGATGTCCGTCGGTTGGATGGGTGTTCCAGCGGGACTCTTTCGGCGGTAGATGGAGAAGATGGTGCCGATGGAGACATTCACGTCGATGTTGGAGGAGCCATCCAGCGGGTCGATGGCGATCACGTATTTGCCTTCGTTGTTGAGATCGACGTAGCTGTCGGACTCTTCGGAGATGAGGGCGCACACTTCGCCGCCTTTGGCCAGGGCGCGGGTGAAGCGGATGTTGGCCAGCACGTCGAGTTTTTGCTGGTCGTCGCCGGCCAGGTTTTGGGAGCCCACAGCGCCCATCAGGTCAATGAGGCCGGCCTTGTTCACTTCGCGGTTCACGACCTTGGAGGCCAGGGCGATATCGCGCAGCAGTTGGGAGAGTTCGCCGCTGGCATAGGCAAACTGGTCCTGGTTGTTTTTGATAAAGCGGTCCAGGGCGGTGCCGATCGAATGCGCGATTCTTGACGATTCGATGCTTGGCGCATTACCATTATTGAATGATCTTTGCATGCTCATAATGTAGCGCAAAGTTAGTTCGCAAACGATTTAGTGCAATAAAAATGAAGGTTTTTAAATTTGGAGGGGCCTCCCTGAAAACACCGGAAAGGATCCGTCACGTGGCTTCCATCATCCGCTCGCATGCCACCAGCGACCTGCTGGTGGTGGTGTCGGCCATGGGCAAGACCACTGACCTGCTGGAAACCCTGGTGGCCACCAACCGCACCCCCCAGACCATGACGGACGCCCGGCTGGCACTGAAGAAATATCACTATGATATTATCGACGCGCTCTTCAAAGACAACTCCGTCGTCCGCGCCGCCGTGGATGTCCAACTGGAGGAAATTGCCGACACGCTGGCCTCTTCCCTGGAAGGCGACCTGCTCTACGACCAGGTGGTTTCCAAAGGCGAACTGATCTCCTCGGTCATCCTCCATCATTATTTTGCCACCGAAGGCATCAAGAGCCACTGGCTTGACGCGCGCACCTGCATCAGCACCGACAGCAGCTTTCGCGAAGGCAAAGTGGACTGGACGCTCACGGCCACCAACGTGCAGCCGCTGGTGCCGCTCCTGAAAGAGAACATCGTGATCACCCAAGGTTTTATAGGGCGCACACCGGATGGGTTCACCACGACATTGGGTCGCGAGGGGTCGGACTACACGGCGGCGATTTTCACGTCGACCTTGGGCGCCGAGTCGCTCACCATCTGGAAAGATGTGGCGGGGGTGATGAATGCCGATCCCAAGCGCTTTCCGTCGCCCGTGGTATTCGAGGAGCTGCCCTTCAAGGAGGCGGCCGAGATGACCTATTATGGGGCAAATGTGATCCACCCAAAAACCATCAAGCCGCTCGCCAACAAGAACATTCCGTTGCTGGTGAAAAACTTTGACGACCCGTCGCTGCCCGGGACGCGCATCCACGAGTGCACCGTGGACCAGTTGCCGCCCCTGATCGTGTTCAAAGACAATCAATGTCTCATCTCGTGTAAGGTGACAGACTATACCTTTATTTCGGAAGAGCAACTGAGCATCATTTTCCATGCACTTTCCGAGCTGGACATTCGCATCAACCTCATGCAGAACTCGGCCATCTCCTTTTCCTTCTGTATCGATTTCCGCGAGAGCAAGGTGATCAAACTGATCGGCAGACTGCAAAAGCGATTCGAGGTGTATTACAATACGGGCCTTACCCTCATCACCATAAAGAACTACGACGAGGCGACGTTCGATACCTACCGGAAACAGCCGGGGGTGATGATGGAACAGTCGTCGCGGAGCACGTTGCAAGTGTTGGTGAAGACCGGAAACCCGTGAGATCCCTGTCTCAAAAAAATTCCGGCGAAGGCCGGACCAGGGAAGTCCGGGATGCAAAAAAATATCTTCGCAACAATAATGGTACATGACCTTTAACAATAGCCGTAGGAGCTAAAAAATATATTATTTTGCGGCCTTTAGCCTCTAGAGACCAAACCTAAATGAAAAAGATTCTCATTCTGTACTACTCCCAGTCGGGTCAGCAACTGAACATTCTCCAAACCTTAGCCAAGCCTTTTATCACCGCTGGCCACAAAGTCCACTTCGAAGAAATTCAGCCCCAGGAAAAATTTCCCTTTCCGTGGAGCGCATTTGATTTTTTCAATGCCTTTCCCGAAACGTTTGGTCAAAAAGCCCTGGCGCTCAAATCCCCATCGGCGCAAGCCTTTGATGCCTACGACCTGGTGATCCTCGGCTATCAGCCCTGGTTCCTCACACCTTCACGGCCCGTGAGTTCGTTCCTGCAAAGTGAAGAAGGCAAGAAAATCTTACAGAACCGTGACGTCGTCACCATATTGGGTTGCCGCAACATGTGGCTCGGCGCCCAGGAGAAAATGAAGCGCCGCCTCACCGAATCGCAGTCGCGACTGGTGGGTCACATCGCCCTCTGCGACCGGTCGGGCAACCTGACCAGTCTCATCACGATCTTGCGCTGGATGTTCACCGGCAATCGCAAACCCTTCTGGTTCTTCCCCCAAGCCGGCGTGTCCGACCAGGACGTGCGGCATTCGGAAACCTATGGCGAGTTGATCAATCAATCGTTGGAAAGCGGTCAGTATGGCGATCTGCAAGCCGCCTTGGTGAAGGAAGGCGCCATCGACATCAAGCCGAACCTGGTGCTCATGGAGCGCCGCGGTCAGAAAGCGTTTGGTGTGTGGTCCAAATTCATCGCCTCCGGTGGCGGCATCCAATCGACCGCGCGGAAGATCCGTGTGTATATTTTCATGTACCTGTTGCCCACCGCCATTTTTATTCTCTCGCCGTTGCTCTGGATTCTTTCCAAAGTCCAGCTCATCGTGAAGCGCAAGGAGCTCATCCAGGACGTGGAGTATTTCAAACAAAAT
>CBIHQM010000431.1:0-5939 GCA_966211885.1 uncultured Chryseolinea sp.
TTGTCATGGACAAAGTAACTCAGCGTAGTCGTGGTTTCGGTTTTATCGAAATGTCAGACGAAGCTGCTGCCCGTCAGGCTATCACTAGCTTAAACGGTTTCAACTTCCTGGGAAAAACCCTGGTGGTGAACGAAGCAAGACCCCGGACTGATGCACCCCGCAGTGGTGGTGGTGGCTACAGAAGCGGTGGTGGCGGTGGTTTTAACCGCAGAAGCAATAACGAGTATTAAGACAACCGATATTGTATCAGAAAAAGCCTTGCGTGACGCAGGGCTTTTTTTGTGTCTTGTTTTTTTGGCGTATACCAATTCCGTTGAGTCATCCGCCTGTAACGCAAAAAGTTGAGCAAAGTTTATACTCCGTCGATCAAATTTAAAACCTGAAAAAGCACTTGTTTTTAGTCGAAGAATTTTGTAAACTTTGTATCTCACCAAAAACGGAAATAGCTATGAATGTGATCACCAATGTGGAGCGGTGGGGTAATAGTCATCGCCCTGGATTTTTGGATGCGTTTCGGGTACTGTTGGGTGCCTTCATTACCTACAAGGGGCTGTACTTCATAACGCACATGCACGACCTTGAAATGACAACTTCCGGCATTAATGTTTACTTCGCCGGTATGACGCTGGCACACTATGTTGTGTTCGCGCATATCTTGGGCGGACCGCTGATCCTCGTGGGGCTTTTCACACGCATTGTGTGTCTGATCCAATTGCCCATTCTGATCGGCGCCGTATTCATGGTAAACTATCCGGCAGGATTTCTTTCCATAGGACATCATATGGAACTTTGGGCATCACTAGTTGTCTTGGTTGGCTTGGTCATCTTCATGGTGTTTGGTGCGGGAAAATTTTCCATCGACGCCAAGCGCAGAAGAGAGATGGAGGCAGCTCATCTAACATAACCCTCTATCTAACCTAAACCGAAGGGCATCTGCACAGCAGGTGCCCTTTTTATTTTAATTCTCTATCTTCATGGCCCTAGAAAAGACGCATGAAGTATACCATCGGTATTGATATCGGCACCGGCAGCACCAAGGCAGTGGCCGTGGACGTTTCGGGCCAGGTGCTGGCCACCGCCCAGCAGGCCTACCCCATTCTCACACCCCAACCCAACCTGAGCGAACAACAGCCGCAACTGATCCGGCAGGCGTTTGTGCAGTGTATTCTCCGCGTGGTGCAGGAAGTCAAGGAAACGCCGGCCGGTATCGTCATCAGCAGCGCCATGCACAGCCTCATCCTGGTAGACAAACAAGGTGAGCCACTCATGAACATGATCACCTGGGCCGACAACCGGGCGGCAGCCACCGCCCGGCAGATCCAAAAATCGGCCTCCGGTGAAGCCATCTACCGCCAATCGGGAACACCCGTGCATGCCATGGCCCCGCTCAGCAAGATCGTGTGGCTCAAAGAACATCAACCCGACTTGTTTAAAGCTGTTCATAAATTCATTTCCATAAAGGAATACATCTGGTTTAGCCTTTTCGGGGCATTTGAAGTGGACTATTCCATTGCTTCTGCCACGGGCCTGTTCAACATTGAAGAACTACGTTGGAACACAGATTCGCTGACCTTGTGTGCCATCACGACCAGGCAACTGAGCGAACCGGTACCCACGCACCATACGCGCAGCGGGCTCGCCCCTGCCCTTTCGGCCGACCTGGCACCTGTAGCTGCTGTGCCCTTCTTTATTGGCTCCAGCGACGGCTGTATGGCGAATCTGGGCAGCTTTGCTGTAACGCCCGGCATCGCCGCCCTCACCATCGGCACCAGCGGGGCCATACGGGTGGCCAGCACGCGCCCGACTTACAACTTCAAGGCAATGACGTTCAACTACCGGCTGGATGAACAGACGTTCATCTCCGGTGGCCCCATCAACAACGGTGGCTATGTCCTGAAGTGGTATGCCGAGGTGTTCCTCCAACGCACCCTGAGCAGCGGCAAAGACTACGACGCCCTGCTGGATGGCCTGGACGACGTTAAGGCTGGTGCCAACGGTCTGATCTTCCTGCCCTACATCCTGGGCGAACGCGCGCCGATCTGGGACAGCGACGCCAGTGGCGCTTTTTTTGGGATCCGGAACTTCCATACACAGGCCCATTTCACCCGCGCTGTGATCGAGGGTATCTCCATGGCGCTGTACAGCATCGCCGTGGCCATGGAGAAGTCGGGGCTGGAGATCGAACGGATTCATGTGAGCGGGGGCTTTGTGCATTCACAGGCCTGGCTACAGATCCTGGCAGACGTTTTCAACAAAGAGATCTGCCTCATCAATCCCGAGGACGCCTCGGCGTTGGGGGCGGCCTATCTTGGGTTGAAGTCGCTTGCGCTTATTTCGGATTATGAGGTGCTGCGGTCTTCGGAGCGGGTTTCCTATTTCCCCATAAAAGAGAACCACGAGCGCTACATCAAGTCTTTCGCGATGTATGAAAGGCTATACGAAAACCTGAAAGATGAGATGGAGGATATCCAACAGTTGAGGAGCTAGCTGCGCTTCAGTTGGATGAGGGTGAGTTCAGGGGGCATGCCGATACGCCCGGGGTATCCTACGCAGCCAAAGCCACGGTTCACATACAGGTATTGATTCCCTTCCTGGTAAAGTCCTGCCCATTGTTTGAAGCGGTATTGTGCCGGGCTCCAGGTGTAGCTGCCAAGGTTCACACCAAGCTGGTAGCCGTGGGTGTGACCCGACAGCGTGAGGTCGATGTCGCCATATTCCGGTCTGATCTGGGCATCCCAGTGCGTGGGGTCGTGTGAGAGGAGTATTTTCACGGGAGCTTCTTCCGTGCCGGGATAAGCGAGGTTGAGTCTGCCGTATTTCGGGAAGCGGTGGGCTGGACCCACACCCCAATTCTCAACACCCAGGATGGCCAGCTTGTCACCTCCCGTTTCCAGGAAGCGGTGTTCGTTCATCAGCAAATCATAGCCCAGGTGTTTGTGGACCGCCAGCATGTCTTCGAAGTTTCTACGCTTAGCCTCCGGGGTGGACCACTCCCGGTAGTTGCCATAGTCGTGGTTGCCGGTGACGGAAAACACACCCATGGGGGCTTTGAGTTTTTCGAAGACGGGAACGTAGTCTTTTGCTTCCTTGGTTTCGATGGTCACCAGGTCGCCGGTGAAGAAGATCACATCCGGCTTTTCCTGCATTAACAAGTCAACCCCACCCTGGATCGCCGTTTTGTTGAAGAGCGAGCCCGTGTGGATGTCGGAGATCTGGCCCAGCAGGATGCCATCGAACGCTTTGGGCAGATGGGGCAAGTAGATGACCTGCTTGCGCATTTTGTAGTTGTGCGCACCGGTGAGTATGCCAAACGAAAGTCCCGTTAGCGGCACGCTGCCCGCGACGATGGCCGTGCGCGAAAGAAATTCGGAACGTGAAATGAGCGGATCTTCGTCGGTGACTTCAGGTTCTTTCAGTCGTCGCTTTTTCATGAAGCGGTTGGCCAGCAAGATGCCCCGGCGAATGTCGTCGATGATCACAAAGACGAGGAGTAAAATCTTGGAGAAATAAAGAATGGCCAGCACGATGACCAGCCATTGCCGGAGCTTTTCGTTGGAGATGTCGATGAGCACAACCCAGATCAACGAAAAGACAGAGAGAATAGACGTGAGCCAGAAGATGCCACGCGTGCTGTTCTTCACCAAGTGATGCGAGGCGTGACTGGCGGTGCGTATAGCCTGGTAGGTATAAAGATCCACCAGCAGCATCAGCAATATGCCGCCGGCCGTCATCAATATTCTATACCCGATTCCTTCGCCCATTATGCCCTGAAGATTAAAGGGTCAAAGGTAACGAGAAATCAAAAACTTTAACCCGCAAATCTTCCGAGCTACCGGCTAAGACTTTGAACCGGGTTATCTCCCGGTATGACCGCGGAAAAAATTACCCGTCAGGCCCGTTTCAACTCGATCAGGGTGATCTCCGGTGGCATCCCGATCCTACCCGGATATCCCAGGTAGCCAAACCCGCGATTTACATATAAGTATTGCGATCCTTCCTGGTATAGCCCTGCCCATTGTTTGTAGGCATACTGTGAGGGGCTCCACTTAAATCCACCGATCTCCACACCAAACTGGAATCCGTGTGTATGGCCGGCAAACATCATATCGATATCCGGGTGCATGTTGCGGACCTGCGCATCCCAATGGCTGGGGTCGTGTGAGAGCAACAGCTTTACGGGTGCCTCTTCTGTTCCCACGTAGGCCTGATCCAAGCGACCATATTTTGCAAATCGTTTTCCGCCGTAGTTCTCGTTTCCAAGAATGGCGATCTTCTCGCCATTCACTTCCAGGAAGCGATGTTCATTCATCAGGAGGTCGAATCCCAGCAGGCGATGTGCTTCGATGAGGTCTTTGAAATTCTTTTGCTTGGCTTGCATCGATGGCCAGGCGTGATAGTCGCCGTAGTCGTGATTGCCCGTCACGGAATAAACACCGAGGGGTGCTTTCAATTTGTTGAAGATGTCGATGTAGTCCTTCACTTCGCGGGCTTCGTTGTTCACCAGGTCGCCGGTGAAAAAGATCACGTCGGGTTTTTCATCGAGCGCCATTTGTACGCCCCCTTTCACGGCCACTTTGTTGAAGAAACTACCGGAGTGGATGTCGGAAAGGTGAGCGATCTTCAGACCATCAAAGGCTTTGGGAAGGTTTGGCAATTTCACCACCTGCCGTTTTATTCTATAATCGTGTGCACCGGAAATGATGCCGTAGGCCATGGCGTCCAAGGGAACGCTTGCCGCGACGAGCGCTGTCTTGGCCAGAAATTCAGAGCGTGGAATCGCTGTGCCGGTCGTGTCGCCTGAAGCGCCTTTGTTAAAGAATTGCACTACCCAACGCACACCGCGTTGAAGATCGTCGATAAACAAGACGATGACACCAAAGAACTTTGAAAGATACATAATCGATAAGGCGACCCTCACCCAGTTTCTTACGTCGGGGTGATACTTGTAGGGATCGCCAAAGGTATACCACAACAGCGCCACTAAACTCAACAGGGTGAGCGTCCAAAATCCATAGCGAAACACGCCTCGCCACGGCTCACCCCAGTTTTGGGAAACGACGGACACGCCTTGGTAGATATAATAATCGATCAGTAAAAAGAAGAGTGCAAAAAAGGCAACGGTCATAATCCTGGGTTTCATATGTAAGTTATTTTATACGCGTTTCAGGGGAGAGGTTCCTCCCCTGAAAGCGGATTGATGGCTATTATTTGAACGGTAAGCCAATCTCTTCGTGTCGTTTGTGTTCTTTGAACCCGTACAAAAAGAAAAAGTCGTCCTACTTTCGTAAGACGACTTTGATGAAATTTTATTCTATTTAATTCAGGGCTATTGGCGCCCCGGGGAGAGGTTCTTCCCCATGATGGTGCGCCGCGGCCACTTCCGGTTTTATTTTGAAAACACGTGCCTTGAGGCGAGCCACCAGCAGGTACATTACCGGCACCATGAATAAGGTCAGGAACGTACCGAAGATCAAACCAAAGATCATCGTCCACGAAAGCGGTCCCCAGAAGGCTACGTTGTCGCCGCCGAAGAAGATATGCGGCTTGAACTCGGTGAACAATGTCACAAAGTCGATGTTGAAGCCGACCGCCAGCGGGATAAGACCCAGGGTAGCGGCCATCGCCGTCAACAACACGGGTGTCATACGGGTCTTGGCGGCTTCAACAATCGCCTCTTTCAACTCCATGCCTTGCGAGATGAGCAGGTCGGTAAATTCCACAAGCAAGATACCGTTGCGCACGACAATACCCGCCAGCGCCATAATACCAACGCCCGACATGACGATGGATATTTCCATTTTGAAGAACGAGAATCCGAGCAACACACCGATGACACTGAATATGATCTCAGAGAGGATGATCAGTGGCTTGCTGGTGGAGTTGAACTGGATCACCAGGATCATGAAAATAAGTCCCAATGCCACCATACCGGCCACGCC
>CBIHQM010000432.1:0-5937 GCA_966211885.1 uncultured Chryseolinea sp.
ACCGCCCGCTACCCCGGTGTGAAAGACAAAGAACTTGGAAAAGTAAGCTATAAACTGATCGACAACTTCGGCAACGAATTTGGTCTCGACCTGTCCGACAAGCACTCCTTCGACGATTTCAAATCGCTGGAATTGCACTTGCCCGTTGACCAGGAGATCCTGTTGAAGATCCGTGCCAAGGATGTGCTCCACAGTGTGTTCCTGCCTCACTTCCGGGTGAAAATGGACGCCGTGCCCGGCATGCCCACCCAATTCAAATTCAAAGCCACCAAGACCACGCAACAAATGCGCGATGAACTTGGCAACCCGAACTTTAATTACGAGCTGGCCTGCACCGAAATTTGCGGACGCGGTCACTTCTCGATGAAAATGCCTGTTGTCGTAGAAGATCAAGAGGCGTATGAGCGCTGGAAGGCTTCACAGGAAGCATGGTTGAAACAGAATCCCGGCTACCTCGACAAGGTACCGGCAGCATTGAAGGAAGCGGCGATGATCCAGGCAGGCATGCAGAAAGATCCCGGCGCAACAGTAGCGGAAGTAAAACAATAGGTTAAAAGATTTATCAAAACATGGCAACGACCGATATTCACCTCCACCAAGATGTTCACCATCACGATGATCATGAGGATCATGAGCACCATGAAGGTAATTTCTGGACCACTTATATTTTTAGCCAGGATCACAAAGTAATTGCAAAACAATTCCTGATCACCGGTATTTTCTGGGCCTTGCTGGGCGGTACACTCTCCGTGATCTTCCGTCTGCAACTCGGTTTTCCCGACATGAACCTGGATTGGCTCAAGCCCGTTTTGGGCGGCTGGATCACTCCCGAAGGAAAACTGGATCCTGAATTCTACCTGGCCCTGGTGACCATGCACGGCACCATCATGGTGTTCTTCGTGCTCACAGCCGGTCTGAGCGGTACATTCTCGAACTTCCTCATTCCCCTGCAGATCGGTGCCCGCGATATGGCATCCGGTTTCATGAACATGCTTTCGTATTGGTTCTTCTTCCTGTCGAGCGTGATCATGTTCATTTCGCTCTTCCTGGAAACAGGACCTGCCGGCGGCGGTTGGACGATCTACCCTCCGTTGAGCGCATTGCCCCAAGCCATTAAAGGTTCGGGGATGGGCATGACCATGTGGCTCGTAGCCATGGTGTTCTTCATCGTGAGCTCGCTCCTGGGAAGTATCAACTACATCACCACCGTCATCAACATGCGCACCAAGGGTATGTCCTTCACACGCATGCCCCTTACGATCTGGGCGTTCTTCTTTACGGCCATCATCGGTATCCTCTCATTCCCCGTATTGTTTGCTGCAGCCCTGTTGCTGGTCTTCGACCGCAGCTTTGGCACAAGCTTCTACCTGTCGGATATTTACATCGGCGGCGAGGCATTGGCACACGAGGGGGGTAGCCCCATCCTGTTCCAGCACTTGTTCTGGTTCCTGGGTCACCCGGAAGTATACATCGTGTTGTTGCCGGCCCTTGGACTTTCGTCTGAGATCATCGCCACCAACTCGCGCAAGCCTATCTTCGGCTACAAGGCCATGATCGGTTCCATGCTCTTCATCGCCATCCTGTCGTTCATCGTGTGGGCTCACCACATGTTTGTGACGGGTATGAACCCTTTCCTCGGTTCCATCTTCATGTTGCTCACGCTGATCATCGCCGTGCCTTCTGCGGTGAAGATCTTCAACTACGTGACCACGCTGTGGAAAGGTAACATCCACTTCACACCGGGCATGTTGTTCTCGATCGGTCTGGTGTCGTTCTTCCTCACGGGCGGTATCACCGGTATCTTCCTTGGCAACTCGGCTATCGACATTCAATTGCACGATACATACTTCGTCGTAGCCCACTTCCACTTGGTAATGGGTAGCGCATCGTTCTTCGGGATGATGGCGGGTGTGTACCACTGGTTCCCGAAATTCTTTGGCAGAATGGTGAATCCCACACTGGGCTACATCCACTTCTGGCTGACGTTCGTCGGTGTATACATGGTGTTCTTCCCCATGCACTACATCGGTATCGCCGGTTTCCCCCGTCGTTACTACTCTTGGACAAACTTTGAAACATTCAGCGGCTTTGCCGACCTGAACATGTTGGTGAGCGTGGCCGCGATTGTAACGCTGAGCGCCCAATTCATCTTCCTGTTCAACTTCTTCTACAGCATGTTCCGCGGCAGATTGGCCCCCGCCAACCCTTGGGAGTCTACAACCCTGGAGTGGACCACACCGCGCAACCCTGGTCACGGCAACTGGGTGGGAGAGATCCCTTCCGTATACCGCTGGCCCTACGACTATAGCAAGCCGGGTGCGAAGGAAGACTACATCCCTCAAAATATCCCGTACTCCGAAACACCGGAATCCAACTTGCCGCACGAAAATGAGCTCATCAAACTGGAGACTTTGAACGGCGACGGATCTATTGTGGTGGAAGGAAGCAAGCACTAATTGACGACTTACGATCTTCGGTTCAAGGTTCAAAGTGAAGGACTTCTCCCCACTTTGAACCTTGATTTTTTAGGGCACATCCGCTCTCATTTTAAGGCATAGGGGAAATCATTATGAGATCATTTCGCAGGCTCACCCTCTCAACGCTCATTGCCGTGTACGTGCTCATCCTCGTAGGAGGCATTGTGCGCAGCACCGGGTCGGGTATGGGTTGTCCCGACTGGCCGAAATGCTTTGGCAACTGGGTGCCCCCGACATCCGTCTCGCAATTGCCCCAGGACTATAAAGAGATCTATGCGGCCCATCGCGAAAAAAAGAATAAGCGGTTCGCCAAGTATCTGTCGGCCGTGGGCATGGACGCCACAGCGGCGGGTATCCTCAACGACCCGGGTGTGCTACACGAAAATGATTTCAACCCGGTAAAGACCTGGATCGAATATGTGAACCGCATCGTCGGGGTTATCATCGGCTTTCTCATCTTCGCGGTTTTCGTGGTTTCGCTGGGCTATTGGAAAAGCGAACGCAGGTTCACCGTGGTGGCTTTTATAACGTTTGTGCTGGTCGGTTTTCAAGGATGGCTGGGATCGTTTGTGGTGTCCAGTAACCTCACGCCATGGACCATCACCGTACACATGTTTCTGGCCCTGCTCATCGTGGCTTTATTGGTATACCTCGTAGACCAGAGCAGCTATCGCCCCGAGATCAATTCGTCGATAGGCTTCTGGTGGCTCGTGGCCTCGATGGCCGTGTTGCTGGTGCAGATCCTGTTGGGCACGCAGGTGCGGGAAGCGATCGATCGCGTGGCCCAGGTGGCGGCGCGCGAGGAGTGGATTGCCAACCTGGGAGGGGAGTTCATCATTCACCGTTCCTTCTCGTGGATCGTGCTGATCATGCATGTGGGATTAATCCTGAGATTGCGTAAAACTGAGGGGGCAAAAACTTTCACCCTTGCCCTAATCCTGCTAATTTTGGGGACCATTTTAACGGGTTTGAGCATGGCCTATTTCGCCGTGCCGCCATTCCTCCAGCCGGTGCACCTGCTGTTTGCGACAGTCACTTTCGGAACACAGTTTTTGTTCTTGCTGAAAATGAATAGAAAAGAAGAGCCTGCATTGGCATAGCATATGATAGTCGGACAAATCCATCAACTCACCGGAATCAACTTCGTTATCGCGAAAGCGAAAGCGTACTGGGAATTGTTGAAATTCCGGCTCTCTTTCCTGGTGGCTTTCTCCTGCGCATTTGGATTTGTGCTGGCCTCACGCGAGATCAACTGGCTCACGTTCACCATGCTGTTCCTCGGCGGATTCCTCCTGTCGGGCGCCTCGGGCATCATCAATCAAATTATTGAAAAAGATCTGGACGTGTTGATGGGCCGCACCATGAACCGCCCGTTGCCCACGCACCGCGTATCGGTGAATGAAGCCATCCTGGTGGCGGCTATCTGTACCGTGGCGAGCGTGAACATCCTCTGGAAATTCACCAACCCCCTGACCACCGGCTTGTCGGTGTTGTCGATGATCCTGTATGGATTTGTCTACACCCCGTTGAAACGAGTTGGTCCTGTAGCGGTTTTTGTGGGGGCCATCCCCGGAGCCCTTCCGCCACTGTTAGGCTGGACGGCGGCTACCGGCGTGATCTCGCACGAAGCATTGATTATTTTCGGCATCCAATTCATCTGGCAGTTCCCCCACTTCTGGGCCATCGCCTGGGTAGCCGACGAGGACTATAAAAAAGCCGGCTTCAAATTGCTTCCCTCCGGGGGACAAAAGGATTTGAACACCGCCGTGCAGATCATGATCTACACCATGTTCCTCATTCCGATGGGATTGCTGCCGGCCACCTTTGGCATCACGGGCATCAACTCCGCGATTGTGGCAACACTTTGCGGCGTGGCGTTTTTTGCGTTGACATTTTCATTGATGAAATCGGGCGACCGGAAGTCGGCGCTGAAGATCATGTTTGCATCGTTCTTGTATTTGCCGATCGTGCAGATTGCGTATGTGTTGGATAAGATTTGATGTAGAGAGAGAATATTAGGAAGAGGTCTGTCGTGGAATGTGTAAGGGAATCGGAAAGATCTTGTTGGTGAGACACCAACAAGGGGTGGTGGTGGAAATTAGTAAAGGAACTGGAAATGAATCTTGTTGGTGAAGAACACCAACAAGGGCGGCGAGGGTTGATAAAGAATGAAGCGTATGGCATTGGATATAAAGATCGTTGAAGAAGCACAGAAGCCCCTGGGGATGAATCCCAAGAAATTTGGGCTTTGGCTGTTCATGGGAAGCGTGATCATGGTTTTCGCGGCCTGGACCAGCGCCTACCTGGTGCGTCGTGCTGACGGTAACTGGCGGGTGTTTGAATTGCCGAGTTTGTTTTGGATCACTTCGGCCATCATCCTGGTCAGCAGCGGCACCATGCATTGGGCCTATTGGTCGGCCAAAAAGGATAACCTGGAGCAGACCAAGCTGGCCATCAGCATCACCAGCCTGCTGGGGGTGGCGTTTTTGATCGGGCAGTTCCTGGCCTGGGGGGAGATGGTACAGCACAACGTGCATTTTGTGGGAAATCCGTCCGGGTCATTTGTGTATGTGATCTCCTGGATGCACGGGCTGCACATCGTGAGCGGGGTGGTATTTCTGCTCATTGTGCTGGTGGCCACATTCCAGTATAAAGTGCACTCAAAAAGGATGTCGCAGATGGAAATGTGCACCACTTATTGGCATTTTTTGGATGCCCTTTGGCTATATTTGTTTGTTTTTCTATTATTGAACCGCTAATAAAAAGGCGGTTTTTTGACGATATTCGCACACTCACCACACACCCTTATTTAACCGCGTAACCTATTAACGTATACTAACTAATACTATGGCAAGTACAGCAGCAGCAGCGCACGGCGAGAGCACATGGGACGGTGGATCCTCACCGATGGGAGCCAGCTATGGCAAACTCATGATGTGGTTCTTTTTAATGTCCGATGCTTTTACTTTCTCCGCATTGCTCATCACCTATGGCCTGGTGCGTTCTTCGCACAAAGCCTACCAAGGCGCTGTAGATGCATTCACGTTCTCCCAAAACTATTGGCCCATTCCTGAAAAGGTATACGAATCCGTTCCGTTCCTGGAAGGGGTTTCGGCTCCCCTGGTTTTCGTGGGTATCATGACCTTCATTCTCATCATGAGCTCCGTAACGATGGTGCTGGCGGTTGAAGCCGGCCACCGTATGGACCGTAAAGCCGTTGAGAAATGGATGCTCTGGACCCTGTTGGGCGGTATCGCTTTCTTGAGCTGCCAGGCCTGGGAATGGACTCACTTTATTCACGCAGGAGCCAGCCTTTCCCACAATGTCTACGGTCCCCCGGATTTTGCAGCCTTCTTCTTTTTCATCACAGGCTTCCATGGCTTCCACGTATTCAGCGGGGTGTGCTTGAACTTCCTTATCTATTTCAATACGGTCACCGGGCTCTACGAAAGAAGAGGTC
>CBIHQM010000433.1:0-5906 GCA_966211885.1 uncultured Chryseolinea sp.
TGCCTGGTGCGCGGCGGGTTCAGGCTGGAAAGTAAATGTAGGAATTTATTTTGGGTTGTATTCCGACAACACCGCCTCCAATAACGACTTGCTGTGCGTGAGCCCCTTGTACTCCAGGGTAGCGGGCGACATGCTTCGGACAGCGGCGAGCAATTGTTTCTTTTCTTCCATAGTCAAGCTATCGACATCATAAAAATAGCTATGGATCGTAAATATGAATGCATTCACTTCCTTAAACCCAATCAAGTTCTGCTGCTCTGTGCGAACGTAAAAACGTGGCGACTCCTTTTCCGCCTTGCGGCCATACCAAAAATCGTGATCCACATTTTCGGGCGCGATAGGGTGATGGTTCAGCCGGGTGTCGGTGGCGATGCCCCAGGCGTAGCGGGTGAAGGCGCCGCGCGCAACGATAGTGTTGAGCATGGTCGGATAATGTTTTAGGGTTCGTTCCATTTCTGGCACCGGGGCGTGGATTTGGTGGAAGGGACGTCCTATTTTTTCACGGGGATCCCAGTGATTGGGTGCGCAGAGATGAATGGCGGCCAGCCAATCGTCGCTCTCCTTCATTTGAAAGACGGCAATGTCTTCCTGCACCTGACTACAGAGGGCATCGAAGGTGGAGAGATATGGGGTGCCTTCTGCCAGGCCTTGATCATTCCAACTGATTTGATTTTCAGTTTTTCGATTTAGCAGAACATGGGTATCGTTCAATTGTTGCAGTGTGAAATGTTGCGGGTGCTCTTTCGCCAGGGTGCTGGCAATGTAATGGTTCACATGGTTCTGGGTGGTCGCATCGAGACGGGCTTCGCAGTAGTATTTGCGGATGTCTTCGTCGCGGCACACTTGTTTATTGGCAAGGGCATGATCGTAGTCGTCGTCGATGGTGAAGACCAGCGAGGGTTCGCCGGGGCAGGTTTTCGCCATCGGGGAAAGTCCGGGCGCGGTAGTATACGTTCCGCTTAGAAAGGGAAGATGTTTTGTCACGGGTCCAGGTTCAGATTATTAAAATATCGATCCGAGGGTGTGAATCCCGCTCCTGTGCTATAAATAGTTCAGTATTCGATTGCGTTTTGTGTTTTTTGGATTCGCGGAAACCGGGGAGATCACACGCCTTTCCTGCGGCAGGCGCTGGATCACGAGAGCGTTCTTTTTTTTGTTGTCAAAAAATATCTGATCATCGACTACCAAAAGCCCCGGCGAAACCGTAACTTCCTTTTAGTTCACCCCCCTATCCTGAAACAAAGCCCGGTTTTAAGGTATTCCTTTATTGAAAATACTATGCCGCTTTACATGGATTTCCATAAGAACGTAGTCGCCACTTTCGATGAAGTGGTGTTGGCTCACCTGGCCGATCTGGAAGTGCAGGAGAAACATCATGTGAAGTATCACAAGTTCTGGATCAATCCGAAAGAAGGCACCATCTATTGTCTGATCGAAGCACCCGATCGCCACGCGTGCGAGGCGGTGCATAAAGAATCGCATGGCCACCTGGCGTGTTCCATCGTGGAGGTCGATCCCGATTTCTTCAAATTGGTGATGGGCGACGGCCACCAGGTCGACAACGGGCCCATGCATCATGCCGACGGCTCACTGGATTTGGGATACCGGAATATTCTTGCCGTGTCGCTGTGGCATGAACAGGGTGCACATCCCACGGAAGCGCGCAAACTGGCCTTGGAGAAAATCACCGCCTTTCATGGTCGTGTCATCAAGTGGGCCGCGAACGATCATCTCATCGGCGTGTTCAACGACCCGGTGAACGCCGTGCGCTGTGCGAAAAAGATAAAGCTTGAATTACTTGTCCGCCAGAGCGAAGCCACCGCACAGGCAAATCCCCCCATACATTTCAAAATCGGCCTGAGTGCGGGGCAGCCCGTAACGGAAACCTCGGAATTGTTTGAGGAAGCGGTACAACTGGCGTTACGCCTGTGCACCGTGGCCCGCGAAGAAGAGATCCTGGTGTCGTCGCTGGTGAAACAGCTTTGCCTGGAGGAAGAACTATTGGAGGACGACAGGGCCGATACGGTGAAGCTGCTGAGCACAAAGGAAGAAGGATTTATCCTGGAACTGCTCCGGATCACCGAGTCACGCCTGGCCGACGAGCGGTTCACGATCGACACCCTGAGCCGCGACATCGGCATGAGCCGCCCCCAATTGTATCGGAAAGTTACCGCCCTCATCGGCCGCCCACCGAACGACCTGTTGCGTGAGCTGCGCATGGAAAAGGCGATGTCGCTCATCAAACAAAAAGCCGGCAACATTTCAGAGATCGCTCTGGAGGTGGGCTATAACAACGCCTCCTATTTTGCCAAGTGCTTCCATGAAAAATTCGGCTGCAACCCTTCCTCGTTCGCAGAAAATCACAAGGGTTGAGATCTCTGATCAGATAGTGCTGAAGAATGAATAGGTATTGGTGGATTACCTCCCCTGAGGTTGCCTCCTTTGTTCCGCATTTCAGATACCGAATGCAAAGTTCAACCCTAACAAAAAATCCTCTATGATCACAACACTAGAAAACGAGACCAGAACCCTCGATGAGCAGGCCCTAGCTACCTTGCGCACCCAATTGCGCGGCCTGGTCATCACCCGCAACGACGCCTCCTATGACACAGACCGGAAAGTGTACAATGGCATGATCGACAAACACCCGCTACTCATCGTGAAATGCCGCGATGTGGCCGATGTGATGGCTACCGTGAATTTTGCACGCGATCAAAAACTGGTGTTGGCCGTCCGGGGCGGTGGCCATAATGGCGGCGGCCTTGGCATCTGCGACAACGGCGTGGTGCTCGACCTTTCGCTCATGAAGAGCGTCCGCGTAGATGCGGCCAACAAGACCGTGCGTGTAGACGGTGGCTGTACACTGGCCGACATGGATCACGCCACCCACGCCTTTGGGTTGGCCGTTCCGTGCGGGGTGAACGGCACTACCGGCATTGGAGGGCTGGCACTCGGCGGCGGCCTGGGATACCTGACCCGGCGCTATGGCCTCACGATCGACAACCTGCTGGAAGCCGACCTGGTGCTGGCCGACGGCTCGTTCGTTACCGCAAATGCAAAACAAAATGAAGATCTGTATTGGGCCATCCGCGGCGGCGGTGGAAATTTTGGTGTGGTCACCTCCTTCCTGTTCAAGGCCCATCCCGTGAGCACCGTCTATGGCGGCCCCATGCTGTGGCATTTGGATGACGCCAAGGAAATGATGAAGTGGTTTGACGACCTCATGCGGAAAGCTCCCGACGACCTCTATGGTTTCTTTGCCTTCCTGGTGGTGCCCCCGGTAGCGCCATTCCCACCGGAGTTGCAATCCAAGAACATGTGTGGCATTGTTTGGTGCTACACCGGCGCCCTGGAGGATGCTGAAAATGCATTCAAGCCTATCCGCGCCTTTAAAAAACCTGCCCTCGACTTCGCAGGCCCCATTCCTCACCCTGTGCTGCAAAGCTTGTTCGACGCCCTCTATCCCGCCGGCATGCAATGGTACTGGAAAGGCGACCACGTGAACACCCTGCCCGACAAGGCCATCGACATTCACCTGAAATACGGCTCGGACCTGCCCAGCATGTTCTCGACCATGCACCTCTACCCCACCAACGGCGCTGCCGCCAAAGTGGGACGCAAGGATACGGCCTGGAACTATCGCGACAGCACCTACACCATGGTGATCGCCGGCATCGATCCGGATCCGGCCAACAAAGACCGCATCACCGATTGGGCACGCCACTATTGGGAAGACCTCCGTCCCCACGGCGCCGGCGGCTCCTACATCAACTTCATGATGGAAGAAGGCCAGGACCGCATCAAAGCCACCTACGGCGACAACTACGACAGGCTGGTTACTTTAAAGAAAAAATACGATCCGAAAAATCTGTTTAGCGTCAACCAGAATATAAAACCCTGATCATTTCTAAACATCTCCTGCGTCCCGCCCATGCACCATCGCGTGCCGGGCGCAGGAGATTATTTTTTTCCGCCAGGGGCAGCAAATTTCTGATAGTAAAACGCCGGGATCAGCAGCATGAGCAACGTGGGATTGAGAACGAGCCGGTGCAGGAACGAGATCAGCGGCCCATTATAGGAGGGAAAATATACTTTCAGTACAAAGTAAGGCAACAGAAAAAAGACCAGTCCGGCCAACTGCACATAGACGGCGAAGATCACGTACTTGCGTTCTTCAAACAAAGCATAGATCAACCCGATCGTCAGCGCGTCGTTCAGAAAAAAACGGAGGGTGCGGTTGAACAGGAAGTGGCTGAGTTTCGAACTGCCAAAGCCCACCCAAGCCGCCACATCCACACGTTGTAAAAGGAACACGGCAACGAGTCCCGCGACACTGAAAACACCCCAGGCGATGCGATAGGCCTTCATGCTTTTTGCCGTTTAACACCCGAATATTTTCTCACCCACCAGATCCACAAAACGAATACAACGACATAAAGAAATGCCGTGAACAAATATTTGTGGGTGAAGTACATCGCGTTGGGCATGTAGATGGCCACCAAAAACAACAAACCGAGGCGCCCGAGGTTGGCCACGTGCAGAATGGCTAGACCAAGCGGCGCAAACCACCACAACGGACGGCTTATGGGACCAAAGGCAAACAGGAAGGCCAGAAAAATGATGGCGACGTTGATGCCGTTGCATCCTTCGTAGACGGCCAGGATATTGTGATCTTCAAACACGAGGTTTGTGATGGGCGATTTCGCTTCGTCCCGGATCTGCGTGGGCCAGCCGCACACATTCAAGATCCCCGATGTTTGACGCGTGGCTTCGCGGGTGGCCCCGTCTACCTGCGGACGGTAGCTCGAGACATACGCACCATACAGCAAATTGACCACGACATAGATCCCTACAAACTTGAGAAGAAAAAAAATGGTTGGTTTAAATTCCTGTAGTGACATGGACATGCGTTCTATTTTTTTACTTCCTATCCAAATGACAATGACCTAACGCAAAACCACTTTAGCCGGAACCCCCACGGCAGTCACGCCCGGACCAATGTCCTGGATGACCGCGGCGCCCATGCCGATCTTGCTTTTATCGCCAATGCGCACCCGGTTCTTGATGTTGGCTCCCGCCCCGATCAGCACCGCCTCGCCGATGGTGACCTGACCCGCAATGTTCACGCCGGGCATGATGGAGGAATAGTCGCCGATCCGTGTGTCGTGCCCCACGGTACAGTTGAGGTTTAGCAGCACGTGTTTGCCCAACACGATATCGTTGGTGAGCACACTGCCAGCGCAGAGGATGCTGCCCTCACCGATCTTTATAGCATATTCATCCTGGAGGATGACCGAAGGATGCTTCAAGATGGGATAGACGACCCTCGCCGGATCGATGCGCTTGACCACGTTGGCCTTGCCGACCGGGTCGCCTAACGCCAGGACCAGGTGTATGGGGTCGTGAAAGGCTTGCAGCACTTCCACGCTGCCCAACACGCGAAGATCGTTTATCTCGGTGCGGGGGGCAATGGCGTCGTCGAGGAAGCCAATGGGCTTGAAGCCCGCAGTGCGCGCCAGCGACAGCACTTCCCTGCCTAGTCCTCCGGCGCCATAGATCAATAGCGGTATCATAACGGTGGGGTATTATATTTGATAACACGGGCTGGATTTCCAACCACCACGGCATAGTCCGGCACATCGTCGAGCACCACGGCGCCTGCCCCCACCGTTGCCCAGGCTCCTACCTTTTTTCCGGGGATGATGGTTGCCCCAGCGCCAATAAAAGCGCCCTGGCCCACCCGCACGGTGCCACACAAGATGACGCCCGGCGCCAGGTGCACAAAGTCGGCCACCACACAGTCGTGGTCCACCTGCGCCCCCGTGTTCACAATCACATGCTCACCGATGCGCGCCTGTGCCTGTATGATCGCCCCCTGCAGGATCATGCTGCCGGGACCAACCTCG
>CBIHQM010000434.1:0-5885 GCA_966211885.1 uncultured Chryseolinea sp.
TTATGAAGAAAAGATCGACCGCCTTGGCGGCCTCGACATCCAAATATTAGGTATCGGCCGTACGGGGCACATCGGTTTTAACGAACCTGGCTCTTCCGAAAAATCCCTGACCCGCCTGGTGACCCTCGACCAGGTTACCCGCATCGACGCGGCCAGCGATTTCTTTGGCGAGGAAAACGTTCCACGCAAAGCCATCACCATGGGTGTGGGCTCGATCATGAAAGCCAACAAGGTATACATGATGGCCTGGGGCGAAGGCAAATCGTCCGTGATCAAGAAGGCCGTAGAAGGTCCCATCACCGATCAGATTCCTTCATCCTTCCTGCAACGTCACCGCGACTGCACCGTGGTGCTGGACGACGCCGCATCGTCGGCGCTTACCCGCATCAAAACGCCCTGGATCCTCGATAGCGTTAACTGGAACGAAAAGCTTATCCGCAAGGCCGTGGTATGGCTCTGCCAGAAAGTGAGCAAGCCTGTTTTGAAGCTCACCAACCACGACTACATGGAACACGGCATGGGCGACATCATCACCGAATTCGGGTCGGCCTATAAAGTGAACATCAAAGTATTCAACTTCCTCCAACATACCATCACCGGATGGCCCGGCGGAAAGCCCAATGCCGACGACACCAACCGCCCCGAACGCGCCAAGCCGTTCCCCAAACGCGTGGTCATCTTCTCGCCACACCCCGACGATGACGTGATCTCCATGGGAGGAACCTTCATTCGCCTGGTGGACCAAGGACACGAAGTGCACGTAGCTTACCAGACCTCAGGCAACATCGCCGTGTTCGACGACGACGCCATTCGCTTCGCCGACTTCGTGCGCGATTTCAATGACCAGTTCGGTCTCAGCAAAGCCGACGGCGCACGCTTCTACAAGAAAGTGGTGCAATCCCTCCAGAAGAAAGGCCCCGGCCAACTGGACAGCCCCGAAGTGTTGAAGATCAAAGGCTTGATCAGAAGGGGAGAAGCCAAAGCAGGCGGTCGCTACGTGGGCATCCCCGACGAACAAATGCACTTCCTCGACATGCCGTTCTACGAAACCGGCGCCGTGAAAAAGAAACCCCTCGGTGAAGAAGATATCAAAGTGGTGATGGAGATCCTGGAGCGCGTGAAACCCCACCAGGTCTACGCCGCTGGCGACTTATCCGACCCGCACGGAACACACCGCGTGTGTCTCGCCGCCATCTTCGAAGCCCTGAGACGCCTGAAGAAAAAGCCGTGGGCAAAAGATTGCTGGGTATGGTTGTACCGCGGCGCCTGGCAGGAGTGGGATATCGACCAAATCGAAATGGCCGTACCCCTCAGCCCCGACGAACTCATGCGCAAACGCCGCGCCGTCTTCAAACACCAATCACAAAAAGACAGCGCCATGTTCCCCGGCAGCGACAAACGCGAATTCTGGATGCGCGCGGAAGATCGAAATCACGCGACCGCGAATGCGTATAATGACTTGGGACTCGCGGAGTATGAAGCGATGGAAGCGTTTGTGAGATACAAATTCTAGGAGGCGGTCGTCAGGAGCCAGAATCCAGGAGCCAGGAGCCAGAATTTTCTGGAGCTCTGATCCGGGTGAGAATCTGGTAGCCAGACCTGCAACCGATAAAATAGAAAAGCCGGGGATATCGATTATCCCCGGCTTCTTTTTTTATTTCGTAAATAGAAAAACCAAACGCGCTCCCAACCTGCACACTGAATCCAACCACTAAACACTAAAGTTCCGGCTCCTGGATTTTACTCCTAGTTACTGACTCCTGAATTACAACTCCTGGCTCCTAAATTCTTGCTGCTGTATTTAACTTCTGGCTCCTGAATTGCTCCTGACTATTGCTGCATCTGCATCTCCTGATGTCTCCGGAACGAATTCCTCGACACCGACGTCAACGGCTCCTTCTGATTGATCTCAATCTCGCCATCGGCCGTTTGTCCATCTTCATACGCCACCGTCACCGCCACTTCCAGCGTGTGGTTCGATGAGCCTCGATAGGTTCCCTTGACGGGAGAGCAGTCGGAGAAATTTTTTCCCACGGCGAGCTTCACGTGCGTGTCAGTTACTACCAAATTGTTAGTGGGGTCCAGACCGAGCCAGCCGTAGAAGGGGATGTAGGCTTCTACCCAGGCGTGGGTGGCGCCTTCGCCGCGCATGCCGTTTTTCTTGGGACAAATGTAGCCGCTCACATAGCGGGCGGGGATGTCGATCAGGCGCAACATCACCAAGAGGAAATGGGCAAAGTCCTGGCAAACACCCGAACGCAGTTTCCATACTTCGTCCAGCGTAGTTTCTACCGTCGTGATGCCTTTTTTGTATTCGAACGTGCTGTACACATACTCGCAGAAATGCTTGGCCGATGCCAGGGGTGAGCAATTCTTGCAACGCTCTTCTTCGATGATCAGGTTCACGTCCGGCAACGCATCAAAACGCTCTTGTTTCAAAAAGTCGATCAACTCGGGGCGGTATTTCAGCTTGGCCAACTCTTCCCATTGGAGGTCTTGTGGAATGTTGTCGTCGGGCAACGGGCGTGCCGACAGCGCTACTACGATGCGTGAATCGATGACCAGTTCCGGGTGCGGACGGGCATGTGTAAACGTGCCCACGCTATTGCCGTAATAATCCCGGTACACATCGACCACGGGATTACCCGTGATGAGGAGGGTCTGCTCGATCACATCCTGGTAGTCGTCCTGGATAGGGTAGAGCATGACCTGGTTGGCGCTGTCGCGCACGAGGCCTTCGTAGGTGTATTTGGTGATGTGACGTATTTTGAATTTGGACATGGTCGTGGGTGTTAGATCAACTGTAGGCGAAATAATACTTGTTGAGGGTGCTGCCAATATCGTCAATTTCGGTGGTGATCTCGGTTAAATAATCGTGAAGACCGATCAGCGAAACGCTCTCCACGCTGGAGTATTGCACCTTGCTGCGAAGCTTTCCGATCATGAACTGCACTTTGGCATAACCTTCTGTGTTCTGCTCACTTTTCAACCGTTCGAAATACCGGTTCAATTGGTTCAGCGAATACAGCACCGATCGCGGGAAGTCCACGTTGAACAACACCTGGTCAATAATATTGCGCGCTTCAAAACCGGATTGGTAGCGCTTCAGATATAACGAATAACCGGAGATCGACATCAATAAATATTTCCAATAGGCCGTGTCCGTTGGTTTGTCGACTTCGTTCGAAAAATTGCTCAACTTCACATCGAGAATGTCGGCTGATTGTATGGCCCGCTCCATGTACTTGCCCACGTTCATAAAACAAAGTCCTTCGCCGCGGAACATGGTGATGTCGGTCACGCCGAAATAGATCATGCACTCCTTGATCAGTGAGTCCAGCACCGTCACCGGGTCTTCGTATTGAAGGGCATACCGCAGCCGTTCTTCCCGCACCACGTGATAGAATTCGTTGAGGCATTTCCACAATTCTGTGGTGATGTTGTCTTGCACGCCACGCGCATTTTCGCGGGCAATAGTCACCATGTTGAAAACCGAGTTGGGATTCTCGCGATCCAGCACGATGTATTGCAAAATCTTGCGGCTGTTGTTGTCGATGGCCGCGGCCCCTTCGTTGTCGAGGTTTCCAAAGATCCTTAACACAGGCTCCCAACTAAAATCTTCGGGACTGTCCTGCGAAGAAGCATAGTTTATTTTTAGCATCCGGAGAATGCTATCCGTGCGTTCCATATAACGCGACATCCAATATAGTGAATCAGCTACTCGGCTCAGCATGGTCGTTCGATCGTTCTTAAGTTAGTCATTGTCACGGATTATTTGGCCAGCACCCAGGTGTCCTTGCTGCCACCGCCCTGCGAAGAGTTCACCACGAGCGACCCCTCTTTCAAGGCCACGCGGGTTAGTCCTCCCGGCACGATCTCGATGCCATTGGGGCCGCACAAGGCAAACGGGCGCAGATCGATGCGACGGGGCTGGGCCTTGCCGTTGATGTAGCAGGGGGCATTCGATAAACTAATGACCGGCTGCGCAATGAACTGACGCGGGGCTTTCAGGATCTCTTTCTTGTAGTCTTCGATCTCCGCTTCCGAAGCAGCGTGTCCCATCAACATCCCATAGCCCCCTGACTCGTTGGTTTTCTTCACCACCATTTTATGAATGTTCTTCAACACATGCTCGCGCTCGTCGGGCTTGCCCAGTTGATAGGTGGGGATGTTCTTCAGGATGGGTTCTTCGTTGAGATAGTAGCGGATCATTTCGGGCACGTACACGTAGACGGCCTTGTCATCAGCCACCCCGTTGCCCACGGCATTGACGATGGCCACATTTCCTTTGCGATAGGCCGACAGGATGCCAGAAACCCCCAGCACGCTGGTGGGATTGAATACAAGAGGATCGAGGTATTCGTCGTCCACCCGGCGGTAGATCACATCCACCTGGCGCAGACCTGCTGTGGTCTTCATGTACACCTTGTGATTCTCCACCACCAGGTCGCGTCCCTCCACCAGTTCTATACCCATGAGGCGCGCGAGTGTGGTATGCTCGAAATAAGCGGAGTTATAGATCCCCGGTGTGAGCAGCACCACGTTGGGAGAGGAGACCTGGCCGTGGCTCAGGGCCATGAGGTTGTTGTATAAGATGTTGGGATACTGCGTAACCGGTCGCACGAAGTTTTGCGGGATAAGGTCCGGGAAGATACGCTTGGTGATCTCCCGGTTCTCGATCATGTAGGAAACCCCGGAGGGCGTTCGCAAGTTGTCTTCCAACACATAGAACGTGCCGTCATAGTCCCGGATCAGGTCGATGCCGGCGATGTGGACGTAGATGTCGTGGGGAACGTTCACACCTTGCATCTCGCGAAGATAGTGCGGACACGAGTAGATCAGGTCGATGGGTACGATGCCGTCTTTGAGGCTGAACTGTTCGTGGTATACGTCTTTCAGAAAGAGGTTGAGCGCCCGCAACCGCTGTTTGATACCCCGCTCAATAAGGTCCCACTCAGAGGCCGTAATGATGCGTGGGATGATGTCGAAGGGAAAGATCTTCTCGATGCCCTCGCCGCTGGAGTAGACCGTGAAGGTGATGCCCTGGCTCATGAACAGCCCACGGGCCAGTTCCTCCTTTTTGCTAAGCTCGTCGGCGGGAATGCTGGAGAGGGAGTTGAAGACATTCTGATAGTGGGCGCGGACCCGTTCCTCATCGTACATTTCATCCCAGGTATTGCCAATCAGTGGGTACTTATGAAAGAGGTCGGTCGCGGTCATGCGTGGTCTTAGGTTAGGTTTGAACTAAAGTACCAAGCGGAACTGCAATTTTGGAGGAAAGGGATTATAAATATTTACGCAAACGAATGATTCAAGAGGAATCTTTAAAAACAGGGTTAAAAAACACCCTTCCTTCATGAAAAAATGTAAGGCAATAAAAAAGCCGCCTCATTTCTGAGGCGGCTTCCTGAAGAATAGCAGTGATCGATTATTCCGCTACCACTTTCACCTGGATGTCATGCTTCACTTCTTTGTGAAGATCAAGCGTGGCAGTATACGTGCCAAGTTGCTTGGGGATCTCTTTCAGGTGAACTTTCTTGCGGTCGATATCGAAGCCTTTGGCTTTCAATACGTCGGCAATCTGGAGGGCCGTTACGGCACCGAAGATCTTTCCGCTTTCGCCGGCTTTAGTACCCACCTCGATGGTGAGGTCGCCAACTTTAGCAGCCAATGCTTCCGCATCTTGTTTGATCTTGGCAGCCTTGTGGGCAGCCTGGCGCACGTTCTCGTTGATCAGTCTTTTATTGGAGTCGTTGGCAATAAGGGCAAAGCCATTGGGGATCAGGTAGTTATTACCATATCCAGCTTTCACCTTCACGGTGTCGTTCTTATAGCCAAGTCCTGTTACGTCTTGTTTCAAAATTACTTCCATGTCGTTTTTCTTT
>CBIHQM010000435.1:0-5878 GCA_966211885.1 uncultured Chryseolinea sp.
GCGAGGCGCCGGGGAAATCCCAATCGATGAGCGAGAAGTCAACGCCAAACTTCAAGCCCTGCGTCCGGCAGGCATCGGCCAGGTCCTTGATCACGTCGTGTTTGTAGGGCGTGGCGTCGACAATATTGAAATCTGAAAATTTGGTGTGAAACATCGCAAAGCCATCGTGATGTTTGGAGGTGATCACAATCGACTTCATACCGGCCTGCTTGGCCAGGGATGCGACGGAATCGGGATTCCATTTCTCCGGATTGAAGCTCTTGGCCAGCGCGTGGAATTCTTCCTTGGTGATCTTTCCGTGCGCGCGGATCTGTTCGCTGTACCCCTTCGTTATCTGCTCATTTTTCCAGACACCCGCCGGCAGTGAGAACAAACCAAAGTGAATGAACATGGAATACTTCTGATGCTGCCATTCGGCGATGGCTTGCGCAGAGGGTTTAGGTACAGGCACGGCGGGTACTACCCCAGGCGTTGCCTTCTCCTTTTGACAGGCGACAAAGAACAAAATGACCAGGCCAAAAATGGAAAGTGAATGGATTTTCTTCATAAGATAGGATGGATCGGATCAGCAAGGTAAGGAAGCAAACACAAAAGGCCGACGAATTTTTACACTTTGTAAATAACCGGGATGCCGGCCTTTTGTCGGTCATCATTATTTAACATGATTTTTGATCAGTTCTTTCCGGATCTCCTTCTGCATTTCGATCCCTCCTTTCACGAGGGTCACGGCGTGTTTGTGTTTTTTGATGTCCACCGGCTTATGCTTCAGGCTCCAGGCCCCGATCTCTACGAGAATCGGGAGCACGTCTATTCCTTTTGGGGTGAGGCTATAAATGACCTTTTGCTTGTGGTCGGGGTCTTCGGCCTTTGTGATGAGGCCCTCCCGCTCCAGCATCACCAACCGGTCGGTCAATATATTGGACGCGATCTTTTCTTCGGATTGGAGCAATTCGCGGAAGTAACGTTTCCCTTCAAACATGATGTCCCGCAAGATCACCAGGCTCCACTTGTCGCCAAAAACTTCCAACGCCAGGTTTACCGGGCAAAAAGAACGGTGTTTTTCCATGATTTGTAATTTTGTTTTAAAACCAGTTGCAAAATACAATCAGTTAATTACCTTTGAAACCAGTTGCATTTTGAAACCGGTTCAAATGTAGTCAAAAATGTCACATTTTAACAACCATGCTATGGAACAACCGTCTCCAAAAATCCGAAAATTGCAGGCTCTCCTGCGCGTCTATGGTGTATCGACGCTGCTGATCTTCGGCACGCTTTCGATCGCATTTCTTTTCCAACTCCCGGCCTTCAATCCCGGCGGGCCGCTTCATTGGTTGATCTGGGATGATGTTTACGGTCACGTGGCCCCCATGTTGATCGTCATCTACCTGGTGTGGGGCGTCTTCTTGCTCCTGGCTTCGCGCGACCCGGTGCGGTACGCATCTTTCCTGGATTTTACCCTGTGGGCCAACCTCGCCCACGGCGTGCTCATGATCCCTATGGCGCTCTTCGGGGAGATGTACCAGAGCAAATTCCTCACGGACATTCCGTTCATCCTTTTCCTTTCGTTGGGTCTTTATGTATGGCGTCCGCGGTCTGTAGGGTCAGGTGTATGAATCGAAAAGAAATCATAGGCCTTTGTCTGGCGGTCTTGATCCTTGCCATCGACGTGGCCGTGTACGTGCGCCAGGCTGGGGTAGCCGGCGAGATCACCCTATGTCTACCCGCAAAAAAAGTTAAACCTTGATAAAACAAAAAATATGAAAACTACACTCGTGCGCTACAAGGTGAAAGCCGGCTTTGTAGAGGAGAACGAACGGCTGGTGAAGGAAGTCTATAAGCAATTGGAACAAGAAAATGTATCTGGATTTCATTACTGCACCCTGAAGCTGCCGGATGGGACCTTTATCCATGTGGCTTTCTCGGACACCGAAGCCGACAACGAGCGGTTCACGCAATTGTCCGCCTTCAAGAACTTTCAGGCCGGCATAAAACAGCGGTGTGAGGAATTTCCTGTTGCCCAGGCGGCTTCCCTTGTTGGTGCGCATGACTTTTTCTCAGACGCTTTGGCGTTGCAAATTGATTAAACCATTTCGATCACCTAAAAAAACAATTCTATGATCCTGAAAAACAAAAATGCAGTCATCTATGGCGCAGCGGGCGCCATCGGCAGCGCTGTGGCCCGTGCCTTTGCCCGTGAGGGAGCACGTGTATTTCTCACCGGCCGCAGCCTGGCCAAACTCGAAGCGATCGCACACGATATCCGCAGTGAAGGCGGCGAAGCGCACTTGTCCGTGGTCGACGCCTTGCACGAAAAGGCTGTACGCCACCACCTGCACGACGTCGTCCAGAAATTTGGCACCGTCGACATCTCGTTCAATGCGATTGGCATTCCGCAGGCAGGCATACAAGGCATACCGTTGGCAGAGCTTTCGCCCGAAAATTTTGTGCTGCCCGTCTCAACCTATACCCAGTCGAATTTCCTGACCGCTCAAGCTGCGGCATCGTATATGACGGCCCAGCAGTCGGGCGTCATCATCACCCTCACGGCTACGCCATCGCAGTTTGCAGCGCCGCTGGTGGGAGGGATGGCCCCCGCGTGGGCCGCGCTCGAATCGCTGACGCGGACCTTTGCGGGAGAACTGGGGCCCTCTGGCGTGCGCGTGGTTTGCCTGCGGGCCGATGGTATGCCCGAGACCGACACCATCACCGAAGTGTTCGGCCTGCACGCCAAAGGCGCGGGCATGCCCTCCCATAAAGAGTTCCAGACGCTGATGGAGGGAATGACCCTGCTGAAGCGGCTACCCAAACTTTCGGAAGTAGCCAACGTAGCCGTGTTTGTGGCTTCCGACTATGCGAACGCCATGACCGGCACGGTGTTGAACGTGTCGTGCGGCTCGGTGGTAGATTAAAGCATCCATGAAGAGGTACAAGATGTGTGTGAAGGATCACGCACGTCTTGTCTTCTTGACTTACAACATCTCCCTGGATTTCATGAATCGGCAAAGCCCAGAAATTGAAGGTATCCAACAAGGGTCAGATACCTTCAAGCTTATCAAAGCCTTCAGGCCAGCGCCTTCCGAGCTTCCCGGTCGGGATCGTTCTTCACGGCACAAGTGTCATCGAGTATCATCGTCTCGCCGTTGGCGGCGGTATAGGCAGGCCAACGCGGCAGCGATCCTCCATTGGGATTGCCGGTGCGCATAAAGTTCACCAATGCGTCCGACATCTTGGTTGAAAGTTTGCGTGGTCGTGCGCCGCCGCCCGTGTGCGTGAGCATGACGTCGGTGTTATAGAACCAAAAACAAATATCCGAACAATGGAAAGCGCGCATCCGGTTGTCGAACAACGGCGGCTGCCAGCCAAACCAGGCCACGTACACGCCGGCCGATTGCTTGGATTTTGCATCGGCCAGGGCAATGGCATTCTGACGGTTGCTGGCAATCATCGACCAGATCTCGATCGGCCGTTTATCGGGGAAGGCTTTCGTGTAGGCATCCACAATGCTTCCGGTCTTGTCGCCAAAGCGATCTTTGAGTTTATCCTTGACACCGTTGATGTCTATTTTCTCAAGCGCGGAATCGGTCCGGCTCGGCGATTGCTCGTTGAAGGTGGAACAGATGAGCATGGGCACATCCGCCGCGGTGGGAGCGGGCTCGAGGTTGTAGGGATGTTGTGGCAAATAGGTTCCGTCCACAACCGGAGCAAAGCCACCGCCGCCGCCGAACATGGGCAGCTTCATATCTTCCCTGTACTTGGTGAAGGCCCGCGAGGCAAATTCCAGGTATTGTTTCCAGGGCATTTGCTGTAGCTTATCCATATCGTTGTAGGTGAGGCCGGCTTCCTTCAGAATGTAGGACGCCAGCTTTTCGGCATTAGGTTTCTCCACGGCTTTCAACGAAGATCCGCTCAGCGCCACAGCCTTGTGAAACAATCCCTTTGCCGCGGGCATGGCCGTGAGCACACACACTTTTGCTCCGCCACCCGATTGCCCCATGATGGTGACATTGCCGGGGTCGCCCCCGAAGTTGGTGATGTTGTCGCGCACCCATTCCAGGGCGGCCACACAATCCAGCATGCCCACGTTCCCGGAGGCGCCAAACTTCTCGCCGGCCGCGCCAAAGTGTGCATAGCCGAAAGGACCCAGCCGGTGGTTGATGGAAACAAACACGATGTCGTTCTTCCGGGAAAGATTTTCGCCGTGGTATCCGTCCTGTTCAATAGCGTTCCCGTTGGCATATCCGCCGCCGTGCAGCCAAACCATCACGGGCCGTTTCTTGCCGTCGTTGATGGCCGGCGTCCACACGTTTAGTTTCAGACAGTCTTCGCTGACGTCGTCGTAGTTCCAGTGATCCACAAACGAGGCATAGACGTTCGCATATCTTTTTTCCATGTTCTGGGGCGCCGTGTTGCCCCACCAAACGGCGGGCAGCACCTCGGTCCACGGTTGGGGTTTCTGAGGGGGCATGAACCGGTTGGCACCGGATGTGTCGGCCCCGTACGGAATTCCCAGGAACGTGTTGATGCCACGCAACATGAACCCTTTGACTTTACCGTAGGCCGTATTCGCCACAGCAATATCGTCTCCGATGAATAATACCTGACCGTCTTTGTCAGCATCGTTCCGGCTGCCCGAGGCGATGGCCTGTGGCGCAAAGCCAAGCGCGGCTGCGCTGAGCCCGGCGTTCTGAATAAATTTCCTGCGATTGGTCTTCATGGCTGAATGAGTTTAAGGATACGCGTTAATCAAAATCTGGGAGGTGTTCCGCTGGTTACCGCCAGGATGTCTTTGTCGGGCTGGTTGCGGACGGCGGGCACGTTGTCGAACATCATGGTGGCGCCAACGGCCTCGCTATACTTTGGCCACTGCGGCAGGCCCTTGTGATTCGGATCGCCGGTCCGGGCGAAGTTGATCCAGGCCTGGCTCATTTTGTCGGCCAGCGCAAACGCCTCTTTTCCGCCGCCGGTCATTTCCTCGCAGCGCGCAATGTTGTTCATGACAAAGGGGATCTCCATACAATGAAAAGCTTTGTAGTCGCCGTTGAACACGGGCGACTGCCACGTGAACAAATACATGTATACCGGCGCCGTACCGTTGGCCGATTTTGCATTGGCTTCGGCCACCATGCCGGGGCGGAAGAAACCGTCGATGTCCACTAAGTCACTGGCTCGGGTGTCGTTGGGGTAAGTCTTTTTCACCGCGGCAAGGTAGGCGTCCGTTTTGTCGCCCCACTGTTTTTGCAAGTGGGCTTTGGCTTGCTCCGGCGTTGCCTTTCGGAGATCGGGGTTGCGGATCGAAGTGATGAACTCATTTTTTGTGGAGCCGATCACCAACGGAACATTTGCCGAGAGGGCAAGGGCCTTGGGATCGCTCATTTGATAGGGCAGAAAGTCGCCGTCAAGCGTAGGGCCCCAGCCAAAGCGCAGTCCGGGACCGACGGGCTTGCCTTCGGCCGTGAGTTGTTCGCGCACTTTTTGGAGCGCTTTGTTTCCGGCTGCCACCAGTTTGTCGTAGGGCACTTTCGCGATGGAGTCAACCCGCGAGGGGATGATGCCCAACTCGTTCAACACGGCAGCGCCGATCCGTTTCGATATCAAATTGTCCTGGAAGTCGGACCACACGCCGCTTTGCACGATCGCTTTGTGAAACAGTCCTTTTGCTTTGGGCGAACTCATGAGCGTGGTCACTTTTCCACCGCCACCCGATTGTCCAAAGATGGTGACATTGTTGGGATCGCCGCCAAAATTTGAAATGTTGTCCTTCACCCACTCCAGGGCGGCTACCAGGTCGAGAAAGCTGGCGTTGGCAGAACCTTTGTATTGATCGCCGTATTCGGAGAGATCGAGGAATCCGAGGATGTTGAGGCGGTGATTGATCGAC
>CBIHQM010000436.1:0-5866 GCA_966211885.1 uncultured Chryseolinea sp.
GAATGAAAACCATTATAAAGCCGGTTATCCGGGTCGACATTGTGTCGGATGTTGTTTGTCCCTGGTGTTATATCGGTAAACGCCGCATCGAAAAGGCGATGGCCGAGGTGGCTTCCGAATACGATATCGATGTACACTATCTGCCCTTCGAGCTCAACCCCGACATGCCCGCCGAAGGCAAGAACCAAAAACAATACCTGGCCCATAAATTTGGCGGGGAGGCCCGCTATGAACAGATCACGCAACACACCACGCGCGTGGCCAGGGAAGAGGGTCTGGCTTTTGATTTTTCAAAACAAAACGTTTCTCCCAATACACGCCTGGCACACGTGCTCATTCAGGCCGCTGCCGAAGACGGCAAACAACTGGCCTTGACCGAAGCGTTCTTCAAAGCCTATTTCACAGATGGCGTCGACCTTTCTAAAAAAGAAAATCTGATCGCCGTGGCTGTGGGTGCTGGCTGGCAAAAAGAAAAAGCCGAAGCTGCGCTTGCCGACGAAGCCGCCCTGACGCAAGTGGCGTTCACGGAAAAGGAAATGTCCAAACTTGGCATCAGTGGTGTGCCTTTCTACATCATCAACAATAAGTACGGTGTATCTGGAGCTCAGGCGTCTGATGCTTTTGTGAAGGCGTTCAAGGAGATCGGTGTGGAGATGGCTCAGGGCGCAGCTTGCGATGTGGATGGCAATAACTGTTAATGAAAGTACAGAGTATCAAGTAGTGAGTCCTTAGTAGATAGTCCTTAGGGTTAATCTCTGGACTATCTACTATGGACTCACTACTATCCGCCTACTTCTTCTTTTTTGCGGTCTGTGGTGCCGGTGGGGTGATGATGTCGCCTTCTTTGATGACGGCCGTCCAGAGGCTGGCTTTGCCGTCGTCGGTCCGGGTCCACAAGGGTGTGATGATTCCTTTGTAGGCGGAGATGCTGCTGCGTGTATCCAGGCCCGGGGCCTCTGTGGCTGCGAAGGGTGTTTCGCTGATCTTTACATTTTGAAAATTCGTGCCGCCATTGGCCGTGTAGGCCATGTACACATCGGTTTGTGTGTCGCCATAGGCATGGCGGTCGAAATACAGGATATACAAATTGCCATTGGTGGGATCAATGACGGCGGCGGGATTGTATTGGTGTCCTTTGCTGTCTTCACCGATGCGAATGGGCGATGTCCAGTTGTCGCCATAGTTGAGGGAGCGCATAAACCAGACGTCGGTGTCGTCGGCGCCGTTGTGTTGGTCAGTCCATATTAGGTAGAGGCTGCCCCGCAATTTGCCTTTGCTTTTGTCGGTCAACAAAATCGGAAAGCTTTGGCTGCTGGCCACGCCGGGGATCTTCAGGTTCCAGCCTGCGCGTTGTTCGGTGACGCCGATATCGTTGGTGAGCCACATGCTGCCGCCGCTGAACGAGCGGTCCATAAATATTTTATTCTGATTGGCCCAGGTGACAAACGCTTTTCCGTCGGACGTAATGGCGGGCATGGCGCCTTCAGCGCTGGAGCTTTCATCCTTGCAATCGCCCGGGGTTTGAGAAAGTTCGAAGGGCTTGCTCCACTTCTTTCCATTGGAGGATGTACTGTACAAGATCCGCGACTGGCAGCTTGTCTCATTATTTTTATAGGCATCAAACTCCGTCCAGGCCACCAGCAAATTGTTTTTGGCATCCAACGTCACGCCGGGGCGGAATTGGTCTTTCGGGGCGTTGAGGCCCACTCCCCCACCTTCTTCCCAGGTCTTGCCGCCGTCTTTGGAGATATGACAAAGGATCTGGTCGAGACTCTTGTCGTTCTTCAGGCCTTCGCCGCTGGGGTCCGACAAATGAAGGGCGTAGACCGTTCCGTTGTCGTCGGCAATCAGCAGCGGGCGACCGTACAGGCCACCGGTTGATGTTAGTTTGGAGGGGGTCCAGGTCTTGCTTTCGTCGGATGAATAGTAAATATTGTCCGGGGCCGTGGCCACCACGATAGCCGGTGTTTTGTCGCCGCTCACGACGATGGAGGCCTCCAGGCCTGTGGCACTGGCGGGGGCGTCGGCTATCTTAATGTTCTTGATTTGGGCCTGTATACTATATGAGCATGAACACAACGCGAGCAACCAGGTGGTTTTTTTCATATGATCCTTTTTCGAGCCTGAATATACACAACGATAGTTTTGTGGATCAATATCAGGCTTTCTATTTATCATCTCCGCGAAATGCCGGCGATTGGCCGCAACGGCTTCGATGATGATCCATCCCCCCTAGTTTTTTGCACACGATTCCATTCCCAACTTCCCGGTGTGATACCCAAGTTGTAGAAATACTCCCCAAAATCGTTGACGGTTAGGAGCTTACATCCCGCTAAAAAGGTGACCTTTTTCCACTCGACCCCCGAAATCAGCATTTCGTCGGCAAAAATCAGGGGTTTTATTTTCTGTCCACCCTTTTGCAATCCCCTGATCAAGAAACTTAAATTCAAAAGTTATGATTAGAAAACTCTTGTTAGCATTACCTGTAGCAGGTATGATATTATTGGGAAGCTGCGATAAGAAAGAAAAAGAACAGCTTAAGGCCCAGGTTGACTCGCTGAAGACCGAACTTCAAACCAGCCAACAAACGGCCGCGCAATTGTCAGAGATCGGTACGTTGATCGACTCCATTGACGCCAGCCGTCAATTGCTTCGTACGGACGTTGTAGAAGGTACATCCTATACCGACTATAAGAGCCGCCTGCAAAGCATCAACAGCCACATCAAAGAGACACAGACAAAGATCGCTCAACTTGAAAAATCTTTGAAGTCTGTTAAGGGTGGATATGCCACCACCATCAAGAGGCTGAAAGCCGACCTGGAACTGAGCACGCAACAAATCGCTGCGCTGCAAAGTGAAGTAGATCGGATGAGAGGCGAAAACACTGCCTTGGCCAAAACGGTGACCCAAAAGGACTCTATCCTCACTACCAAGCTTGAGACCATCAAGATGAAGGAGCAGGATGTTGCCAACCTGGAAGCTCGTGTAGAAGAAGTGAACGCAGCCTCCAAGGCCAGCCAAGCTGACTTGTATTTCGCACAAGCCCAAGCCCTCGAAACCGCTGCCGACAGAACCAAGTTTGCGCCCAAGAAAAAGAAAGAGACCCGTCGTGAAGCCCTTGAGCTTTACAAACTGTCGCTCTCCCTTGGAAAGTCTGAAGCGCAAGCCCGCATAGACGAACTCGAAAAAGAACTTTCCTAATTATAGATTTGGTAGTAGGTTTGATCAGGCTGATGTTGCAAAACATCAGCCTTTTCTATTTCCGGCTGTCGATAAACTTCTTGATCTTTCTCCCGGCATGCTGGAGCTTTTCCAATGCCGGTGGCGTGCTGAACAAGATGGTGGGAACTACGCGCAAACGCGATTGAAATGCGGCCCGCAGCCGGTCGGCGGTTTTCTCTTTTTGATCTTCCGTCGCCAGGATATGGAGGTTGAGTTCATCCGTTCCCAATTCGCCTGTCACGGCTTCGACGGCATAGTCTACGACGCCTTCCACCTGGTTGAGTATTTCGAAAATTCCGGGGGGATATAAGGTCGTGCCCTTCAACTTGATCATTTGTTGTTTTCTCCCGATGACGGGGCCTAGTCGCACCGTTGTCCTTCCACAGCCACAGGTGTCATGAAAGGCGGCGGCCATGTCGCCGGTCCTATAGCGCAGCAACGGCATGGCTTCCACGCCCAGGGTGGTGATGGTCACTTCGCCTACTTCGCCGGGTTTTACGGGCTTGTCGTCGGCGTCCAGCACTTCGAGAATGATCAGTTCCGGATGATGATGGCCTCCTTTGCCTTCGCCACACTCGGTGAAGGCGGTTTGCATTTCCGTGGAGGCATAGGTGCTGTAGAGCTTGAGATCCCACGCGTCTACGATCTTTTTACCCAGGGCGTTGTATTGCAGGTCGGCTGTGCGGAGGCTTTCGCCGATGCAGATCGCGCGCTGGATGGAACATTGCTGAAGGTCGATCCGATGCTCCTGGGCATATTCGATCAGCTTCACGATGAACGAGGGAACGCCCACGAGCACAGTGGGTCTGAGCCGCTGGATGGTTTCCCACTGCATGGCCGGCAACCCGGGACCCACGCGGATAAGGCCTGCCCCCAATTTATGGATGCCTTGATAATAGGCGATGCCCGCCATGAATTGGCGGTCCAGTGTGAGCATGAGTTGATACAGATCGCGGGACGAGCCGTCGGCGCAGGCAAACGAGATGCTCTCGTTATAGGCCAGGCGCTGCAAGTCGTTTTCGGTCAGGGCCACGATCACGGGGCTGCCCAGCGTTCCGGATGTGCTGGTGTACTCTGCGATGCGCTCGCGGGGCACGCATAGAAATTCCCAATTGTGTTGTTGAAAATCGTCCTTCGTCGTGACGGGCAATGTGGCCAGGTCTTCCAGGCTTTTAACCGCCCCGATGTCGACGCGGTGCGCTTCAAATTTCTTTTTGTAGAATGGGGAATGCGTGGCCAGGTAAGTTAACGCGGTCTTAAGTTTTTCTTCCTGATAGCGTTTTATAGCCGCCGCCGATTGTCGTTCTATTTCCGGGATATGACTCATTGCTCAAGTATAACTACCGCACACGCTACCGTGGCGAGATGCGAAAGGGACAAATGTATTTTATTCCAGTTGTTTTGAAGCGCGATAGCATTAAAATTTCCATGCAAATGCAGATGCGGCTGGCCGTTAGCATCAGGCACTACTTCGATTTCGGCGAGATCGTAGCCCAGCGTGAGCCCCTTGCCGGTGGCTTTCAGAAAGGCCTCCTTGGCGGCGAAGCGGGCGGCATAGCTTTGCTCCGGGTGCGTTTGCGCCTCGCAGAACGCAATCTCTTGTAAGGAAAAGATCTTCTCGCGAAAGCCGTTGTTCTTGCGCACTTTTTCCATGACGCGGTCCACTTCGATCATATCCATACCCACGCCCACGATCATTTGACGCTGGCTTTACAATGCTCCAGATTCTTTTGCATGTGCTCCCGCTCTTGTTGCGTGGCCACTTCTTTTTTCAACCCTTCTTCATAAAACGGCATCGCCTTTTCCCATTCTTTGTGATCGACATAGAAATCGCCGGCCAGCATATAGGCATGATACGACTGCGGATTCCATTTCACCAGGCTATCCGGTATCAAATCAGTCCGTGGATTAAAGGGAAATCTATAGGGGTGAAATTTGATGTATTGCCGGTAGGCATTTGTCAGCAAGAACGAATCGGCCGGGATCGTCAGGTCTTGTTCGATGATCTCTTCATTGGCCATCATATTCTTTGCAAATACTTTTTTGAGATCGTAGCATACAAACTTGCCCAGTTGCCACGGTGCGGTGGAGATCCACACCAAGCCTTTTTCCGGCTGGAAGATGATGCCGTGATGGGCCACGAGTTGGTTGATGGCTTTCTCATTTCCCATGCCGATATCTTCGCCGCCAAGCCCTAGTTGATTCCGGAGGATGACCGCTGTTTTTTGCACAGAATTCTTTCCCTGTTGTGCCAGCAATTCCTTTACACGCTTGAAGCGATACGGTGAGGCGCTGGTGGCCATGTGATCTTTGTTCAGTTGCGTCTCACCCAACGTCTTGCCCTGAAAATGATTGGTACTGATGATGTAGTTTTCGTTCGTCTCGAAAAAATCCATGCCGTCGGGCGTCTTCTCAATGATGGCGGCCTTGCCATCGTGGGCGGAGCCAATGAGAAACGATTCGGCGACAAACATTTTCCGTTTGGCGGCAATGGCCTGGGCTTCTTTGATGTTGGTGGCGTATTGCAACATCTCGCGCGCCACCAGCGACACCGGTGTGGCGGAAGCGGAAGGGATCTCTGATTTTGCAGCGTTGATCGTGACCGTGAGCCAGAGCGAGGCCGTCAGGATGAGCAACAGCACC
>CBIHQM010000437.1:0-5856 GCA_966211885.1 uncultured Chryseolinea sp.
TTTTGTTAAAGCGATTTGAAAATTACTTGCTTTAGGGGCCTTCACCTGACCGAGTTCATAGTCTGGGTGTACGATCAAAAGGGTGTCTTGTGTGTCAATGGTGAGTTGGATAAAACCGAGAACATTGGTTGACGTTTCAATATTGGTTCCTCGTATAACAACGCGCGCGTCTTTCACCGGCTTTTGAGTTTCTGCGTCCACAACCTTTACCGTAATTTGTCTTTTGAGGGCCTGAATTTCTGAAATTCGATTATAACTGTTTACTATTTTTTCAATGTCTTCGAATTTATAATCATTTTCATTCAGCCAGTCACCTATGGCGGCTTGATCATTTAATAGTTTCGGCAATCTTTCTTTAAAGTTCTCCCTTTCAATGGCGGTATAATTTTTGTCTTTTTCAATAACGTAGATAACCGTCGGAGCCCCGTTATAACGGACCGTGCCCGTGCTGCCCGTGTCACGCCGGGCTTTTCCGGGATTCGTGATGATATAAATGAATAGTTTGGCCCTGCCATCCGCTGCTCGGGTCATCAGTCTTTCCTGGTTGTCGAGTGTGATGTTCTCTAGGTATTTGTAGGGGGTCTGGATAGACTTGATTTCATTGCTCTTTATGGATCTCTCTACCCCATTCTGATTCATCTTATAGTTTACCCGGGCGCCGTATGCGGGGACGATTTCAATGAAACATTTTATTGAGGTGCTGTCCTTTTTTGTTATTACGCCTTGACCAAATTCAAACCGGGGTTGTCCATTTAGAGTGGCCGAAATTAGGGTCAGAAAAATAGATAGTGACAACGAGATTTTCATATTAGCGAGTGGCCGGCCAGTAAGCGTCAAACCTACATTGGTCCATTTTGCCACGTTTCCCTTCAAGGTAAAGTTTTAACCAAAATTATCAAAAGAGCTGTGTCAAGCGAATTTTTTTAGATTTAGCCAGTTTGAAGTCCTGTCAAAATTCCATGGTAAAAAACCGCTTCCAACACCGCTGGAAAACCACCCGCTTACTAACTTGCGCCCATGAAAAAATCATCCATCAACTTTACTGTAGAGCTCGATCAGAATAATGTGCCGGAGAAGATCCTGTGGGAAGCTACCGATAAGCCGGATCCGGGGCTGTCGGAAACCAAGTCGATCAGCGTGGCACTGTGGGACCATACGCAGAAAAATACCCTGCGCATCGATCTGTGGTCAAAGGATATGCCCGTGGAGGACATGAAGCGCTTCTATATTGACTGTATTGGCGGGCTGGCGCAGAGCGCGTTGTCGGCTACCGGCGACGAATATATGGCCGGCGAGCTCAACGCGGTGTGTGAGCGACTGGTGCAGCACCTGCGGAAAGAGAACCAGTAATTTTTGCTCTTTTTTGAGCCGGCTACGATAGTCAAACCCTCCCACAAACGTTTGCTTTTTGCTATTTTTTTGTACTTTGCTAAAAAAAAGCTCGGTATGCATACCATTTTGTGCCCCAGCTGTTTTTCATAAAAGTCACCAAACTCAAACGTTTATGAAGAGATTTTACAAGCATGCCTGGGCTTCGGCTGCCCTTTTTGTGCTGGCAATCACCGCCGTTTTTGCTCAAACCACCATTTCGGGAAAAGTGACCGATGGGGTGAGTGGAGAACCCCTGGCTGGGGTGAATATCGTTGTGAAAGGCCGCGTGATTGGCACGATCACCGATGTCAATGGGGCCTACAGCCTGAAGGTGAACGAAGCCCCTCCCCTCACACTCAACTTCTCCTTCGTGGGTTTCCGTAGCCAGGAAATCGAAGTGACCAATGCCACCACGGCCGGGCTCGATATCAAGATGGAAGAACAAACCGTTTTGGGTCAGGAGATCGTGGTGTCGGCAAGCCGGGCGGAAGAAGCCATCATGCAATCACCGGTGTCGATCGAAAAGATGGACATTCTCGGGGTGCAGAATACGGCCAGTGAGAATTATTACAAAGGCCTCATCAACATGAAAGGTCTGGACATGACACAGAGCAGCGTGAACTTCCAGATCATCAACGCCCGGGGTTTTAACTCCACCGGCAACACCCGCTTCGTCCAACTCACCGACGGAATGGACACCCAAGCTCCCGCCCTGAACTTTCCCATCGGTAACCTCAACGGTCCATCCGAACTCGACGTGGAGAGCGTGGAATTTATACCGGGATCGGCTTCAGCCCTTTATGGTCCCAACGCCTTCAACGGCATCCTGCTGGTGAACAGCAAGAACCCTTTCGAATATCAAGGCCTGAGCGCTTTTGCCAAGATGGGTGTGAACCACATCGGCGACTCCGACCTCAACTCCGACGGCACCAAGATCGGCCCCGGATCGGCCAAGCCCATGTACGAAGGCGCCATCCGCTATGCCAAGGCTTTCAACAACCGGTTTGCCTTCAAAGTCGCCCTCTCCTACAGCAAAGCCACTGACTGGTATGGCACAAACCTGCAAGACAAGAATGCAGCCGTCAACCCCGGCTACTCTACGAATCCCGGAGCGGACAGGGTCCATGCTTTTGGTGATGAAGTGTCCACGAACATTGCTTTGCTCGGTTTGACTCCCGCATTTCAAAACAGTGTCAACGCAGCCGGATTAGGCAGCTACCTGGGAAGCCTACCCAACGACATCGTGTCGCGCACACCTTATAAGGAGCAATACCTGGTCGACTACAATGCACACAACTTCAAGGCAAACGTCGGTCTGAACTATCGCATTACCGATAAGATTGAGTTGCTCTACGCTTTGAATTATGGCGCCGGTACTTCCGTTTACACGGGTGCACAACGCTACTCCCTGAAAGATTTTAGCATTCAACAACACAAGGTTGAATTAAAAGGAAGCAATTTCTTCTTAAGAGCCTATGCAACCCTCGAGAATTCCGGTGACTCCTACATCGCCGACCTGACCGGTGTGTTGGTGAATCGCGCATGGAAAAGCGACAACGATTGGTTTGGACAATACGCCGCCACCTATCTTGGCGCGCTGGCCCAGCAAGGCGTTGCCCCCGGCACACCCGGTACGACAGCACAGCGCGAGGCAGCACACCAGGCAGGCCGGACCGCTGCAGACCAGGGCCGGTTTGTCGAGAACTCATCCCAGTTCAACGACGCCAAGAAAACAGCCCGCTCGTCTGTGATCCCGGGCGGCTCGTTGTTCGACGACAAAACCGCCCTCTATCACTTTGAAGGCAAGTATGATTTCAAGAACCAGATCGACTTTATGGACCTGATGATCGGCGCCAGCTACCGGCTCTACGATCTGAATTCAAACGGGACCATTTTTGCCGACACCGCCGGTAACAACATTACCATCCAGGAAGTAGGCGCATACATTCAAGCCGCGAAAAAAATCCTGTCCGACAAGGTGAAGGTGACGGGCTCGCTGCGCTACGACAAGAACGAAAATTTCAAAGGCCTGGTGAACCCACGCATTTCGGCGGTGTACTCTCCTACGCCGAATCATAACATCCGCGTCTCCTATCAAAGCGGTTTCCGCAACCCGACCACGCAAGGCCAGCACATCAACCTCGACGTGTTATCGTACCGGCTATTGGGCGGCTTGCCGGAATATGCCAAGGCGTATAACATTTTCGAGAATGCCTACACGGTGGCGTCTGTGAACCGCTATACCGCGATCGTAGCGGAAAAGGCGGGCAAGGGCGCATACAGTGGCTCGAATGCCGGTTTGGCCATTGGCGACCCCGAAGCGCTTCGCCAGCTCGTGGCCGTAACCGATGCTAAGCCCGTGACACCCGAAAAGGTTAAGGCTATCGAGATCGGTTACAAAGGTTTGCTGGGTGACAAGTTGCTGTTCGACCTCGTCTACTACCATAACTCCTACGACAACTTCATCACGCAAGTGATCCTCCGCCAGTCGGCCGGTCCGCTCGATCTCAATGCGAGTGCACCCACGGAACAAAACATCCGCAATGCTTCCACCCTGCTCACCCCGGGAACCGACGAGAACGGTCGCCAGAATTCTTACTCGGCCTACACTAACCTCAGCAAACGCGTGACCGCACAAGGCGCAGCGATTGGTCTGGAGTACAGCCTTCCCCGCGGCTACAAAGTGGGTGGTAACTACAACTGGAACAAGCTGAACGAGGAACTGGGCGATGGCTACTTATCGGAGTTCAATACGCCTGAGCATAAATTCAACCTTACCTTCGGCAACCGGAAAGTGACCGAGAAGATCGGTTTCAACCTCGCCTATCGCTGGCAGGCCGGCTTCCTGTGGGAAGCCACGTTTGCCCAGGGCAATGTGCCCGCCGTGGGCCTGATGGATGCGCAAGTGAGCTACAAAGTGAAAGCCATGAAGTCTACCTTCAAGCTGGGTGGCTCCGACATTTTCAACAAGCGCTATGTGCTGAACTATGGCGGCCCGACGCTGGGTGCCATCTATTACATATCCATCACTTTTGATCAATTGATGAATTAATCCTTAACCGGTTTAAGCTATGAGAAACAGCAAGAAATATTTCGCCCTGGCCCTCAGTATGATGGCAAGCGCGTGCACATACGATTTCCCCGAAACCGCCGAGCCCACCGCGGGCGAGGCAGACTTCACCAAGATGATCTCCGTGGGCAGCGGTCTGTCTACCGGCTTTATGAACGGCGCGTTGTATACGGCTGGACAAGATGCGTCCTTCGTGAGGATCCTGGCTCAACAGATGCAGGTTGTTGGCGGAGGAACATTCACGCAACCGGATGTGGCTTCGGAGAACGGCTGCTACAACCCAGCCGCCGGTTGCACGGCCGGACGACTTTACCTGAAGATCAATCCCACTACAGGCTCACCCGGCCCGGCACCCAAACCCGGTGATGGCGGCAAGGCCCTGGCACCGCATGGCGGCTCCGGCAACCTGAACAACTTTGCCGTGCCGGCCACCACGCTGCTCCTTTCCTTGATCCCTCAAACAGGAGGTCCGGCCATCCCCCAGAATCCTGCCTATAATCCCTACTATGGCCGTATCGCATCCATCCCGAGTGTGTCTACCATCATAGGCGACGCCGCCGCGGCCTTTGGGAATGGCGGTACGTTCCTCACCTTCTGGCTGGGCAACGACGACGTGCTGGGCTATGCCACAGCCGGCGGATCCGCGGCCATACCGTTGACGACGAACGACGATTTTAATACGCGCTATAACAGCGCGCTCAGCACCATGCTTTCGGCGTCGCCCAATGCAAAAGGTGTGGTGGCCAATATCCCGGACGTTACCAGCCTGCCGTTCTTTAGCACCGTGGCGTATAACCCCATTCCGCTCGATGCTGCCACGGCAGCGTACATCACGACGAACCTGGCCGTAAACTATAATGCATTCCTCGACGGTATGGTGGGCAACCAGATCATCACCGCCGATGAAGCGGCCAAGCGGAAACTGACCTACATCGCGGGCAACAACGCCATCCTGATCAACGACGAGACCCTGACCAATCTCGAGCCCTATATGGCCGGTCCTTATGCAGGGTTGAAACCTTATGCGATCGCCAGACAAACGACCAAGAACGATCTCGTTTGCCTGACGGCAGGATCCTATATCGGCGCTAACCTGGGCGCCAACGGGGTGAACGGCGTGTCGGCCCCGCTGACCAACACCACCAGTGCCAACACCCAGGCGCTGAAAGGCGACGACCTGATCCTGATCCCTACCGAGATCACACAGATCCAAAACAGCATCTCCGCTTTCAACGGCATCATCAAAACGGCAGCCGATGGAAATGCTACACGACTTGCTTTTGTTGACGCCAACGCCATCCTGGCTTCTCTGAAAACCAACGGCGCCGAGATCAACGGCAGCACCATCACCGCCTCCATCGCCCCTCCGTTTGGAGGCTTCGGACTTGATGGCGTCTACCCGAACGCCCGCGGCA
>CBIHQM010000438.1:0-5850 GCA_966211885.1 uncultured Chryseolinea sp.
TCCGACCATCGGCAAGGGTTATCAAAAAGGTGCCCCCCAAAAATTCGCCCCTGACCTTTGACAACCCGCTCGCAATATTCTCATCGATATAAAGATCTATAGCCTTAGTCGTCACCGTCGAATCAGGCCCTTGACCTATTGAATAGGAAGTGTCTTTTATTGACTCCACCTGATGCCCCTGGAAAGAGAACAAAACTGAATCCTGCTGACTTAAAAACTCAAATTTGCTTTGGGGGCTCGAACAACTTATCGTACACAGCGCGAGGCAGGTAACAATCCATTTGAATTTCATCATTGAACATCGGGTTTGGTTTCTGGAATATAAAAAATAGAAGCCAAAAGCATTCAGCGCGCACAGCCGATCTTTATATTAGCCAACCCACAAATGTTCTTATCGCACACGCTTCATCCGGCCGGGCAGACGTAACGGAGTCTATCAACAGGGCTAAAAGCCCAGATGACTGGGATCTCTTTGTTTAATCCGGGTGTAAAAAAAACCTGGTCCAAAAGACGTGCCCACATCACGCATTCCCCTACTCACTTTCCGAATATTTTTCCAACGACGGGAAGGCTCTTTTCCTGCTGACCGTTAGGTTTTTCTGTGTGCCTCCCGCACACCAAAATAATAGGGTCCAATTTCATCCATTGACCCTAAAAATGTTTTTAAAAAACTCGATTAATATACTTATTGCATACCAAGTCTTACAAGAATGTCTCAACAGAGGCACCTAACCTATACCAAGAAATGAAAAAGAAGAACGTCAGCTTAAAAGAAAGCTCCCGCAGAGACTTCCTGAAAAAATCGGCCCTGGCCCTGGGCGCCTTTGCCATCGTGCCCCGCCATGTTCTGGGCAAAGGTTTTATCGCCCCCAGCGACACCCTCACCAAAGGCATCATCGGTGTGGGCGGCATGGGACGTGGCCACATTCCCTATGAAGGCACAAAAGTGATCGCCATGTGCGATGTGGATAAAGTCCATTTGAAGGAGGGCATTGCCCTGGCCGGGGGAAATGTGCGCGGCTATTCCGATTTCAGAGAACTGATCGCCCAACCCGATATCGACGTGGTCCACATTGCCACCCCGCCCCATTGGCACGGCCTCATGTCGGTGATGGCCGCCCAAGCCGGCAAGGACGTGTGGTGCGAGAAACCCATGACCCGGACCATCGGCGAGGGAAAACGCGTGGTGGAAGCCATGGAGCAATACGGACGCATGTTCAGGCTCAACACCTGGTTCCGTTTCAAAGACAACTTCTACGGCCTCGGCACCGAAGTGAAACCCCTGAAAAAGGCCGTGGACAGCGGCATTCTGGGCTGGCCCCTCAAAGTGACCATCAGCGGCGTGACCGGGTTCAACTGGAAATTCTATTGGGTGGGTAAAACCAACCTCGAACCCACGCCCGTGCCCCAGGAACTGGACTACGATATGTGGCTGGGCCCCGCTCAATACAAGCCTTACAACCCCCACCGCGTGCACAGCACCTTTAGAGGCTACTGGGACTACGACGGCGGCGGACTCGGCGACATGGGACAACACTACATCGACCCCGTGCAATACTTCCTCGGCAAAGACAACACCAGCCCCATCCGCGTGGACGTGGACGCTCCCCAGCAACACGACGACGCCGTCGGAACCTGGAGAAGGATCGAGTTTACCTATGCCGACGGTTGCAAGATCATCCTCGACGGCGAAAACAAAGACACCTCCGTGCCCTACATCGAAGGCCCCAAAGGAAAGATCTACCGTGGCTTCCGGTCAGACATACCCAACATCCTCAAAGTGATCGACACCTTGCCCGACCCGGAACCCCAGGTAGGCCTGTTTTCGGATGCCGTGAAGACCCGCAAGAAATTCGCCCTCAACGAATTGAACGGCCACCGCTCCGCCACCATCGTGAACATGGGTAAGATCGCCCTGCAATTGGGCCGGTCCCTGGACTTCGACCCGGTGAAACAGGAATTCATCAACGATGAAGCGGCAAACCGCCTGATCCATCAGCCCATGCGCGGCGCCTGGAAAATCTAGTCATTACGTAAAGAACCTATCGAAAAAATGAAACCAACTACCTTCATACGCATCGCCCTGTTCCTGTCCCTGCTCATACCCCAAGTGCTTTGGGCCCAGGACCAGCGTTTGATGAAAACAAAAGTAGCGGACGTGCTGGCCCTGCTGCCCGCCACCGACAATCCCCAGGCCCTCCGTCTCTACAAGGAAATCATAGGCTTTGGCGATGCCGGCATCGCGGCCCTCGCCGAAGGGGTTCAGCCCAATGGCAACGCCGCGGGCATACCCTATCGCTATGGCGTGTCCCTCCTCACCCACTATGCCACCTCCAAAGAGGACAAGGCACAAATTGAACGCGCTTACCTGGCGGCGCTGGGAAAGACGAGCGACGTGGAAGTGAAAGCTTATTTCATAGACAATCTGAAGCTGATCGGTTCCAATGTTGCTGTGTCCGTGCTGGCGCCCTACATCTCTAATAAAGACCTCTTCAATCAGGCGATTTCCGCTTTGGTTTCTATCGATACGGAAGATGCACGGAAGGCCATTGCCAACGCGGTGGCCAGTCAGCCGGCAGAGACGCAGGTAAAACTGATCAAGTCACTGGGCTCTTTTAAGTATAAACCCGCCCTGTCGTCCATCACTGCGCTGGCCGCTAACAATGATCCGCAGGTGAAGAAACAAGCGTTGTGGGCCCTCGCCTTGCTGGCCGATGCCACGTCTTCAAACCTCCTGCTGGCAGAAGCAAAAAAAGTGGGGTTCAAGAATGATCCTACCGAAGCCACCGCGGCGCTGGTAGAGTACCTGCACCAAATCACGGTGAACGGGAACGCCACACTGGCAAAGGAAATCAGCAAGACGATGTTGGAGAACACCCCGGCACCTGACCAACAACACTTCAGACTCGCCGCCTTGAAAGGCCTCACGTTGGCCGATCCCGATGGCTCTGTAAAGGTCCTTATCAAAGACCGCAGCTTGTTTGATAGCGAATATCAAAAGGAGGTACTGAAAGTCGCCGTGCTTTCCGCCAATCGTCCCGAAGCCTTGAAGAGCTGGACAAAGGAATATAAAAAAGCAACGGGTGCGGCACAGGCCGATATCCTGGCAATGTTGTCGAAAGCAAATCGCAATGCGGGTTTTATCGAAAGCACCGTACTGCCCGCCCTTTCGTCGAAAGAACAGCAAACGCGCATGGTGGCCGCGGCGGAAATTGCCGCGAGCAAAGACAAAAAGTATGTCGCCCCTCTGCTGGACTACGTGCTCCGTTCAACGGATGACGCCGAACTCGGCGCAGCCAAAGCAGCGGCGCTCCAATTGGCCGGCAAGGAAGACGGTGCACTGATCGCTCAGAAAATAGAAACCGCCCAACCGAAGAACAAAGTTGCCCTCCTTCAGATGTTGGGAGCACGACGCGCCACCAATCAATTTGATGTGGTCGCCAAACTCACCGCCTCCAGTGATGCCGCCGTGAAAAGTGCCGCGTTCGAGGCGTTGCCCGCCGTTTCGGCTGGCAGCAACACGCCGGCATTGCTCACCATGCTCGCAGCAACCGAAAACGAGAACGAGATAAAGGCCATCCAATCTGCCCTCGCGTCAGGCCTGGATGCCAATTCCATCGCCCTGCTGGACGCCGCCTACGCAAAAGAAAAAACCAAGTTGCTTCCCGTTCTTCCCTATGTGAAAGACAGCGGTGCCTTGGAAAAAGTCGTCGCGTCTTTCTATAAAGGCGAAGGAAAAGAAAAGGAGGTAGCCTTTGAAGCGCTCACCCATTGGCAGAACAATGATGCCGCCAGAACATTGCTTGCGATCCGCAAAGACGAAAGCTTAAAGAAATATCACGCCGCCGCATTCGACGCGTTCATTTCACAGGTGGCCGCCTCTACCTGGCCCGACGATGAGAAGCTGCTCCTGTTGCGCGAGATCATGCCCCTGGCCGCCAACAAAGACGAACAAAGCAACGTCATCGAAGCCGCAGGCCGTGTGAGAACCTTCTTGTCGCTCATGTTCGTATCCCAATACATCGACGATGCCAATCTCAGCAGCGCGGCCAGCCGCTCGGCCATGCAGATTGCGCTGCCCACGTCCGATGCCAAACCCGGTCTCACCGGTGTTGAAGTACGCAACACCCTGCAACACATGTTGGACAAACTCACCGGCGCCGACAGCCAATACGAACGCATCGACATACGCACCTACATGGAAAAGATGCCTTACACAAAAGGATATGAGTCGATCTTCAATGGCAAGGATCTCTCCGGCTGGCAAGGCCTGGTGGAGAACCCGATCGCGCGTTCTAAAATGACGAAGGAAGTGCTCGCCAAAAAACAGGCGGAAGCTAACGCCAAAATAAAAAACAACTGGAGCGTGAAAGACGGCTGCATCTATTTCCAGGGCGACGGCGCCAACCTCTGCACCGCGCGCCCCTATGGCGACTTTGAAATGCTCGTCGACTGGAAGATCTCCAAAAACGGCGACAGCGGGATCTATCTCCGCGGCTCCCCGCAAATACAGATCTGGGACCTCGCCCGCATCGACGTCGGCGCGCAAGTGGGTTCCGGTGGCTTGTACAACAATCAAAAGGAAAGAAGCACACCCCTGGTGGTGGCCGACAACCCGATTGGTGAATGGAACACTTTCCACATCAAAATGATCGGCGAACACGTAACGGTGCACCTCAACGGCGTGCTGGTAGTCGACAATGTGGTCATGGAAAATTATTGGGATCGCACGCTCCCCATCTTCCCCGAAGAAGCCATCGAACTGCAAGCGCACGGCACCGAACTGGCCTTCCGCAACCTCTATGTGAAAGAACTCAACTCGAAGCCGTATCAACTCACACAGGAAGAAAAAGCACAAGGCTATGACGTGCTCTTCAACGGCAAAGACCTCGACGGATGGGTGGGCAACAAAACAGATTATGTCGTGGAAGACAACACCATCGCCATCTATCCCACAAACGAAAGCCACGGCAACCTGAACACCGAAAAAGAATATAGCGACTTCATCTTCCGCTTTGAATTCCAGCTCACCCCCGGCGCCAACAACGGGCTGGGTATACACGCTCCGTTAGAAGGCGATGTGGCTTACGTTGGAAAAGAGATCCAGATCCTCGACAACACGGCACCGGTATATTCCAAACTGGAAGTCTATCAATATCACGGCTCTGTCTACGGGATCATACCGGCAAAACGCGAGTTCCTCAAACCGCTGGGCGAATGGAACTATGAAGAAGTGCAGGTGAAAGGTGACAACATCAAAGTGACCCTCAACGGCACGGTGATCGTGGAGGGCGACGTGAAGAAAGCCTCCAAGAACGGGACCCTCGATCACAAGGATCACCCGGGCTTGAACAGCCACAAAGGTCACATTGCCTTCCTGGGCCACGGCACCGTCGTGAAATTCAAAAACATCCGGATCAAAGACCTCTCCAAATAAAAACACAATCCCTCAGCATGGCTTCCATCACCCCAACCCAACGCCTGTATTCCCTCGATGCCCTCCGGGGCTTCGACATGTTCTGGATCATCGGCGGCGAAGAGATCTTTCACGCCCTTGCCAAGATCACCGGCTCACCGGCGATGGAAGCCATTGCTCATCAATTCACCCACCCCGACTGGCACGGGTTCAGGATCTATGACCTCATCTTTCCACTTTTCCTCTTCCTGGCCGGCGTAGCCACACCCTACTCCATGGCCAAGGAACTGGAGAAGGGCAAGACGCGTGAGCAACTGTTGCTCAAGGTCATCAAACGGGGATTGATCCTCGTCGTACTCGGCGTCATCCACAACAACGGGCTGGAACTTAAACCCATCGCCGAGATCCGTTTCGGCAGTGTACTGGGACGCATC
>CBIHQM010000439.1:0-5848 GCA_966211885.1 uncultured Chryseolinea sp.
TGTATGTCACGCCCGGCGTTATCGATATACACTCACACAACTTCTTCGGCACCCAGGAAAATCATTACCTGGGCGACGGATTCGAAGCACTTCCTCCGGATGGTTTTACCTTTCGGGCCGGTGTGACCACGGTGGTGGATTGCGGCGGTGCCGGGTGGAAAACATTCGACACCTTTAAGGCAAACGTTATCGCCCATTCGAAGACCCGCGTGCTCTCCTTCCTCAACATTGTGGGCGAAGGCATGCGCGGTGGCCCCTACGAACAAAACCTCAGCGACATGGACGCCAAACTGACGGCCATGGTGGTGAAACAACACCGCGAGATCGTCGGCATTAAAGTCGCGCACTATACCGGTGCCGAGTGGGATCCGGTGGATCGCGCTGTAGAAGCCGGCAAGAGCGCCAACGTGCCCGTGATCGTGGACTTCGGCGGACACATCCCCAACCTGAGCATCCAGGAACTCTTCACGAAACACCTCCGCCCCGGCGACATCTTCACGCATACATTTGCGCGCTTAGCCGGACGCCAGCCAATCGTGGGCCCCGATGGAAAAATACTTCCCTTTGTAGTGGAAGCCCAACGCAACGGCATTGTGTTCGACGTGGGCCATGGCGGCGGAAGCTTCACCTTCGTGCAAGCCATACCCGCATTGAAGAGCGGCTTCTATCCCAACACCATCAGCACCGATCTGCACACCGGCAGCATGAACGCCGGCATGAAGGATCAACTGAACGTGATGTCCAAGTTTCTCAGCATGGGCATGCCGCTGCAACAAGTGATCAAAGCTTCTACCTGGGCTCCCGCACAAGTGATCCACCGCGATGACCTCGGTCACCTCACGGCCGGTGCCGGCGCCGATGTGGCGGTGTTTAGTGTGTTGACGGGAAAATTTGGATTTATCGATTCCAGTGGAGCCAAATTCCAGGGTACACAGAAATTTGACTGTGAGCTTACGCTGCGCGATGGTAAAGTCGTGTGGGATTTGAATGGCATCTCCAGACCGGCGTGGGACGCGCCGGAGAAAAAGTAAAAATACATTTAACCGCCTCGCCTACGCTAAAGCTTCGGCGAGCAAAGAAAGGCGCAAAGGACGCAAAGAAGGCGCAAAGTTTTGCTTTGCGTTAACTTTGCGCTCTTTGCGCCTTTGCGGTTTAAACTGCATTTCCTCTACGCGTGCGCCAGCGCAACAATATCGGGGACTTCTAATATCTTCTTCTCAGTGCCCACCGTCACCGTATGGATCATCGCCTGTCCCACCTCTGCCAGCGTGCAGAAATATTTTGGAAAGAGTTTACGGCTCACCGGGAACATCCAGTTCACATACTTATAAAATGGAAGTACATTCTTCAACCCCGGCGTGGGCAACATGAATCCCGGCCGGAAGGCAATGGCCTGCTTGAAGGGAAGTTTGAACAAGTCGTTCTCCGTTTTTCCTTTCACCCGCGCCCACATGCCCTTGCTCTCGGTGGAGTCGGTGCCGGCTCCCGAAACATAGCAAAACGTCATGCCGGGATTTTGTTTGGATAATATCGTCGCCACGTGCATCGTGAGCGTGTAGGTCATTTTTGTATACTCCGGTTCCTTCATCCCCACCGACGAAACCCCCAAACAGAAAAAGCAGGCGTTGTAGCCGGTGAGCTGGTTCTGGATGGGCGTGAGATCAAAAAAATCGGCGTGGATGATTTCTTTTAGTTTAGGGTGGCTCACGCCGCTGGGTTTGCGGGTGATCACCAGCACTGCTTCCACGGCGCTGTCTTGTAAACATTCGTGCAATACGCCTTCTCCGACCATGCCGGTAACCCCGGTGATGATGGCGCGTGCGGTAGTGTTCTGCTTCATTGGGATAGGGACGTAATGTTGGCGGTCAATATTTTGGATGGAATATGGATTTATTCAAAAAATCTCAAGTTCATCAAACCAGCCTTGCGACGGGTCGCCGGTCACCGTTCCACTTGGAAGTGCTGGTACTTAAAGGTAATTTAGAAGACAACAACACGCTACGCTTATGCCCGGTTATTTCTTTGCCATTTTTGTGGCGGCACTTTTTGAAGGTGGCCCCGAGTTTCGACCGCAAGTCGTCGACCCGTCGATATCCATTGGGTACGGACTTGCGATCGGCGACGTGGACGGCGACAAGAAGCCCGACATTCTCCTGGCCGACAAAAAGCAATTCGTCTGGTATCGCAATGGCGACTGGAAGCGCTTCGTCATGGCCGAGAACCTGACCGCTTCCGACAACGTCTGCATCGCAGCACGCGACATCGATGGCGATGGCAAAGTGGAAGTCGCGGTCGGGGCGCAATGGAATCCCTCGGAAACGCTCGACACTTTGAAATCCGGTGCCGTCTTTTACCTTTCGCGCCCCAAAGATCCCACGCAACACTGGACGGCCACCGAGCTTCATCACGAGCCCACCGTACACCGCATGCGTTGGGTCAAAGTCAGCCCAACACAGTATCACCTGGTCGTAGTGCCTTTGCATGGTCGTGGAAATCAAAATGGCGAAGGCGAAGGCGTGAAAATTCTGGCCTACATCCCGCCGGCCCAACACATCGAAAACGCCTCGCAATGGAAATATGCCGTGATCGACCGGTCGATGCATCTTACGCACAATCTCGATGTAATCCCCGAAGCGAAAAACGAATCGATCTATGTGGGTGGCAAGGAAGGCATTAAGTCTTTCAACTATACGGGCCTGGCCTGGAAAGCGGGGCCCGTGATCCTGACCGATAAAGGCATTGGCGAAGTGCGGCGCGCAAAATCACCCCAAGGCATTATGATCGCCACGATCGAACCGATGCACGGTACAATCATGTCCATTTACACGCCCGACGGAAAAACAAATGCGCTCACCCAACGCTCAACCATGAAGGGATTCAACCAAGGCCACGCGCTAGCCGTGGACGATGTTCTGGGCCGTGGGGATAGCCAGGTCGTGGTGGGCTGGCGTGAGCCCAATACCTATCAGCAAACCGGCATCATGCTGTATATTCCAGCCGATTCAACTTTCGGCTCCTGGCATGCCGTCCCAAAAGACAAAAAGTTATCGATGTGGCGGGGTATACCGATAGACTACGATATCGCCTGCGAAGATCTCGTGGTGGCCGACTTGAATGGCGATGGCAAAAAAGATATCGTGGCCGCAGGCAGGGCAACGCATAATCTGAAGATCTACTGGAACAATAGCCCCGAAAAATAAAGCGCCCCGGGCTAACGTGTAACCTGGAGCGCCTCTATGTTTCGACTTATTGTTTATCCGATTTAATCAGCCTTACGCCGGTTTTTTCAACGAAGCAATCCACCGGTCGATCTTTCCTTCCAACACTTTGAGTGGTATTCCACCCGAATCCAGCACTTGATTGTGGAATTCGGAGATGTTGAATTTATCGCCGAGTTCTTTTTCTGCTTTGGCGCGAAGCTCGCGGATTTTCAATTGCCCGATTTTATAAGACAACGCCTGACCGGGGATGGCCATGTAGCGCTCGATCTCGGCAACGATAGACTGTTCCGTTCTGGCTTCGTGATCTTTCGAATACTGAATGGCTTGCTCGCGTGTCCAACCTTGTGTATGAATGCCGGCGTCGACCACGAGGCGAATGGCGCGGTGCATCTCGGCACTCAACATACCGAAGTATTGATAGGGATCGGTATACAATCCCAATTCCTTACCGAGCGACTCGGAATACAATCCCCAACCTTCTGCATACGCGCTGTAGTTGGTGATGGTCCTGAATTTCGGGAGCGTTGTATTTTCCATCTGGAGCGCGATCTGGTAGTGGTGACCGGGAATGGCTTCGTGCAGGAACAGGTCTTCATCGGAAAGCACGTTGTATTTTTTCACGTCGGGAATGGGCACATAAAACACTCCGGGACGGGATCCGTCTTTGGAGCCCGGGTTATACTCGGCGCTGGCCGATGCTTCGCGGAACGCTTCCGTGCGTCGCACCTCGAAAGGTGTCTTCGGCGTTTTGGAAAACAGTTTGGCGAGGTTGGGCTTCATGCGCTCATGGATCTCGTTGAAGTGGGCGATCACTTGCTCGGGCTTGGTGAACGGGGTGAGTTCCTTTTTTGTCCGCAGGCTCGTGAAGAAGGCTTGGAGGTCGCCTTTAAATCCAACTTGCTCCTTCACGGCTTCCATTTCCTTCGTGATGCGATCCACTTCGCTTTTGCCAAGCGCAAAGATCTCGTCGGCAGGTTTTGTGGTCGTCGTGTAGAGCCGGATCAGGTAGTTGTAATAATCCTTGCCGCCGGGAATGGCATCGATGCCCGATTTGTCGGTGGCGGCTTTGAGGTAGTCAGTGGCCAGGAATTCTTTGATCCTATGGTGCGCCGGAATGATGTGCTTTTCGATCATTTCGGTATAAGCCTTCGTGAGGCGTGCCTTGTCGTCGGCCGAGAAATCGGCGGGAAGGTTTTTGATGGGCGTGTAGAACAAGTGGTCCTTCACCGGGCCATGATCCATCGAAGCAAACTGGGGAATGGTTTTCTGCACCAGCACTTTGGGGAGGACATAGCCTTCGGCAATGCCTTTCTTCATGTTCACCAGGGCCGTGTCGCACCAGGCTTCGTATTTATGCAAGCGCTTGAGCCAGTTGTCGTAGTCTTGCACCGTTTTGAACGGGTGGATACTGGCGCCGCTGGCCATCTGTCCCACGAATAAGTGCATGGCTGAGAATTGATTTACCGGCAGCAGGTAATCCTTGAACTTGAGGCCGTCCAGCGCAATGTCGCACTCCCACAGCAACACATCGTAGTTCATTTGATCGTCTTCCGACAGGCTTTCGCGATCGTAGGCGGTGACGCGGTCGCGATAGCGGGAATAAAGTTCTTTTACCTGGTTGCGATAGTCGGCCGTCAACGTGTTGGGTAACAAGCTGTCGTAGCGATTGTCGCCGATAACGGTGGCGTTGAGGGGAGAAAATTTCAGGTAGTCTTCGTAGAACTCGCCCACGAGGGTGTCGAGTGTGGGCTTGATCGCCGCTACTTCCGATTTGGGGGCCTTGTTACAGGCCGCCATGAACAACAGCACAGGGAGGCTTAGCAAAACGAGTTTTCGCATAGAGTTGAGGTTTAGGTTATGGATGGGTTGAGTTATTAACGTGTCGTTCTCAAAGTAAAGAAAGATTTTCACAGGCGCGAAATCTTTTCGTCACTATAAAGTTTCACCCCGTGGTGAAGACGCCAAAAAGAAAAAGCCGGTTGCATGCCGGCTTTTTCCTTCTGTTTTTATGTTCATTTCCTCTCACAAACGCTCACCCAAACTCACCCCTTTTAGTTCTTCCTGCTTGGTGAACGGCTGATTATAAAGCCGTTTGCCCAGGGCCTTGAACAGGGCGTTGGCCACCGCCCCCCCCGTGGGTGGCAGCGCGGGTTCGCCAAGACCGGTGGGGTCGATGCCGTTGTTCACAAAATGAACGTCGATGGCGGGCACTTCTTTCATGCGGATAAGGCGGTAGTTGTTAAAGTTCTTTTGCTCTGCGGCCCCATCCTTGAACGTGAGGCTGCCAAACAGGGCATGACCCAATCCGTCGGTCACGCCACCCCGCACCTGCTGGTTGGCGCCACTGATGTTCACCACCACACCGCAGTCGGCCGCGGCATGGATCTTTTCCAGCACGGGTTTTCCCTTTTTCATTTCGATCTCCGCCACCTGGGCCACATACGAACGGTGCGAGAAATAAACACTGAATCCTTGCGACACGCCCTTCTTTTTGCCCCACTGCGATTTCTCCACCACCAGGTCGATCACACCCTTCATGCGGTCGATGTCGTACTTGATGGCGCCCACCGGGGTGGTCTTGGCTTTGGCCAGCAGGTCAAGCCGGAAGGCCACCGGGTCTTTGCCCG
>CBIHQM010000440.1:0-5753 GCA_966211885.1 uncultured Chryseolinea sp.
AAAACGAATCCATCGACAAAGCCCTGAAGCGCTTCAAAAAGAAGTTCGAAAAAACCGGTGTTTTGAAGGAATTGCGTTCCAGGACAGCTTTTGAAAAGCCTTCGGTTACCCGTCGTGCCCAGATCATCCGCGCCGCTTACCGCGAGCAGATGAGACTTGCTGAGACCAAAGTCTAAGGATTCTCTACCCTTTTTTGACCTGAATACTTTGTTGATAGCTGAAAAGTTATCAACAATCTATGCTCATTATATCCACTAATACCCTTTAAGCTTTCTTAAAGGGTATTATTTTTTTACATTGCTTCTACTGCTGGGTTTGGTGTAGCAAGCATGATAGAATCCTTCCTTAAATACGTCCAATTCGAAAAGCGGCTTAGCGCTCACACCGTGCTGGCCTACAAAACGGATCTCGATCAGTTCACGGTTTTTCTTGCCAACACATTTCCCGACTATACGCCCGAGACCGCAGACCATGGCGTGGTGCGCACTTGGATCATTCAATTGGTGGAAAACAATCTGGACGCTGCGTCGGTGAACCGGAAAATTGCTTGCCTCCGCTCTTTCTACAAATTCCTGCTGCGACAAGAAGTGATCAGCAAGGATCCGCTGCAGAAGATCACCCAACTCAAAACAAAAAAGAGATTGCCATCCTTTGTCAAGGAAGGCGATATGGCCCATTTGCTGGACGACACCGAGTTCGGACCCGGCCTTGACGGTGTGCGCGACAAACTCATCCTGGAGTTGTTCTATGCCACAGGCATCCGTTTGTCGGAGCTGCTCACACTGAAAGAAAATGAAATTGATCTTCATGGACGAACGATTAAAGTGCTCGGCAAAAGAAACAAGGAAAGAGTGGTCCCTTTCGCCGCCGGAATCGTTAACACTATCAAAGCCTACCGGACCTTGAGAAACAAGGAAGTGGAATTGAAAGGACACGGATATTTTTTTGTCACCAACACGGGCGAGCCCTGCTACCCGATGATGATCTACAGGAAGGTAAAGAAATACCTTGGCCAGCACACTACGGCCGAGAAAAACAGTCCGCACGTTCTGCGGCATACTTACGCGACACATTTATTGAACAAAGGAGCGGAGATCAACGCCGTGAAGGACTTGTTGGGTCACAGCAGCCTGGCCGCCACACAGGTGTATACACACAACTCGATGGAGAAGCTGAAGAAGGTCTTCGATCAAGCTCACCCTAAAGCGTAACTTTTCTATGTACAAAGCATTATACCTTATAACCACTATAAACCCAGGGCGCGCATGACGAGATAACTACTCACCGACTGCTGGCAGGTCGTAAGAAATGCCGGACTGTTTATTGTTTCACTTAAATTTTTACCATTATGAAATTACAAGTGCATTCCATCCACTTCGATGCAGACATCAAGCTGATCGATTTCATTCAGAAAAAGCTGAATAAACTGGAGACCTTTTATGACCGGTTAGTGGATGGTGAAGTTTTTCTGCGCCTAAACAACGAAGGAATTGAAAATAAAACAGTGGAAATCAAAGTTCGCGTCCCCGGCAACCAGCTCTTTGCCATCGAGAAGGCCCGTTCGTTTGAAGCGGCCACCGACCTGGCCGCCGACGCGCTGCGCATGCAACTCACGAAGTTCAAGACCAAGGTAAACGACGGGCGCGCCTGATGAAGCGCCTGAAAATAGTTTCATAAAATTTTACAGGAAGGCCCCTTCGCGGGCCTTCTGTTTTTTTCATCCCTCCGAAATCGATAGAAGATTGCGCGATCGGCCGGTCTTCCGAAATCATGAGGATAAGCCGATTAATTTCGCCATCTTTGCGCGCCGAACTAATGACCGGGTTTTCCGGTTTTACTCAGTAAGGGTGAGGCATTTAGCAGCACCGGTTCATCTAAAAAAATACAACCATGGGAAGACCTCCAGTATTACCGAAGAAGAAAAAAGACGGGTTTTATCTTGAATTGCGTAACAAAGGCGCAAAGTCGGGCATTATCGTTATTCGCGACACCAAAGAGGCAATGATGCAAGCCGCCAGGCAGTATGAGAACACCAAGGATGTGATCATCCTGGGCGAACATAAAAATGGTAAAAAAGTAGAGGAAGGCCGCAAGAAAGTAGCCAGCGCTTAACGTTCAAACGGTTTCAATACTTCTTCCACACTTTTCGCAGTAACGAAGAATTCTAAAAGACGCAACAATACGCGATCCACTAACGTGTCCGGGCAAGAGGCACCGCTGGTCAGAATGATTTTTACGGGGCTTTTGTCGGGTAAGTAATGTTGCGTCTTTTCTTTCTCCTTCCGGTTATAGTTGAAATGCCGGATCTCTTCGCGCGAAATAATCTCCTTTTCTGAATTGATAAAGTAGGTTGGGAATTTACGCTCGCACAATTCCACGATGTGCGAAGTATTCGAGCTATTATATCCCCCAATCACCACCGCCAGATCGGCATCCGTTTCCAATAATTTATAGGTAGCTTCCTGGTTATCGTTCGTCGCGTAACACAGTGTATCCCTTGTGTCGGCAAAATGCTGCTTCAAGGTCTCTGCGCCATATTGCTGGAGCATCAACTGCCTGAAGTAGTCGGCAATGGCTTGCGTCTCGGTGGCCAGCATGGTGGTTTGATTGACCACACCAACTTTCTTCAGATCGCGTTCCGGGTCAAACCCCGTTGAATATTTTCCTTCGAACTCTTTGTAGAATTCCTGCTTTGATTTTTTTCCGGTGATGTAGGCTCCCAGGGCATGTGCGTCTTCCATGTCGCGCACCACCACGGAAGCTCCATGGTGCGCGCTGTGCGAAAAGGTGGCGCGTGTTTCTTCGTGCTTGGGTTTGCCGTGGATGATGATGGTATATTCGTCTGTGCCCAGCTTTTCGGCGCGGTTCCAGACTTTTTCAACAAACGGACACGTGGTGTTGTATTGCTGAACTTCCATGCCCTTGGATTGCAACAGCTGCTCTATTTCCAGCGTGGTTCCAAAGGCCGGCACGATCACCACGTCTTCCGGTTTCAGCGTGTCCCAGGGGATGAATTGGTTGCCCTCTGGGTCCATGATGAATTCGATGCCACGGCTTTGCAGATCCTGGTTCACCTCCTGGTTGTGGATCATCTGGCTGAGGAGGTATACGCGCTTGCCGGGGTTTTCCTCCAATGCTTTATAGCTGATCTCTATGGCGTTCTCCACGCCATAGCAAAATCCAAAATGACGGGCGATATAAAATTGGACGGGACCGAAATCCAAAATGGTAGGGGAAAAATCCTGTTTGCGCAGGTCTTTCAAACGTCGCCACTCCTTGATCTTTCCGGTGATGGCCGACTTATAATGGGATGGGATCTCGAACTTTTTGATAACAATACGGTCTAAGCGTCTAACGGCAAAGTTAGCGTTTGTTGGGAAGGATAGTGAAGCGAAAGCCCATTATTCTCTTCTCCCGACGGTGCCGGGCAATGGAGAATAATGGGTTTCAATTTCTACAGAATTATGCTGCTTTGGAGAGCTTATCTTCCTTGATCTTGTTTGTCCTTACCTCTTTGGCTTCCAGGTCGAACCACTTCACTTCGACAAAATTGTTTTTGATGTACTTCAAAACCTCCACCACTTTTCCATCAATCTTGCTGCGAACACGTTCGCCTTTTCTAAACAATCTCCTCATAATAATTACTTAATCTATTGTTTACATCCTCAAGGCGTAGTTGAATTCTCGCGGAAGGTCTTCATACGTTCCAGAGAAAATCACCAGGTCGCCAGGTTTCTTTTTCTTTACGATGTCGTTGAACTCTTTTACGGATTTTACAGGTTGATCGTTCACTTTCGATACGATAAAGCCTTCCCGCATGTCGGTGTACTTGGATATTTTGCCATTTCCGAGGGCTTTTATCCGGACACCGTGATCAAGATCGAGTTTTTTTAGGACTTTTCCATCTATCTCCTCCAATTGTACGCCCAGGGCCGAAACTTCATCCTTTATGGCGGCTGTCACGGCTTCGGCTTTTCCATCCCTGTTTTTGAGGATCACGGGGATTGTCACTTCGCTTCCTTTACGGTTGACGACCATGTTCACCTTGTCTCCAGGACGGTGACGACCGATGTACTCGATCAGGGCCGTGCTCGACTTGATGGGCGCTTCGTCTATCTTGATCACTACGTCGCCTTCTTTCAAACCGGCTTCTTTGCCAGAGCTATGCTCGGCGAAGCCGGAGATATAGGCACCCTCATTTACTTTGAGATCAAATTCTTTTGCCAAATCGCTGTTCACGCTGCCAACCGACACACCCAACCAGCCGCGTTGCACCGCGCCGAACTTGATGAGGTCCTCCACAATCTTGCTCACGATGTTGGACGGGACAGCAAAGCCATAGCCCGAATACGATCCGGTGGGGCTGGCGATCGCGGTGTTAATGCCCAGCAATCCACCGTTCAACTCTACCAGGGCACCACCACTGTTTCCAGGGTTGATGGCGGCATCGGTCTGAATGAACGATTCGATCGCCGTGTTGCCTTCACCATTGTTCCGATTGAGAATGCTGATGTTTCTGCCTTTTGCGCTAATGATGCCGGCCGTTACAGTAGACGTTAGGTTGTAAGGGTTGCCTACCGCCAATACCCATTCGCCAACTTTAGCCTTATCAGAATCCACGAAAGGAAGATAAGGAAGGTCCTTCTGGTTGATCTTGATGAGGGCGAGGTCGGTATCGGGGTCGATGCCGATGACTTCTGCTTTATAAGAACGGTTGTCATATAGGGTAACTTCCACCACATCGGCATCCTGCACCACGTGATTGTTGGTGACAATATAGCCGTCAGCGTTTATGATGACACCGGAGCCTGAGCTTTGGCTGGGACCTTGGGGCACGCGAGGGCCAAAGAATTCGCGGAAGGGATCCATGGATTGGGTCTGCTCCTGACGATGAGGACCGTCTTGCGTAGATTTTATGAACACTACCGCCGGCATTACTTTCTCGGCGGCGGCCGTAAAGTCGAGGGGAACCGCTTCGCCTTTTTCGTCTACACGATAGGCTACTTTTGATGCCGGAACACCGGTGAGGTATTCGAGCTTGGTCGCGGGGTCCTTTTTATCCAGCCATTGAAAGGATGCTATCGTGCAGGCGCTTCCCAGCACGGCAGCAAAAAAAAGAGAACCGAATTTTTTCATGTTGAGTCTAAATTTTTAACCTGTTTTTACCCATACAAAAACCAGGCAAAAGGGCTTCTGACGTAAATTTTGTCAGTTTTTCATGGCCTCTAACCGCCTTCTTTTCAGCGCCTTCTGTCATGGTTTGGAGGGATTGTCCTCTAAATACGAAAAGTTTCGGATTTAGGTTCGTCCCCGTCTGCCAATTTTACACGATCGGTTCACAGGGTCATTATAACCGGGGTTGCCCGGGATTGTTTTCAGGTACACTGTCTTTATCTTTCATGCCATGAGAAACGCATGGCTGCTGTCTGTCTTCCTATTGGCTGCTCATCACGGCACGGCTCAGGACGTGAAGGACTTCCAATGGCTTGTGGGCACCTGGAAAATTCTGGACAAGAATCCAGACAAGAACAGCTACGAGGTTTGGAAGGACGCAGGTAACAATATGTTAACGGGTATTTCCTACCATGTCAAAAATGCCGACACCTTGGTGACCGAAGAGATCAAGCTCTTGCGCAAGGGGCGTTCCGTGTACTATACCCCGGACGTTGCGGGGCCACAGGGGGAAGTGGAATTCAAAATCACTTCCTACGACACCAACAGCTTTGTCGCCGAAAATCCCACCCATGATTTCC
>CBIHQM010000441.1:0-5745 GCA_966211885.1 uncultured Chryseolinea sp.
CCCCATCGTGGTCCCCAGCCAGTACAAGTTGGTGGGCATTTTGAACCGGTGGTGGGCGCGGTTGCTTTTCACGTTTATCGGCGTGCCCTTCCGGACGGAATATCGCACGAAGCTGGACCCGAACCGGCAATACATTTTTTGCTCCAACCATTTCTCCTATCTCGACATCCCCGCCATGGGCCTCGCGCCCCACAATGCCATCTTTGTGGGCAAAAGCGGCATCGAGACGGTTCCGCTTTTTGGGTGGATGTATGGCAAGCTCCACATCACGGTGGACCGCAAAAAGCTGAAAAGCCGCTACACGTCTGTGAAGCGCTCGATGGAAGCCATCGACGAAGGCAAAAACCTCATCATTTTCCCGGAAGGGGGCATTGTGACGAAAAAGACCCCCATTATGGCCCCCTTCAAAGACGGCGCCTTCCGCGTGGCAGTGGAGAAACAAATTCCCATCGTGCCTGTCACCATTCCATATAATTGGATAATTTTGCCGCCGGATGAATTCCTGCTGCGCTGGCATCGGCTGAGCGTGATCTTTCACACACCGGTTGAAACCACCGGTCTGACGGCAAAGGACATCGACACACTGAAACAGCAGGTATTTACCATCATAGACCAAGAATTGAAACAGCACCTGAAAAATGAAAATTGATCGTGCCCTGCTAGATAAGATCGCCCACCTCTCGCGCCTGGAATTCGACGAAAAGGACGCCGAGAAAATGATGAAAGACATGACCGCCATCGTGGACTGGGTAGAGCATCTCAAAGAAGTGGACACCACCGGTGTGGAGCCCCTCACCACCATGAGCCACGAGATCAACGTGCTGCGCGAAGACGAGGTGAAAGAACACCTCAGCCACGAACGCGCCCTGAAAAATGCCCCGAAAAAAGATTCCGACTATTTCCGCGTACCCAAAGTACTGGAATAAATTGCCTTGCGTTATAGGCTCGCCCTCCTGCACCGGACGTGCGACTACCTGCTTCTTGGGTTGTCGTCGGTACAGTGGACCAGCCCGCGCCGAATGTGTATGATTGAATCGCTGATGGACCCGGCAAGTGGTGAAGCACCTTCCGGGTTTTTATTTTTTATCTTGTAAGTGCATATCGAATTAATTTAAGATGGATAGGGAACCCCTCAACTTCTGGAAAAACTGGCTGAAAGAGTACCGCGTTGTCTGGGCGCTGGCCGGTGGCATTTTTATATTCTCCCTGGCCTTCCTGTGGTACAGTTGGTATCGTGGCCCGGAGGGTGTTATCCATTGGGAGAAATTGCAGGAACAGAAAGTGGTCGAGACCACGGTGCACAGTTTCCGCCTCGGGCCTTTCGAGCTGAGCGTGCCCGGTGAAAGCTACGTCATCTTCGAATACCTCGACGGCAGCGACATTGTTCCCAACACCACAGCCTCCTATCTTTTTCTGATCATCATGGTCGCCGCGGCGGTCATCATTGTCACCGTGATCACCACCATCGAGCGATTCTGGTTTTTTATCGGCATGGCCTTGTTCATTGCTCTCCTTGCCGGGCTCCGGCTGGAGGTGCTGGGCCTCTTTGGACGGTATGATAAAATTCCAGTGGCCATCGTATTGTTCTTGTATGTGGCACCGGCGTTCTTTTTCAATCGCATCAAGACGACGGTCGCGTTTGTTTACCGGCTGATCTTTTTTGCTTCGCTCACGGTCCTCCTGGCCCTGGTGATCGCTATCTTTTCAACCGTTCCGTTCCCCTTCTATCAACTTACGCTCACAGGCTACACGCCTGCGATCATTGTAACGGTGTTGTTCATCATCATCGTTGCCCATGAAATTTTTGCGTCGCTGGTGTTTATCGCCAACCAGGGGGCTTCAAAAAGTTTGCGCCATTTTTTGATCATCAGCGCCATCTACCTCGCCAACCTCATCATCACCTGCTTGCACGAGCTGGGTATTGTTCATTGGAAATTCCTTTACATCAATTTGTATTTGTTGCTGACCATCTCGGCAGTGCTGGGGGTATGGGGATTTCGCAAACGCGAGTCTTTGTATGCCAATATTTTTCCCTACCATCCCTTTGGTGGCTATTTTTTCCTGGCGATGGGTGCGATGGCCTTTGCCACAACGGCCCAGCTGCTGGGCAACGCGAACGACCCGGCGCTGAAGATCATCCGCGACTTCATCATCTTCAGTCACCTGGGCTACGGGTTGATCTTCTTCATCTATGTCTTCTCGAATTTTGTGCTGCTGCTGGCGCGCAACATGGCGGTGTATAAAGTGTTGTACCAGCCCACCCGCATGCCCTATTTCACGTATCGCTTTGCGGGCATGATTGCCATGCTGGCGTTTGTCTTCTACTCCAACTGGCAAGAATATGTATTTCACGGCACGGGTGGATTATATAATAGCGGGGGCGATCTGTATACGCTCATGGGCAACCCCACCTATGCGCTATCGTTCTACGACAAAGGCCGCGCCCAGGCGTTCCAGAACAACCACTCCAACTATGCCCTGGGCCGTCTCAAGGCAGCGGGCTACGATTTTGAGGGCGCTCACCTGAACTATGCCTACGCCAACGCCAAGCTCCCCACACCGTTTTCGCTGACCAACGCCGGCAACGTCTATGTGCGCGAAGGCAACCTGGAAGGCGCCATCCCCGAATATCAGCATGGCCTCCATGTGATGCCGGGCAACGGCGCGCTGGAGAACAACCTTGGCTATGTCTATGCCAAACTCCACAACCTGGATTCGTCTGTGTTCTACCTGGAGCGGGCACGGCGCAACCGTCTGTCGCAGGCTTCGGCCGAAACCAACTTCTTCGCCCTGGCCGCCACCGAGCACGTGCCGGTGAACACCGATTCGGTGCTAAAGCTTTTCGATGCTACCGCACCTGCGGTGATGAGCAACGCGCTGGCGCTCTCTACTGCGCAAACGCAGGAATTCAAGACGAAGGTGGATCCCCTCGCCGCCAAACAACTCAACCTGTATTCCGCTACGTTGTTGAACAACTACATCATTAAGTATGCGACGACGGTCGACACGGTTTTCATCAACGAAGCCTATCGCATTGCCAGCGATTCGTTGAACAGCGATTTTAGTGAGGCGCTCAAGTCGTCATTGGCGTTTTCCTATTATCACCGGGGGAATGTGTCGAAAGCGTTGGAAATATTGGCCGAGCAAGTGTACCTGAGCCAACAGTACCAGGGAAAATTCAATTACATCATGGGATTGTGGGCGTTGGAGCAACGAAACCCGGATTTGGCCAACAGCTATTTTACGTATGCCGACACGTATGCCTACAAGGAAGCGCGTTTCTATAGCGCCATTGCCCTGACGGAAGCCCGCCGGATCCCGGAAGCGCTGATGGCCTGGGACTCGGTGTCGCGCGACCGCGATGTGACACGGCAGGCCATCTCTGTGCAAATGAAAAAGATCCTGACGATGCCGCCGCAGGACGTGCTCCAGGGAACGGATGCAGAAAAATATCAATACTGCCGCTACCGCATTGGGCTGGGCGACTCCACGGATTTCAACCGGATCGCCAACACCTTCGATAACGCCAACTATAAAGCGCAGGCGCTCCTGGATCTTAGTCGCCGCTATTTCGAAGCCGATCGCCTGGCACCCGCCATCAATCTCTTCAACCGCATTGCCGGGCTGGAACTGACCGATAAAAATCTTTACAACAACGTACGCCACTTCGAGTTGCTCATGCTGGCCCACCGCAAAGAAGCGCGCGCGCTGGCACGGCAGATCAACAAGGACATCACGTTCGATGATTCACAAAGCCTGGAGAAATTTTTATACACGGCAGTGGTCGCCGAATCCAGTGCAGACTCGGTGACGGCAGAAAAGCAATATGCGATCCTGGCTACTTACAATCCTTACTTTGAAGAGGGCATTATTGCGGCCGCAGAATTTTATCGCGCCCAGGATCTGAATGGGTTTCGTGCCTACACCATTTTGGCAGAAGCTTTGCAGGTCAATGGCAATTCGATACGCCTGTTGAAGGCCTATGCCGCGGAGGCGGCCCGGAAAGGATTTGATCTCTACGCCGCCAGTGCTGCGCAGCGGTTAGACGAGCAGGAGCGAGCGTTGCACTGATCAGTGCCCGTGCTCCATTCGCTTAGCCGTGGCGTGAGCTTTCTTCTTGCCCGCGCCTTTCTTCGATTTCAGGGGGGTGCCGTTCTTCCGTCTGGCTTCTTTCTCCTCTTGTTTCCACAACTTCACGTTTTCACGGATCACTTTCCAGTAATCTTTTCCATAGTCCACGAAGATCTCGGAACCTGCCGGGATGTCTTTCTTGGATTCGATGTAGGCTTTCACGCCGTCGACGGAATATTCGGAGTTGTTCAGCAGTCCTTTGATGCGCACCAGGCCGCGGGCGTCGTTGGCGTAGCGAGCCAGCGCACTTTTGTAGGGCAGGCCATCGATCACGTTGTTGCGGTTGATGAAAAAGATGTAGCCGTTCTTGCCGTCTTCGTCTTTCACCTCAGCCCAGGTGCTGCGGCGGCCTTTGTATTCGACGATGAGCGTGCCTTTGGGGATGAATTTCTTTGTGAACAGACCTTGGCCTGCGTTGGGGATCGTTGACTTCTTAACGTAAAGTTGTTTTTCGAGTAGTGCCATTCAATTTCAAAAGGTCCGGGTCGGTTACAAATCTATAAATGGGGCGCAAGATAAAAGAATTTATACGCCAACAAAAATCAATTGTGACGTGCGCACGCCAACGCGTCCGGTGCACGTCTCTATCGTACACGCACGGTCGCTGCATCGGAAAACGTTGAAATAGGTTCCAGGGCAAGCGGATCACCCATCCATAAAGGGCATGCCTGGCCCGTTGAGACACGACGTTTGACGCCTTTTCGCCGACCATGCAAACGAATGAGGCGCTGAAGGCTCAACAAAAACTTAACACAGAAATTCCTTTTTGGTTACGAACCCGTCAGGCAAGAAAGGCTTTCACGATCAAACGGACGCTGACGAGGATGACGACCACACCCACAATGATCATTATTTTTTTTACGGGCAGCTTCCGGGTAAGCTGTGCGGCGATGGGCGCGGCAACGAGCCCACCGAGGATAAGCCCCACGATAATATGAAGATATCCCACGCCAATGGTCGCAAAGAACGTGATGGAACTGGCCGACGAGATAAAGAACTCCGCCAAGTTCACCGACCCGATGGTGTAGCGCGGGTTCCTGCCCTTGGCGATCAGCGTCGACGCCACGATCGGCCCCCATCCGCCGCCGCCGATCGAATCCATGAACCCACCAAACGACGCGAGCGCCGGAATATTTTTAGTTTTCGTTTTTGGCTGATGCTTTCGAATGGCCTTGCGCACAATGATGACGCCGAGCACCAGCGTATACGTTGCCACGATGGGCTTTAGGATGTAGTTATATTCCTCAAAAGAAGAAAGCAAGTAAGCCCCCGTCACCGCCCCGGCAATACCCGGCAGCAACAGGCTCCGGAACAATTTCTTATTCACATTCTGCAAACGCAAATGCGAAAGCCCCGACGCCCCGCTGGTAAAGATCTCCGCCGTATGCACACTCGCGCTCGCCGCCGCCGGCGGCACCCCAAACGACATCAAAAACGTCGACGCACTCACCCCATATGCCATCCCCAACGACCCATCGATCATCTGCGCAATAAATCCCCCCAGCACGAAAAGAAAAAACTCCGGCCCCACCCCCTCAAGCCACTCACCCCCCCGAGCCACAAGGACAACAAAAGAAAAAACCGAAGCCCAGCCCAACAGGCCTCCCGCAGCGA
>CBIHQM010000442.1:0-5730 GCA_966211885.1 uncultured Chryseolinea sp.
GACTCGAACTCGCGACCCCGACCTTGGCAAGGTCGTGCTCTACCAACTGAGCTACTCCCGCAAAATCTTGGTTGTGTGTGGGTGTGATCGATTTGGGAGTGCAAATTTAATTCCGATTCCTAAATTTCCAAATTCACATCAAAAATCTTCGTTTTTTAATGGATTTAGACAAAAAATTCGCGTTTCGGTCCCCCGTCAAACATCACGGTTTCAGGGCAATACACGAGATCTCCACGTTCACGTCCTTGGGCAGGCGGCTGACCTCTACGGTTTCGCGGGCGGGCGGGTTTTTGGTGAAATATTTTCCATAGACCTCGTTCACTTTGGGGAAATCGCCCATATTCTTTAAAAAGATCGATGTTTTCACCACGGCACTAAAGTCCAGCCCGGCGGCTTTCAGGATGGCGGCGAGGTTGGCCATCACCTGGGTGGTCTCTTCTTCGATGGTGCCTTTCACGATCTCGCCCGCCTTCATGGGGATCTGACCACTGATGAAAAGCATGTTGCCGGCCTGGATGGCCTGGCTGTAGGGACCTATGGGTTCGGGTGCATCCGCGGAATAAACAACAGTTTTTGCCATGTTTGTGAAGTTTAAAAATTAATTTAGCAGTCGTCAAAAATAAACAATCGTTCAACGGATTTAGCTTCGCGCATGAATATTTTAGTTATCGGTGAGCCGGTCAACCTGCAGGAATGTCACCAGAAATTTGGTGACAAGCACATTTACTCCCGGGTAGACGAGCACCGCGATGCGGAAAAGTTTTTGAGGAACAGTGACCTGGTCTTCGACTTCATCATCGAAGAAGAAGTGCACCAGTTCGAGATCTATAACGAATACGCCGCCACCGCCTTCATCAACACGTGCAAGGTGAGCCTGGGCGAGTTGGTGCACCTCACCGACCACGCATTAGAAAGCACGATCTTCGGCTTTAACGGCTTGCCCACGTTTCTTTCGCGCGAGGTCATGGAAGTGAGCCTGTGGAAACCCGAAGACGAACCCCGCCTCCGGAAAATTTGCGGCGAGCTGAAAACGGATTTCCTGTTGGTCGACGATCGCGTTGGCCTGGTCACGCCGCGCGTCGTGTGCATGATCATCAACGAGGCCTATTATACCGTGCAAGACGGCACCGCTACCCGCAAGGACATCGACCTGGCGATGAAGCTGGGCACGAACTATCCCTATGGACCCTTCGAGTGGTGCCAGCGCATCGGTGTGAAGCACGTGTATGAGCTCATAGAAGCGCTGTATGACGACACCAAAGACGAACGCTATAAGATCTGCCCGTTGTTGAAAAAAGAATATTTGAAAAACTAGCGCTTGCCCGGCGTATTAAGTTATTGTTAATGCAGGAGGGCCTGTGAATTTTAAAGGTATTTTTAGCGCACATTAAAGAAGTTGGAACCCGTCCCACACACCGAGTCGAACCTGAACGCGAATCACAACGCCTGGAGTAACGTCCGCATCGTGCTGGCCATTGCCGGGGCCTTCGTGTTGTTCTTGTTTGCCCTCGACCTGATGACGTCGTCGTTGCAACACATGGGGAAAAATGTGGCAGAGACCATCTTGCTGGCCACGTCAAATCCGTTTACGGGATTGTTCATCGGGTTGCTCATCACCGCCATGTTGCAGAGCAGCTCCACGACCACCTCGCTGGTGGTGGCGCTGGTGGCCTCGGGGTCGATCACGCTGGAGAGCGCCATCCCCATCATCATGGGCGCCAACATCGGCACCACGATCACCAGCACCATCGTGTCGCTGAGCTTTATAAACAAGAAAAAAGAATTTCGCCGCGCCGTTGCGGCCGGCACGTATCACGACTTCTTTAATATCCTCACCGCCACGGTGCTCTTCCCGCTGGAATATTATTATGGATTTCTGTCGTCGCTTTCGGCTTGGATCACCAGTTTCTTTTTCAGTCCGGTGGCTGCGCCGGTGCAAAACAAGGTCTCGCATTTTTGGGTGGGCTTCAGTCCCGTCATTGAATTTTTGATCCGGGAAGTGCCGAGCCCTTTTTTCCTGGCGTTCATTGCCCTGGTCCTTTTGTTTTCATCCATCCTGATCTTTCGCAGGCTGATCTCCAATTTGCTCAAGGCAAAGTCCCCGGAACAATTTGGCCGCTTCTTTTTTAAGAACCAGTTCAAGTCATTTTTATGGGGCTTGCTGACGACGGCGGCCATTCGTTCCAGCACGATCACCACATCGGTGGTGGTGCCCATCGTGGCCAAGAAGATCGCCAACCTCAAGCAAGCAGCGCCCTTCATCATGGGCGCCAACGTGGGCACTACCATCACCGCATTTATCGCGGCCACATTAAACGCCAACACGGCGCCTGCCATCAGCATCGCGATCGCGCACTTCCTTTTTAATTTTATCGGAGTGTTGTTGTTCTTCCCCGTGCCGGTGATGCGCCGGTTGCCGATGGCCCTGGCGGAGGGATTGGGAAAGCTTGCACTGAAATACCGGCTGGTCGGTTTCGTCTACATCCTGGTGACGTTCTTCTTTGTGCCCTTCACGCTTATTTATTTCAACCGCGACTCGATCAAGACCCTGGATCTGGACTATGCGGAGACCACTTCTACGGGTGAGACCGCTCCCTACCGCGTGGTGATCCGCACCAACGTGCGCACACAAACCGGTGAATGGACAAAATATAACAGCGATGAGCCCGGAGCCGAGCCCGCCTTTATTTATCCGATGACGATGAAGAACAACACCTTGCTGGTGGGCAAACAGATGTTTCGTTTCAGCCGGCCAGGTTTCTGTTGGGATGGCGAAGACGAGAAGGGGAAGTTCAAAACCTGCATCGTGCAGATCCTCCCCAAAATGGAAGTGGCCGGGCAGTCGTTCGACTCGGTGTTTGTGGCACAGGTCAACTATGAGCACGCCATCGATTCCGTTGCCCACCGCTATTACATGAATGCCACCTATAAGATCCTGTTGCAGCACGAGATCCTGACCCCCGGAAAGGCCCCGCTCGTGGCCGAAAAGCTCACCCGGTTTGGGATGGAGTGATCTTCTCTTTATATTGCATGATCACATTTACAGAGCCGTGCTGAAAGAATCAATACTGAAATTTCTGAAACTGGATACCCTCATCGAACACCTCACCGGCTTCGTGGAGACCCGCATCGAGTTGATGAAACTGGAGATCAAGGAAGAGGTGGCCAAGGCCATGGCACGTGTGTTGATCCTGGGGCTTTTGATGGCCGTGTTCACTTTGTTTATTATGTTGATCAGCATGGCCGTGGCCTTTAAGATCGGCGAATCCCTGGGTGCATCCGTAGGCTTTGCCATCGTGGCGGGCTTCTATTTGCTGGTGGGCATTTTGCTTGTGTTGATGCGCGAGAGCATCCGCGAGACGCTGGAAAAACAGCTTGGTGAAATCATGAAGAAAAAGAAAAAGTAGCGCGTATGGAGTTGCTGGAATCGAACGACCCGAAATTGGAATTGTTGAAGAAGTCTGCCAAACACCGGCAGGATCTGGAAGATGAAGTGCGGTTGATCTCTGCCAAGACGGAACGGATCATCACCAACGCCCTCATCATCGGAGGAACACTGGCGGCCGCCTACGTGCTGGTGCGTCAGTTCTCTGGCCCTTCCAAAAAACGTAAAAAAGTAAAATCACAAAAATTGAGAGTGGTGCAGGCTGCTCCCGCAGACGCTGCCGAGGTGGAAGAAGAAGAATCTTTTGCTCCCGGCATTGTGTCGCAAGTGGGGCAGGCCATTGCCAGCCAGGCCACCGTATTCCTGCTGGGCCTGGCCAAGGAAAAACTTTCGGAGTTTCTCCAGGGTCAATTCGATAAGAAAGAAGAACAAAAGCAATGAGCGTCCTTAAAACCCTGCGCGACCGGCATGCGCTGGGCAAAAAATCCATCGCCGTATTGGTCGACCCCGACAAGGCCGAAGATCCTTCACGGCTGATGCAACTGGTGAACCTGGCCAGCGAAAACTGCATCGACTTTTTCTTCGTGGGCGGAAGCCTCGTCACCACATCGAACCTGGCGGACGTGGTGAAAGTGATCAAAGAAAATGTGACCATCCCCGTAGTGCTTTTTCCGGGCAACTCCATGCAAGTGGAGCCCACAGCCGATGCGTTGTTGTTTCTGTCGCTCATCTCGGGCCGCAATCCCGAGCTGTTGATCGGCCAGCACGTGGTGGCCGCCCCCATCATCCGCAATACAAAACTGGAAGTTATACCGACGGGCTACATTCTCATCAACTCGGGTCGCATCACGTCGGTGGCCTACATCAGCAACACGATGCCTATCCCCGACGACAAATATTCATTGGCCGCTTGCACCGCGCTGGCCGGTGAAATGCTCGGGCTTCAATCCATTTATCTGGATGCCGGCAGTGGCGCGGAAAAAGAGATCAGTGCCAAAATGATCGCCACCGTGCGCAAGTCGGTGAGCATACCCCTTATTGTGGGGGGTGGCATCAACACCAGTCAAAAAGCGTTCAACGCATTGGAAGCCGGAGCCGACATGATCGTGATCGGCAATGCGCTGGAAAAAAATCCCAATCTGCTGATCGAGATCTCCGATAAGGTGTATGAATGGAACGAAAGTATAGAAGCCGGTAAATAGACGACAGACTTCTTGAAAAATAAAAGAGGCTTCCCTATGGAAGCCTCTTTTTTTGTTTGGAGCCGATCAGAACAATTTTTCTTCCGGGGGCTTGATGTTGCTCAGGCGGAGATAGACGGTGGTTTGTCCGCGGTGGTGGGTTTGGTGTTCGAAGGTCTTGGCCAAAGCCACCTGGCGCGTCATGTCCATGTTGAAGACTTTCACCATTTCGCCGCCCATGGTGTCGTTCATGCCTTTGGCGATGCCGATCACGTAGTCATAGCTGTCCATCACAGCGGTGGTCAGCTCGGCTTTGGTTTTGTATTTGTCGGATTGTTCCATCGAGCCAAAGGCGACGGGACTTTGTTTGCCGGCGGCGGCAGAGGACAGGCCATAGTTTGCTTCGGCGAGGTGAAGCATTTGTTGCCGGAAGCTGCGCATCTCGCCGGTGGGTTTGAAGTTGATGGAGGCGTCGGTGGAAGCATCCAGGTAAGATTTTGTGTAGGCCTTGGCGCGTTCCCAGTCCGCTACATTTTGCGCCATCTGTTCCAGGGCGACGCGCTTGTTTTCGGCGCGCTTGAAGGATACCAGCACACTGGCCATCACCACGAGGGCAACGACGGTGAGTACAATTTTGGTGGTTTTCATAACATTGGGTTTTTTGGGTAGGGTGATAAAGGTAAGCTTTCGGTGAAGATTACAGAAGCCCTTTATCAGAATGTTCTTGGTTAACAGACTTGCGCCGACGTACTTTGGATGAATAGTATTTGACCTATGAAGAATCTTGCAGTATGTTTATCCCTGATCGCCGTGATCATTTACGGATGTTCTCCCGCTGAAAAGCCGACCGAAGTTATGACAATACAAGACCCGCACACTTTTTCTGTTCCCGGCACCGCCACCGTGACGCACCTGAAATGGAAAGCCACTGTCGATTTCGACACCAAGACCATCAAGGCCACCGCCAGCTGGCAGATCAAAACCCAACCCGACGCCGACGTCGTCATCTTCGACACCAAGGATCTGACCATCGATAGCGTGACCTTTGACGACGGCAAGCCCGCCGACTTCAAATTAGGCAACCCCGACAGTTTGTTAGGGAAGCCGCTGGCCGTTCTACTTCGGCCCGGTGTGAAGACGGTGAACATCACCTATCAAACCGCA
>CBIHQM010000443.1:0-5728 GCA_966211885.1 uncultured Chryseolinea sp.
TCAGGGCTAAAGCCCGGTTACATATTTACTTGATAACCCCGGCCTAAAGGCCGGGGTTATTCATTCGTTCAGTTGATCATTGCTGGTATAGGATAGTCAACTCCACCCTCCGGTTCTGCGACCGGCCTTCTTCCTTCTTGTTGTCGCGAGTGGGTTCGCTCATGCCTTTGCCCTCGGCGGTGATGCGCGACGGGCACAAGGCACCGGAATAACCCCGGCCTTTAGGCCGGGGAGTCCAACGAATGTATCAGCGGGCTTTAGCCCTGACTTTCCGACTAACGTATAGTAAACACAACTCATCATCAACCCGCCGCCGCCTAAGACATCTGCTGGCGTGGTCAGGGCTAAAGCCCGGTTACATATTTACTTGATAACCCCGGCCTAAAGGCCGGGTTATACATTCGTTCAGTTGATCATTGCTGGTATAGGATGGTCAGCTCCACTCTCCGGTTCTGCGACCGGCCTTCTTCCGTCTTGTTGTCGCGAATGGGTTCGCTCATGCCTTTGCCTTCGGCGGTGATGCGCGAGGGTTCCACGCCGCGTTCCAGCAGGTAGTCTTTCAACGTTTGCGCCCTGTACTGCGAAAGCTTGAGGTTGAATTTTTCGGAGCCAATGTTATCGGTGTGCCCGGTGAGTTTGATCTTCAGTTCAGGGTTGTCGTGCAGGGCCTTGGCCAGATCGTCGAGGTATTCGCGGGAATGTTCATCGAGTTCGGTGCTGTTGAACTCGAAGTTGAAATGGAGTGTGGCTTTTTCCAGGACCAGCGGGGTGTGGCTCACGGCGCCCACTTGCGCTTGTGTGCGCACGGAGTCTTGTTTTTGTTTGAGACGTGCGCTGAGCGCGGCATCTTTGGCCTTCTTGTCTTTTGTTTGAAGCGAGTCTTTTGCTGCCGGACACGGCTGAGGTTTTTTTACGGCGACGGTCGCTCCCAGTTTCTTTCCTCCCGTGCCTGCTGTTGCCTTGCGTTGTGCCTCATCGCGGCTCCGCTTTTTGGACACGACCAGCTTACGAAATATCACGCCGACTTCTATCGCACCCGTGTTGGCCACGTTCCGCGTAACCACCGGAAAATCATAGCTGATGCCCACACCAAACTTCTCGCGATGCAATTGCAACCCCACAATGCCCGAACGGCCGATGACATATTTTGTAATGAGATCCAAATGTGTCGCCGGTTGATTGGCCACCGGCTTGAGATCATAGCGCGTGATGCCACCCACATTGAAAACGGCTGTTCCGGAACCCATCGTCAACAGCGCCTCGGGGAAGATGCTGATGTTTCCTTTTTGATAGACACGAACGCCCACCGTGGCCACCGACGTGCTGTGCAGCGTGCTCGCCGCATCGAGGAAGGCATCGTCGGGGTGGTTGAAGTCGAAGAATGAAAAGCCGGCGTAGGCGAGGCGGTTTCCCTTGCGGTCTTCTTGTTGCCAGAAGAGGCCCGCGCTAAAGGTCATGAAGCTGGTGTTGAGTTGTCCAAGGTTCTCTCCGGATGCGAGCGATTCGTCAAAGCCGCGGTCAGGAATATATTGCGAGCCGGTGTACAAGCCGTCGAGATTGATCTTGCGGGTTTGATACAGCACCTTCACGCCCATGGCCAGCACCTGGTATTTAGCCATGGGGATGTTGATCGCATACGACACGGCCGCCTCCTGCGTATTGAAGATGCCCGCCTGCCCGGACCGATCGTCCATCAAAGAAATGCCCACCCCAGACCAACGCGTTCCGTTGCGCGACAGGATGGGATAAGATGCATTCACAATGTTGCTGTTCAAATGAAAGCCTCCCGCCGTCGATTGATTCCGGTAGTCAAAACTTAACGAAGCGTAGTCGCTCGTGGCCACCGTGGCCGGGTTGATGCGTTGGGGGGTGAAATTGTACTGGCTGAATTGAAAATACTGTGCCCTGCACCCTATTGATGCTCCTAAGCAAATTGCAGCCAGTATTAAATTCCTCATCTTTATTTGTTCTTATCGCACCAGCACGATAGATCCGCTCTCTTTGCCATTTAACAATACTCTTTCTCCGTCAGCAAGTACACCTTTCACTGTCCAGAAGTAGACACCCGCCGGCTGTCGCGACCCGTTCCGTGTTCCATCCCAACCCCGCTGCACAGCGTCGTTCACGTCCTGCGTTTTGAAGACCAGATTGCCTTCGCGGTTATAGATGCTGAGTGAGAAATTCTGGGCGCTGGTAAGGCCATACACTCTAAGCTCATCGTTCTGGCCGTCCTCGTTTGGTGTGAACAGGTTGGGAATGAACCCGGAAACTTCCACGATCACGTTGGCATGGGCTGTGCCCTGGCATCCCAACGAATCATAGCCGGTGACCGTATAGAGTGTGGTCACAATCGGAGATACAACCGGCCCCGAAAGATTGGCATCGACCAATCCCGTGGTAGGTGTCCAGGAATAACTGACGGCACCACTGGCGGTCAGTTGCACCGAACCCCCTTTCAAGATCTTGACTTCCTCCGGCGTCACCTTCACGTCCGGCACGCTAATGCCCAACCCTGTTTTGCGGATGATCGTGCAACCCACATCATTCGTAAGGATGACCGTTACCGTGTCGGGCTGGGTTGCCGTGTAGCTGATGGAAGGCGCAGACCCGAGCCCCTTTTTGACGTCGCTCGTCCAGGTGATGGTTTGCCAACCGGGTTCGGTGGTGAAGGTGATCGGCGCATCTTTACATACGTAGCGTTGCGACCTCTCTGTTTTTATGGTATCGTTCTTTATTTTCCATGTGTAGCGCTTCAAGGCCGCACAGCCACCGCGCGCCGGCGTGTAGGAGAATACCGTATCGGTTTTATCCGCCCCTATCGTCCACGTAGAACCCTGTCCTAAAAATCCGCTCGCAAACGAAAACCACAGGGTCTCGGGTGGCGCGGTGAGGTCGGCTTGTTCGTTTTTGCAAAGCGACAATTCCTCGGTGGTGGCGTCGGCACAGGGTGTGCGGCCGCCGATACACAACGCACCTCCATGCAACGCATTGTCTACCGCCTGCACGGAGAAATTGAAGGCTCCTGCCGGTATATCTCTCAGCAACTTGAAATTGTTCGTGCCATTGTTGCCATGCGCCGACACCAGTCGCTTTTCATTCAGCAACTCGAAGCTACCCGGCAGCTATTACGGTGCGCCCTGCAAAAACACCTCGAAGGGTAGTGAAGCCTTGGGTGTGTGGTCGTCGCTGGGTTTGTCCCAATACACAAACAGACGGTTAAAAACTGGCAGGGCGAGGCCCTTGGCCGGCACGCCGGGCGCTTTGTTCTTTTGTGCTTCGGTATTTTTATACACCACCACATGCAGCGCAGTTTCTTGTACGAGCTGAACCAGATCCAGGTCACCATCGTGCTCCAGGTCGCCAACCGCTTGTTGGATTAGGTTGGTCGACTCCAAGGTATCATAATCACCTGCAGCATATTCGATAATGTTTACCGCATCGCCTTCTGCCGTTGTACCGCGATACTGGACATCGGCCACGCCGTTGGAATTGAAGTCGGCCACAAAAAGTTGTGCATTGTTCAATGTAATCGGCAACGGCACGCTGGTATACAATCCTTTGTTGCTTTGATACAGGCTTGTAAATCCTGTTCCGTTTTTATCCTTGCCGGCAACCCACACATCGAACAACCCATCGCCATTCACGTCGCCGATGGAGGTTGTTCCCTGGCGGGAAGAACCGAGGTAGCGCTTGAAATAAAAAAAAGGGTCATTTTTCAGAAAGCCCGTGAACAATGAATCGGACTTCACGCTTCCGCTGAAGAACAAGTCGATGTCGCCATCACTGTCGGCATCGAAGGTTTCAACGGCGGTGGCTTTGATGTTCAGGGAGTCGTATACGCCAAAGGAGAGGTCGTCGTGTTGGATGTAGAGTGTGGTGGGATAGTCCCAGGTCCAGGGTTCGCCGCTGGCGATCCATTCTTCGCGGCCGTCGTTGTTGAGGTCGGCGCGTTTTAAGATCGCGAACGGCCTTAGGGTGAGGGGCTGCTCTGCAAAAACAAATCCCCCCTGGTTCACATACACCGCCGTTACGCGCGCTGCATTCTTCACACCACTGACCACAACATCCATACGATTGTCGCGATCATAATCGGTGACCACCAAAGCCGACACCTCAAGGGTCCGGGTCTTCTGTACCGACAACACGGGCGTGTTCACCGTGTCGCCCTTCACAAATTGAAGATAGCTCCTTCCGGCTTGCGACTTCGTGAGCAACAAGATGTCTAACACGCCATCGTTGTCGAGGTCGGCCCATTGGGTGGAGGCCGTGACGATGGAATCGGGAAGCACAATGTCGGGTTGCTTGGCAAATTGCTGCGCAGTCGCCGTCATGGCCACCATCAGCAGGAAGCACAATAAGGTCCACGTGCGTTTCATATCTTAATCTTTTGATTTGATTCTCTGGATCTGGAAAGTGATGGGCAACGAAATGCTGCTCGGCACCGGCCGGCCATTAAGTGTAGCGGGTTTCCAGGCAGGCATTCCAGCCACAAGCCGGCGCGCTTCCTTGTCGAACGCCTCACCCAACGACTGTTTCACCTCCACCCTCTCTGCCTTCCCTTCGGCATTGACCACAAACGAGATCGTCTCCACCCCCTGAATCGAATCCTTCACAGCCGACGGCGGGTAGACCAGGTGATCATTAAAGTAAGCATACAACAAAGCATAGCCCTGCACCGGCTCGGCCTGCACATAAACATCCTCCGCTTTGGTAGAAGAGATGGTGCCGCTGCTGGCGGGTTTGGGGTCATTTTTCTTCACGCGGGCCGGTTTCGCTTCTTCGGTTTGTGCCGGGGCCTCTTCCTTTCTCAATGGAACGGTGGCCTCCGGCTTCACTTCCAGCGCGTTGGGGTCGTCGGTCTTGGACGGTGTCGCTACGGGCTCTGCTGCCGGGAGGGTTTCCTGCGGCGGAACAACGTCAGGCTTTTGTTCTTCCCGGAAGAAATAAAGACCGCCACCTACCAAAACCATGAGCGTGATCACGGCCAGCGACCACTTCACAACGGTATACTTTTTATTTATGCGCACGGCCAGTTGCTTGTCGGCCACGAGGCGGTCGAAGTCCATGTAGCTTCGAATCTCTTCATCCGGGAGCTCGGGCTTGTGTTTCATTATTGTAAGGGATTGTTTCATTGTCTTTCTCAAGTCGTTTTCAAAAAGAGCTTTTTCATTTTGTCTAGCGCGCGATACACTTTCACTTTGGCATAGGTCTCACTGATACCCAGGATGTCGGCCACTTCGCGGAAGGGCCGTTGATCGAAATAGCGGAGCTCGATGATCTGCAGGTCGTCGGCGCTCAGTTGTTGCAGGATGAGGGTCAGTTGTTGCTCCAGGTCTTCCTGTCGCGCGGCGGCGGTGAGTTCTTCGTGCAGGTTTTGGATGGTGTGTTCGTCCAGGCTCACCACGCGGTGGCGTTTGTATTTGCGGAAGAAATCGTGGCACTCGTTCAGCGCGATGCGGAAGAGCCAGGCCGAAAACGGGAGACCACGGAAGGCATACTTGTCCAGGTGAAGTAAAGCTTTAAGAAAGACCTGGGAAGTGATGTCGGCCGTGAGCGCTTTGTCGCCCACGCGGTGCAACACGAAGAGAAAGATCTTCTTGAAATACTTCTCATATAAAGGCCTGAATGCTTCGGGGTTGGCTTGCGCTTGCCGGATCATCGACGCTTCGTCGGCCGTTTCCTCGCGGGGTTGGATGTTTTCCTTGTGCACGTACAACTCGGTGAATTT
>CBIHQM010000444.1:0-5723 GCA_966211885.1 uncultured Chryseolinea sp.
GTCGCTACCCTGGCTTCATGGTAATGGATTTGGCTCTGTTGGTGTGTATACCCAATACAATACCCCCACCGTCAATGGATTTACGGCGACGTTGGGAGGGCGTCTTGATCATACGGCATACCAATACAACGACCTCACGGCCGAAGGAACGCCGGTGGTTGGAAAGCATTTCACCAAATTCAATCCCCGGATAAGTCTCGTGTATGCGCTTAACGACCGGGTTACGTTCAAGCTTATGGGTGGAACCGCTTTCCGGGCGCCGTCGGCCGTTGAACTGTTCATGGGCAGCACCTACGTGGCGGTCGCGAATCCCGTGCAGTTGCAACCGGAGACCATCCGAACCTACGAGTTTGCCGGTGATGCAAAGCTGCATAAGAACATTACCTGGCGCTCGAATGTATTTTATACCGATTTCAGGAACGCGACCGCTTACAATAGTTCAACGGTATTGATCAACCTGTTCTCCGTGCAAACGGCGGGTGTCGAGAATGAGGTGCTGCTTTTATTTTCGAAGCTTGATGGCTTTGCCAATTATTCCTTCACCAAGCGGATGGGTGAGGAAAGCACTGACGTTGCCATCAGCGTGAGTAAAAAAGAGATGGTTTGGTACCCGCAACATATTGCCAACGCCGGCCTGCGCTTCACGGCTACGGACAAACTGAAGTTTTCCGCGCAAGCGCACTACCAGGGGATGGTGAAGCGGAGAGAATCCGACCACACCGCGGAGTTCGATCAATTGCGTGGCGCGAATGTTAAAGCCTGGACCACCGCAGACCTGAAAATTTCTTATGCCCTGTCGAACCACGTGGACATTGGGTTGCAAGGGAACAACCTTTTTGATGCCACCGGATCGTTGTTCAAGACGTATGCATCGCCTTATGACTACCGTATCAACGGCAGACGCCTCATGGTTGACCTCACCTTCAGACTCTAGGAGCTGAAAAGCAATAAAGTCCGGAAGCATTTAAACTTCCGGACTTTTGTGCTTTCTTTGGATCACCATACCCATAGAACGGTGTAGGGTGATCTACCATGACAACCGCTTCGCTCAGCGACATAAAAAAAGAACTGGCCCACCTGGAACCCAAGGAGCTGCACAATATTTGTCTCCGCCTGGCGAAATATAAGAAGGAGAACAAAGAGCTACTTTCCTATCTCTTGTTTGAAGCGCACGATGAAGCGGCCTATGTGTCGCAGGCGAAGACCGAGATGGACGACCAGTTCGAGACGTTGCCGAAAACCAATCTTTACTTAGCCAAGAAGGTGCTGCGCAAGATCCTGCGCATCGCTAACAAACACATCAAATATTCCGGGATCGCGCAAACGGAGTTGGAGTTGCGCATTTATTTTTGTGCCAGCGTAAAACAGTCTGGCATTAAATTGCAAAACAGCCAGGTGCTGGTGAACCTGTTTGTGGGGCAATTAAAAAAGATCGATGCCGCCCTCGGCAAGCTACCGGAAGACCTGCAATACGACTACGAACACGAGATCGAACCCTTACGGCAATATGGCGGAAGCGCAAAAAAATAATCCCCTTCACGGCAAAACCCTGGAGATGATCCTGAACGAACTGGTGGCGCACTATGGATGGCAGACCTTGGGTGAGGTCATTCCCGTGAACTGCTTCCTGAACAATCCCAGCATCAAGTCGAGTCTCACCTTCTTGCGCAAGACACCGTGGGCCAGGCAAAAGGTGGAAACGTTCTACGTCGAGACCTTCCACGGCTGACATTTTTTAAGGGGCGGGCGACGGTGGCCATTATTGATATGGCCGATAAATTGCTATTTTAGGATCGCTTATTTTTTTAACGCTCACAAAAAAACCTCGCCCATGAATGAAGAAGCGCACTGGAACACGATCGCCAGCAAGTACAACGATGAGATCTTTGATGTGTTTAAAAGTGACAAAGACAAAAAACTCCCCCGCTATTTTGAGAAGCACGCCAACCTAAACCACAGCGCCATCGATTTTGGCTGCGGCACCGGCAAGGCTTTCCCGTATCTGTCACCCATTTTTAAAGACGTATTGGCCATGGATATTTCAGGCGAGTGCCTGGTCACCGCGCGTCAGCGACCCTACACCAACATCGCGTTCAAGCGAGCCGACCTCTCGCAGCGCAGCGTAAAATTCCCTGAGGTGGATTTTGTTTTTTGTTGCAATGTGATCATGCTGCCCGAGCGGGAGAAGAATGTGAAGATGTTCCAGAACATCGAGCGGGCATTGAAGCCTGGCGGCACGGCGCTCATCGTGGTGCCCTCGCTGGACTCGGCGCTGTTTTCGTCTTTGCGTTTGATCGACTGGTACAAGACCGAAGGCGTCGACGTGGAGGACATTCCGGCTTCCGATATCGACTATTTCAAAAATAATAAGCGCGAATTCATTCAAGGCATCGTGTACAGCGACAAGGTTCCCACTAAACACTACACCGCACCTGAACTGGAGATGATCTTCCAGCAAACCCGTCTCGACATCACCGCGTTGGAGAAGTTGGAGTATGCGTGGGACACGGAATTTGCATCACCCCCTTCGTGGATGAAGGCGCCTTATCCGTGGGACTGGCTTATTGAGTTGAAGAAAAAGTAGATTAGCGCACCCTGCTTATAAGCTAATACAACGTAGGAGATTGTAACCAGACCTTGATCTGCTCAACGAAAAGAGGAAGAGATTTCGGATAAATAGCGGCCAGGAATACAAGCCCAAATAATGCACCATATAAATGCGCGTCGTGATTGATGCCGTCGTTGGCTTTGCGGCCTTGGTAATAGGAGAACACGATATATAGTGTGCCTAACATAAAACCATGCAGGCAGAACACTGCGTAGAGGCAAATGTCCCGCAGGGGATACAAAAGAATGGAGGCAAAAATAACGGCCGATACACCACCGGAAGCACCCAGGGCATGATAGGAGGGATTGTTCTTTTGTTTGAAATAGGTAGGCAGGTCCGATACCACGATGCCTGCGATATATAACAAGATAAAATAAAGACTGCCGCTGCTGCCGAAAATACGCTTCAACTCGAGTTCCACGGTACCGCCAAAAATGTAGAATGAAAACATGTTCAGCAGCAAGTGCGCGGTGCCACCGTGAATGAATCCAGAAGAGACAAACCTAAAATATTGCCCCCGTTGCCGGATCAGGTAGGGTGTCATCATCAGGTCGGCCGTTACTTGGGGTCGGCTGAATGCGTAGTAGCTGATGATGCAAGTGAAACCAATGATGGCGTAGGTAATGTAAGGCTCGATAGAAGTCATAAAGATTTTTAACGATACATGCGCCGCGCTTCATACCTTTGTGGGGTGCCCGCACCGGAACAAAACACAAGTATACAGGAAATTTTTACTGCCAGCAGAAATGAAAGACTATAAAAAGTATTATACCCTCACCGCCGCGCCCGAGGAAGTATACCTGGCCCTGACCACGCCCTCGACGATCCATCTGTGGTCGGGTGAGCCGGCGGAAATGTCGGAGGAAGTGGGGAGCGAATTTTCATTGTGGGATGGCAGCATTGTGGGCAAGAACCTGGAATTTGAGCCCGGGAAGAAGATCGTGCAGCAATGGTATTTTGGCGAACAGGAGGAGCCCTCGATCGTCACCCTAAAGCTGCATCCCCATGCGCAAGGCACCTCGGTCGAACTGCGGCACACCCATATTCCCGACAACGATTACGAAGACATCGTAGACGGTTGGGATAATGTATATTTTGCTGCCCTGGAGGATTTCTATTCGTAAAGCGCCTACCGCACGAAAATATTTTTTTCCGTTTGTTGAATAATCCGGGTACCTCCCAAACCGCGAAGTTTGCCCCGAAAACCGGCCTTCTGGGTTGAATTAGGGTGGTCCAGGGACAGGCTCATCCCAGACCAACGACCCAAACGGCATATTCCCTGTTGAAATACTTCCGGAAGTAACCGAACTTTGTGACGGTGAACTCATGCTATGACAGCATTCCGATTCCATCCTGCCCCGTTTAACCGGTCGAAGACCATTAGCAAACCTGCCCCGGCGATTGCCCGGCCCAAGGTCGACCCGGAAGTGATGTTGTCGATCGCGCCGGAAACGCTCAATGACTCCTGTGTCTATGTTCATTGCTATTTCCAAAACCAGTGGAGTGATGCGTTGGTCAGGATCTGGAAGACCACCTTCCTGGTAGATCATTCGACGGGCGCCAAAGCCGGATTACTTCACGTCGAGAATATTTCCATCGCCCCCCTGTGGACGGCCATTCCCGATAATCACATCCATACCTTCCTGTTGATCTTCGCCGGCTTACCCAAATCGTGTACGCTATTCGATCTGATCGAAGAAATTCCCCAGCCCGGTGGATTTCATGTGCAAGACATTCCGCGCAACCAACAGGACGTTTATCATATCGATCTCTAAACTGAAATTTTTCTCCCGCGCCGCCAACATCGGAGGGTTATGATCCGGTGATGCAGAATGCGTATTTTGCGCCCATGTCGTATCCCGTAGAGGAAATTGTCCCGCAACTCAAAGAAGCTTTGCTGCAGCACCCGGTGGTGATCTTGCAAGCGCCTCCCGGTGCGGGAAAAAGTACAGTCCTGCCGTTGATGCTATTGGATGAGCCGTGGTTGCAGGGCAGCAAAATGATCATGCTGGAGCCGCGAAGATTGGCGGCCCGTTCGGTAGCCCAGCGCATGGCTTTCTTGCGCGACGAAGAGCCGGGCAACACCATCGGGTATCGCGTGCGTTTTGAAGCGGTGGTGAGCAACCGCACGCGGTGTGAGGTGGTGACCGAGGGAATTCTCACGCGCATGCTGCAAAACGACAATGCACTCGAAGGCGTAAACCTTGTCATCTTCGATGAGTTTCACGAGCGCAGTCTTCATGCGGACCTGGCGTTGGCGTTATGTCTCCAGGCACAACAGGTGTTGCGCGAGGATTTGCGCATCCTCATCATGTCGGCTACGCTGGATGGAGAGAAAATCTCGGGCCTGCTGAACAATGCTCCTATCATCACTAGCCTTGGCCGTCAGTATCCGGTGTCGTTGAATTACGCTGCACCGGATAAAGACATGTACCTGGCGCCGTCTACCGCGCGCGTCATTCGCAAAGCGCTGGTAGAACAACAGGGAGATATACTCACCTTTCTGCCGGGTACGGCGGATATTCATCGCGTCGCCGAATTGTTGGAGACCGATTATATGGAGGCCAGCATTCATCCATTGTATGGTGAGCTTCCCTTCAAGAAACAACAAGAAGCTATCCTTCCACATCCCCACGGGAAAAGAAAAGTGGTGTTGGCTACGTCCATTGCCGAGACGTCGCTGACCATCGAGGGCATCACGACCGTCGTAGACAGCGGTTATGCGCGTGTTCCGAAATTCGATCCGCGGAGTGGGCTCACCCGGTTAGAAACCATTCGTGTCACGCGCGATGCTGCCGACCAGCGTTCGGGGCGCGCGGGCAGGCTTGGGCCGGGCGTTGCCTATCGCATGTGGGCGGAGAATGTGCATCACCAATTGCAGCCCCATCGTCAACCGGAGATCCTGGAAGCCGACCTGGCGCCGTTGCTGCTGGAGTTGATGAACTGGGGTGTTCAAAATATTTATGACCTTACCTGGATCACCCCGCCGCCGGTGGGGGCGATCAACCAGGCAAAAGAATTATTGGAACAGTTGGGTGCGATCGATGGGAATGCCATCACAGCACGGGGAAAAGAAATGCTCCGGTTGCCGACGCATCCGCGAATTGCCCACATG
>CBIHQM010000445.1:0-5720 GCA_966211885.1 uncultured Chryseolinea sp.
TTCTCCATTCAAACGTTTGCTACAATCCCTGACTTTTGTATCAAACGATCGACATGCATGGAGAGAGATACGCACATTTTTCGGATAGGCCTGATACAAGGTTTGCAGATCACGAAAGTTTTCAAACGCACGTGCATTTTTTTAGCTGTCCTTCTTTTCATGGCCCCATCGATACACGCGCAAAAGGTGTATTCGATCGAATTGCCATCGCCCAACAAAAAGATAATAAGAGGCCATCTGGCCTTGGGTGGTGTTGACCCGAATGGCGATAGCATCGCCGTGAACAGTTATTACATCGAAGTGAAGGGCAAACCGTTCATTCCTGTTATTGGCGAATTTCACTATTCCCGCTACCCGTCGGAATATTGGGAAGAAAGCATTTTGAAAATGAAGGCTGGCGGGATCAACGTGATCGCCACCTACGTTTTCTGGAATTTGCACGAACGAAAGGAGGGAACTTTCGACTGGTCGGGCAACCTTGACCTGAAAAAATTCATCACGCTTTGTCAGAAGCACGCCATGCAGGCCATCGTGCGCCTTGGCCCTTTTGGTCACGGCGAGATACGCAACGGCGCTTTGCCCGATTGGCTATATGGCCGTCCATTCGAAGTACGTTCGAACGACGAGGGTTATCTTCATTATGTAAAGATCTTATATGGCCAGATTGGTAAACAACTTCAAGGGCTCTTCTATAAGGATGGAGGGAACATTATCGGTGTGCAGCTTGAAAATGAATTTCAGCATACGGCGGCGCCTTGGGAAATTACGTATCCCGGAAGCGCAAGGGAATATACCGTGGCGCGTCGCGACATTGGCGTGACGCATGACGGTGTGAGCATAAGCCAGGCAAGAAATGAGAACGCCACTTACGGCAATGATCACATGGCCACATTAAAGAAGATTGCCAACGGAGCAGGCATTGACGTACCGATCTACACCGCCACCGGCTGGGGAAATGCGGCCATCCTCCAGAAAGGAAGTGTCCCCGTCACGGCGGGCTATGCGTATCCAACCTGGGCACCGAAGGAACCATCGCCTTTCTATTTGTACAAAGACATTCATCATAACCCCGACTACGCGCCGGTCAGCTACGACCCTGAACTTTACCCCTCAGTGCCTGCCGAACTGGGTAGTGGCATCATGATCACGAACTATCGGCGGCCGACCGTGGTCTGGCAAAGCATCGAACCGATGATCGTGCGAACACTGGGCAGCGGATCGAACGGCATTGGGTACTACATGTATCACGGTGGGTCCACGCCAGTGTTCGATCATTTTTATAGCGAGGAGTCCACAGGCTTGCCAAAAATAAGCTACGACTTCCAGGCTCCCATTGGTGAATTTGGCGACATCCGCGAACACTACCGCAGCCTCAAATTGCTCCACATGTTTCTGGATAGCTATGGAGATAAGCTCGCGCCCCTGCAATCGTCGCTGCCCGTCACGAATCCTGAAAAAGCCGATGATATAACAACCTTGCGATACGCCGTACGATCGGGTCCAGACGCCGGCTTTGTTTTTATGCACAACTTCCAGGATCACATCGATGTGAAAGATATTGCTGATGTTCAGCTAAAAATAAAAACCGCCACCGAGACCGTCGTTATTCCCGCAAAGGGCTCGTTCACCTTGAAGGCTGGCGCGAGTGCTATACTGCCCTTCAACCTGGACCTGAACGGTCTGCTGCTAAAGTCGGCTACGGTTCAGCCACTCACAAAACTTGAAAGAAACGGCGCTGTGCATTATGTTTTCTTTTCCAATGATGGATTCACGCCGATGCTCGTGTTTGACGGTATCAAAAAAGTCAAAGGCGAAAATTGCGTGATCTCGGCCAGTGGAAATACAACGCTGGTGCAGGGCACGGAGGGCAAAGTGTTTTCCTTTAGCATGGACGGAAAGCAGTTCCTGGTGATCCCCCGTTCGCTCGCGCGCCAGGCTCTCAAAGTGAACGACGTACTGCTGTTTTCCGAAGCCACATTGCTATCTCAGGGTGGCAACATTGAATTGCTGAGCGCCGGACATGACCAGGTGACGCTGAGCATTTATCCAGGCATCTCAAAAGCGATCACGATCACGGGCGCAGCATTGGAAAAGGCGGCACCGCTATCAAAATTATTTTCTTCGTATACGATTAAATTTAAAACCGTGACACCGGAAGTGAAGTTCGAGAAACTAAGCGATCAGAAATATGTGCTCAAAGCGGGCGTATCGTTAAAGGGTCTGAATGACCTCACGCTGAGGCTAACCTACAAAGGCGACCGGGCCATGGCTTTTTTCGATGGCCTTTTAGTAGCCGACCATTTTTACTATGGCAAACCCTGGGACATTGGACTGAAACGATTTATCCCCAAGCTCCAACAACAAGACATGGTCTTTATCTTTCATCCCCTTAGCAAGACGGCGCCCTACTTGATCGATTTCGATCCATCCGAAATCCCCGATTTCTCAAAAGAGAACAGTGTGCTTCAGATGGAGAAGATCGATGTTATTCCGGAGTACAAAGCCGTGCTCTCGATCAAGTTGGGGGTTCTCCCTCCAACATAAATTATGCAAGGTATTAGCACGTTGTCTGAAATTCTGTGATCTTTCGAGTCTAACCTATTGCTCGATGGAATTATCCCGTGGTGCCAGATTCCTGGTTAAGGTCAGGCACATTTTCCCCGTTTTCTTAATGTGTATGATTGGCTCCGTTGCCGGCGTGATGCTTCTCCGGTGGCTGGTATCCGTCCAATATAACATCCTGGATCTGAAGGAGGAAATTTGGAATATATGGATTCCCATTGCCTTTCCATGGATCCCCATCACCATCTGGTTGCGGCCTCGCCTTAGAATATTGATCAGAAAGAAAGATGCCGATCAGCTGCAGTTTGGTTTTCAAGTCCTGGCCTGGATGGGAATATTCGTTCCCTTGATAATCTCACAGGACTATCTGACATCGGCAGCGGGCAATATGATTCACCTTCGGACATTGGGAGAATTGTCCACACAACCACTCGCGCGGTACTACACCATCCAAGACTTTAAGGTCGCTCCGGCGCAAGGCAGTTCCGCCGAAGATATCCGGCCAAGCGGAAAACACAACGAGCACTTGGACATCAATATCTATTTTGTCGTCCCCATCACTGGCGACTCCAGTGAATCAGCGGCAAAGTACAACTGCTGGTATGGGGTGAAGTACTACCTGCAGATCAGCAACCGGATCGACGTTTCAGAAAAGGAGAAGCTATACAAAGCATTCTACGAAGAGTGCATTTCAAAAATCGATCAATACAAATATCACGATCTGCAGTATTTCAAACGACTCCCCAATTCGGATGATAGGGATGGATTCCTGCAGGCTATAATCAGGATTGAACCTTCGCTGGCTGAAGGCGCTATGGTCCTCGAGGCAAAGCATGAGGACTTCGAGGCGCGGACAGGAAAAAAGCTCCCGTGGATATTCGGCTCCATGATCATTGCGAGTTTTGTATACCTCTTTGCACTGGTATGGCCGCGATACAGTGCGCTGGAACTTCAACGTCAGTATGAAGGCCGGAAACCAAAAGAGGATGACATTGTGGAGATGCTCAAATTTCTTATTCCGAAGGAGCCTCACTTTGCCACATCCATTCTTTTAGATATCAACATTCTTGTTTTTGTGGTCATGGTGTTTGCCGGCGTTCATCTCGTTTCCCCAAACGCAATCGAGCTGTTGGCCTGGGGTGCCAATCGCCGGACGGAAACGATGGGCGGTGACTGGTGGAGACTCGTCACCAGCATGTTCGTTCACGGTGGTATCATGCACCTGGCTTTAAACATTTATGGATTAGTCTTCGCCGCTGCCTTCCTCGAACCGCTGCTCGGAGTCCGTCGATACCTGACGGTTTATTTTGTGTCCGGGCTATGCGCCAGCGTGGCCAGCGTATGGTGGCACGAAAATACGGCAAGTGTAGGAGCATCGGGCGCGATCTTTGGATTGTTTGGCGTGATCCTATCCACGTTGTTGACCAACGCGCTTACGAAGGAAGCGAAAAAGGTCATACTAATAATATTTGGCCCCTTCGTAGTGTTCAATCTCCTGTTTGGCTTCGCTGGCGGCGGCATCGACAATGCCGCGCACGTGGGTGGTTTGCTTTGTGGATTTCTGTTGGGTCTGGTTTTTATTAAACTCGCAAGCCCTCCTGTTTCGGAAGAAGAAGTACCGGGCGGTGCGGATTGACTGAGGGACCAAGTGCTTAATTTTTTTGATCACTGTCTAATACGTCTTGGACGAGGGAATAAAATGTTCCTCCCAAATTCCAAGGACGTTATTGACCCGGCAAATACCCTCCAAAATAATATCCCGCTTCCTCCTGGCTAAAAAATCCCGCCACCACACTGAATCCACCACCAACATATTTCACTGAGAAAGTATCGTTGTCAAAATGATCTAATATTCCAATGAAGTCACCATACAACAACCCAGCATTTTGATCCATGCCTTCCATTTTGAATTTTAGGATCCCACCATCGCGCAATTGATAGGAGTAGGTGTACTGCGCAGAAAAAAGATTGACTGAACCGTTTTGTCCGGGCTGCGTGAACGTCACCACAAATTGCATGAGGCCTGTGTTTGGTGGAAATACGATGCGGATGTCGCGGAGCGTCAAACGATAGGGGCCATTGTAGAGGGCCGCGGCGATCTCGTTGTAGAGCGCTGTGAACTCATCCGACTGACCGGGCAAGGGATACGTTCCAGAGCCTTCGGGCAAGGTGGCTGTAATGAGCTTTTTATCCAGCAAGCTATAAAGTGGCGTGGCCGGCTCGAAAATAAACGTCTCATCCGATGCCGTGAGGGACGCGCCATCAGCTTTGTTCACACGATATGAATTCGTGTAGTCATCCCAGATCAAAGCATGAACGGTAAACCCTTGGATCGTGATCGGGTCTTTCAATACTATCCCATCGATTGAAAACGTGTATGACGTTCGTGGAGATTTGATCGTTGTGCCGTCGGCGTCGATGTATTGAAACGAAAGAAGCTTTTGCGAAATACTCAGCGCCATGGGCACTTCGGTGTGGTCTGGCAAGGTGAGCCGGTAGCCTTTGGATGCGGCGAGATAGGTTGAGGTCTGCTGCAATAAGTGCTGGATTCGGTCGCTCAGGATGGCCGACTGTTCCTCGGCGCTGGCTTTCACAAGGACCAGTTCCGCAGAATGCTGCACGCCTTTCATAACCACGCTATCACCCGACGTGCGCAGGACGGCAAATTCAAAATCAGACAACAACCCGCTGCCCGGCACACCGTTGTTCACGTTGCCGTCGGGATCGGCTGGCAGGTGAATGTAGGAATATGTCGTGAAGCTCAGGGTTGCGCGTTGGAGCGACTTCAGGGTCCAGGTGGTTTCCATCGGCTCGCCCGCCGTCTCCTCGTTAAAATCCGACAACATCGTCACGTGTCCCTCGGCATTGAAATCGAAATAATAAAAATAGCCGGCCCCGGTGCCGGTGTAGAGCGATGCCTTCCATCCGTTGGGGGCGCCCATCAGCAAGGTGTTGTATTCATCCAGCACCGCTTGCGCGCGCTCGTCGGGCGTGTCGGCAAAGATGGCCTCGTAGTTCCGGTCGCATGACGTGGCCGACAATAATGCGCAGAGGCATGCCAGGAATAATACTGCGCGGTGATTCAATGTGTTCTGCTTGTTCATCGTAGCGATCCTTATTTTTCCAATACACCAAAACTGAAATTCTCGGGCGAGTCT
>CBIHQM010000446.1:0-5701 GCA_966211885.1 uncultured Chryseolinea sp.
ACAGGCGGATGTTGGGGTCGTTCACTGTGTCGATGTCGGCCTTTCCATCGAGGGAAGCATTCATGCTCCACTCCATGTTGGACTGTCCCGCGCAAAGCCATACTTCGCCGGTCATCACGTCATGGAGTGTGATGGTTTCATTGCCGGCTTTCACGGTTATCGTATGTGGGCCGCCTGCGACGGGTGTGAACAGCGTTGTGCCCCAGAAGGCGGTGTTGTCGGTTTTCACTTTGACGGTGGTGGTGTCCCAACTCACCTTGATGGTGATGTCTTGCGTGGAATAGGACCAGCCCCAGATGGGCGTGGGCGATTGTTGTTGCAGCACCATGTGGTCGTCGAAGAGGGCGGCGAGGCGGAGTTGGGCTTGGGTGGTCGCTGCGGCCAGCAGCAAGGTGAAGAGCAGGGAGATCTTGCGCATGTTGTGAGATTGTCTGTGAATCAAAAATACAAAGGTATTGGAAGAAACATAACGACTGCGACAGCCTCTTCCGGATGTTTTCTACAGAATTTTTTTGAGACGCTCCACGATCTCCAACACGGCGGGACAAACCTGGGTGTTCTTATAGGCCAGGCCGGTGACCTGCACCATTTTTTTCCGGTCGGTGTGTGGGTATTCGCGGCAGGCTTTGGGGCGGGCTTCGTAGACGCTGCAATAGTTGTCGTCGCCGAGGAAGGGACAGGGCGAGGACTTGAGCACGTAGTCGCGGTCTTCGTCGATGCGCAGGTATTGTTCAACGAAGTCGCCGGGTTTCATGCGGAGGCTTTTGGCGACGCGCTCGATGTCGGTTTGGTAGAAGATGGGCGATGTGGTCTTGCAGCAATTGGCACAAGTGAGGCAATCCATTTCTTCAAACACCGCTTCGTGGGTGGTGTGAAAGGCATCATCCACTTTGCGGGAGTCCATTTTTTTTACACGCTCCAGGAATTTTTTGTTTTCCGTAGCCCGGTTTTTTGCCTGCTGATAGAATTTCTCCCGGTCGAAAGCCTTATCTTCACTTGCCATTGTGCAAAGATCGTAAATTCGGCTAAACCTACTGATAAAAATATGACGACTGCAGCCCCTGCCACCGTCCTCGTTGAAAAACCCCGTATTTCCTCCATCGACATGATGCGCGGCATCGTCATGGTCGTGATGGCCCTTGACCATACACGCGACTTCTTTCACATCGACGCTTTTCTCTACGATCCGCTTGACCTGACCAAAACCTCGCCGATCCTGTTCTTCACCCGGTGGATCACGCATTTTTGTGCCCCTACGTTTGTATTTCTTTCGGGCATGTCCGCGCGCATCAGTCTGCAAAGCAAAGGCACGAAGGCGTTGAGCAAATTCCTGTTATCGCGGGGGTTGTGGCTCATTTTCCTGGAGGTGACGGTGGTGCGCTTCGGATTGCTCTTCAACTTGTATTATGACTTCACGTTGATGCAGGTGATCTGGGCCATCGGTGCTTCGATGGTGGCGCTTTCGGCGCTTGTCTTTCTGAAGGAGCGAGTTGTTTTCATCCTGGGGTTGGTGATTGTGTTTGGGCATAATCTGCTGGACATGGTTTCGGTTCCTCAGCAAAACCCATTGTTCCCGCTTTGGACGTTGTTCGTACAGCCTGGATTTTTCCAGATCCCTCCTCAAAGCGGCGTGGCGGTGCCTTACCCGATGTTGCCCTGGCTGGGCATTATGATGACGGGGTATGGCATGGGCATGTGGTATGCGAAAGGCTATGATGCGGAGAAGCGCAGGGTTTGGTTGGTCAGGTCGGGCCTGATCGCGCTGGCACTTTTTGTGGTGCTGCGCTTCATCAATATTTATGGTGACCCGGCGCCGTGGCGTGTGCAGAAGAATGCCTTGTATACGTTTATGAGCTTTATCAACACGACGAAATATCCCGTGTCGTTGTTGTTTACGTTGATGATCCTGGGGAATACGTTGTTGTTGTTGGCGCTGTTGGAACGGGTGAAGGGAAAGCAGGGATCTTTCTTTTTGGTGTATGGGCGAGTGCCTTTGTTTTATTTCATTGTGCACTTCTACTTGATCCATCTTTGTGCCTTGTTGTATATGATTGGGAATGGGACTCCTTTCTCGGCGATTGATTTTCATTTTGCGAAAGGGTTTGGAGGGATTACGGCAGGGTCGGGAGTGTCTTTGTTTTGGGTGTATGTGGTGTGGGCGGGGATTGTGTTGGTGTTGTATCCTGTTTGTACTTGGTATAATAAGTATAAGAGTACCCACAAGGATTGGTGGTTGAGCTATCTGTAGTGCATCATTTTGAACCGCCTCACCTTCGCTAAAGCTCCCGTCTTCGCTAAAGCTACGACGGGCAAGTCAGCGGGCACAGAAAGGCGCTTCGCGCTTACACGGTTTCGCGGGCGTAGTGGTTGGTGAGTTCTTCCACGAGGTCGAGCATGATTTCTTTTGCAGTTTCGGGGTAGTCAATATCAACGGCGGCGCCGTAGCTGAGGAGCCATTTGCAGAAGGGCTTAACGTAGCCGATGAGGAAGGTCATGCGCACTTTGGTGTCGAGGGTTTCTTCGGAGACAAAACCATAGAAATATTTTGTATGCTGCACGAAGCGTGCCGTGGGCTGATCAAAGGAGACGACGATCTTCTGCAGCTCTTGATTGCCCTGCATCATGGAGGCGAGATATTCCTGCAGGCTTAACAAATTCCGGCCGTCGAATTTTATGCCGGGCGTTGATAGGTTCTTGATGCGGTCGGCGCGGAAGTCGCGGTAGCCGTTGCGCAGACGGCACCAGGCGATGAGGTGCCAGGCGGCGCTGTAAAATACCAAGCCGATGGGCTCAACGTCACGTTGGGTTGATTGTTCGTTATAGCTGCTGAAGTACTCTATACGGACCACGTCTTTCGCGACGACGGCCCGTTGAATTCCGGAGAGAAAATCGTTGGGGAATTGGTGTTCGTCCATTGGCATGCGACGCACTTCGATGTGCGAGTGCAGATCCTCGAGGAGATCTTTGTCCGACTCATTCATCACCGCCTTGATCTTTAACAGCGAAGATTCGAAGGCTTGCCGTATCGATTTGTCAGTCATTTTTTCCACCAGTTTTCCCGCCAGCAACATGGCGCTGGCCTCGTCCTGGGTGAACATGACCGGCGGCAAATGATAGCCGTCCACGATAAAGTATCCCTTGCCGGCTTCCGACCCGATGGGTACGCCCGCCTCCATCAATGCCTTCACGTCGCGGTAGACGGTGCGGAGGCTGATCTCGAAACGGTCGGCGATTTCCTCGGCCTTGACCACGCGTTTGGATTGGAGCTGTACGAGGATGGCGGTGAGTCGGTCGATTCGGTTCATACCCTAAAGTTACGGCTTCGGCCTGAATTTGTTCTCAAAAAAATGTCCCGCGAACCAGGGGTTCCGGGACATTTTAGCGGGGTTATAAATTGATTAAAGCTCGGGCTTCTATTCAGGGCCCACTACCGGTGCACTTCCCAACGCGGGATTGTTATACTCTACTTCATTTTTTGGTACATCAAAATAGGGCAAGTAATTATAGTTGATAAACGCCTTGGTGTTCACCACCGTGCTGCCCGTGAAGTTTGACAGGATCACACCGTTTGCCCTGCCACCGCCCACGCTCTTGTCGTCGGTGATGCCCATGCGGCGGGCGTCGTAGAAGGACAAGCCGCGGAAGGCCAGGCTGATCCGGCGTTCGCTGCGCAGTTCTTCCAGCGCCTCTGCCTGAGTGACTGCGCCAATCGCTGCAAGGCCTGCACCCTGATCGCTGCGCACGTCGTCGATCAAGGCCGTTCCCCCTCCCACATTACCCGACCGGATCAGCACCTCTGCTTTGATCAGCTGATTCTCTTCGTATGTGCCTGCCAAATAAATGTCATCCACACCGGTTTCCTGTGTGTGGACGTAAGTGATCACGCCAGGCATGTTGTTGCCGCCATCGACCAGATAATAACGCGTTCCGTAGCCCAGGCCGCGGCCGCGCATGTTCACCTGGGGCGACTCCAGCAAATCAAAATTGTTGGCCATGCGCTGGTCGTTGGCGCGAAAATCCTGAATGAGCCGTTCGCTCACATAAAATGTCTGACCATCTTCGGTGGCGGCCAAGCCGGCAACGGAGCCGAAGTTGGGGTCGATAACGGAACGGCTAAAGTCTTCCGTGGTTTTCACAATAAACACGGGATCATCTTCCTGGATGCCGTTGTCCACAAAGCCTTCGATGGCGGTCCATTGCGCCGCCGTCATGTCGGCCACGCGGGTGTTCACCAGGATGTTCCTGGCGCGCAGGGTATTGATGTTACGGATCCATGCTTCGGGTGAGGGGATGCCGCCTTTGCCTTGCTGACAATAGCCTGGGATAGCCCCGGCTAAAATATCGGCAGAAACACCGGGGTCTGTGATGGCGTTCAATTCGGTCTCGGCCTTGTCGAAGTTGGCCATGGCTTCGGTGATGATCTCTGCATTTGTTTTGAAGTCGCCATTCGTCAGGTTGGGTTCGTCGTTGATCACGCCGGCCACGTACATGGAACCGATGCGTGAATAGGCATAGCCCTTCCACCAGTAGCCCCAGGCTTTCAAGGTGTGTTTTTTATTTTCCACATCGCCGCTATATACTGCACCATCTACTTTTTTCAGCAGGATGTTCATGGCGTTGTTGAGGAAATACATTTGGGTCCATTCCATCAGCATGGTGTTGGCCGGGCCATAGGCGCGGTCGTTGCGCAGTCGCAGCTCATAGGGTTGTGAAACGCCGATGGGCATGGGAACCACCGTGCCGTCGTCGATAGTGATGTCGGTGGGATTGTTGGCGAAGCGGAAGCTCTGGTTTCCCCAGGGGATGTAGATGATGTCACCCAGGGCATCGTGCAGGCCGAAGATCTGCGCGGTGAGGAAACCCAGGTTGCGTCCTGTACGCGGACCCAGTTGGTCGTCGACGGAAGCGTAGTAGCTGCCGATGCCGTTGATGTAGGTTCCTCCTTTGGCGTAGGCCACCAGGCCGGCTTCTGTAGAGAGTGCATTCTCCAGCGGCTCGTTCTTGTTCACCACGTCCGTGAGCTCGTTCTTGCAGGCTTGTGTCACCAGCAAAAGAAGGCAAAGGGATATATAAATTTTTCTGTGTTTCATACGATCGTGATTTTTAGTTAAAAGAAACGTTCAGACCCACCTGGTACGATTTGAAATTCGGGAACGACCAGAAATCAAGACCGCGTTGCGTGGCCACCTGGGGCGATGCCGAAGTGGTTCCTCCACCCGAGGTGTTCTGGCTGCTTTCCGGATCCATGCCCGTGTAGTTGGTGATCGTCGCCAGGTTTCTTCCGGTGAATACCAACTGAAGACGCGTGAACCCTTTCATGTCAAAAAACTTCGCGAAGTCAAATCCGACCGACAGGTTGCGCAAGCGGGCAAACGATGAGTTTTCCAGGAAGTAATCTTTTGTGCCGTTGCTTTCGGAAGCGTCGTAGAAGCTTTTGTAATAGGCTGTCCATGCTCCCGTCTCTCCATTGATCGTGACCGGTTTGTCGTAGTCGCCGTGCAGGCCTTCCGAATACATCCACTCCTTGGTTTGGTTATAGGTCTTCGCGCCATATACCCAGTCGATCTGGAAGGAGAAGGTGAGGAAATTTTTATAGGAGAAATTGTTGATGAAGGCCATGTTGAACTTGGGTGTTGTGTTGCCCAGGTAGTATTTGTCGGGCGTGAACTGCACGCGTTTGCCAGCCTTGTCCACCACGCGG
>CBIHQM010000447.1:0-5693 GCA_966211885.1 uncultured Chryseolinea sp.
CAGGCTTCCCCACCACCGACTACATCAGCTCTGAAAAAATGAGGCAACGCATCGCCGCCGGAAAAATACAGGAGCTGGGTGTTGACCAGGGCATGAACCTGGAACGCCTGGCCGTGTTGAAGCCCGATATGGTGATGGGCTACAGCATGAATTCGGACTCTGGTCAGTTTAAAAAAATGGAAGAGTTGGGTGTGCCGGTGGTGTTGAATGCGGAGTATCTGGAGCGACATCCCTTGGGACGCGCGGAGTGGATCAAATTTATGGCGCTGTTCTTTAATAAGGAGAAGCTTGCCGACTCCGTGTTTCGATCGATCGAGAAAAGCTACCTCGACACAAAGGCGATGGCCGACAGCGCGAAGTCGCGGCCTACTGTGTTGAGTGGCGTGGTGTATAGCGATGCGTGGTTTCTTCCGGGAGGCAAAAATTATGCTTCCACGATCTTAAACGACGCGGGGTGTGACTATTTGTGGAAGGACGATCCCTCCAGCGGGTGGCTTCAGTTGAGCTTTGAGTCGGTGTATGAAAAGGCGCACGATGCTGATCTTTGGATTGGGTTGGGCAGCTACACTTCGCTTCGCGAGATCGCGGCAGCCGACCGGCGGTATGCGAAGTTCAAGTCTTTTGTTCAAAAGAAGGTCTATAATTATGATGCGCGAAAAGGCGCAAAGGGAGGGAGTGAGTACTTGGAGTTGGGCTATTTACGGCCGGATATCATTTTGCGGGACCTGGTGAAGATCGCCCATCCGGAGCTGCAGCCAGGGTATGCGTTGTTTTTTTACCGGGCATTGGAGTAGGTTTTGAACCGCTGAGGCGCAAAGACGCAAAGTAAGGCGCAAGGGTTTGACTTTTAGTCGAGGCGCGTCACGTCTACCTTTACGGTAAGATTTTGTTTGCCCGAGCTGAAGACGATGCCTTTTATCGGGGCCACGTCGTGATAGTCGCGACCAAAGGCTACGGTGATGTGATTGTAGGTTGGCAGCAAGTTGTTGGTCGGATCGAACTCTACCCAACCAATCGAAGGAAAATAGACCGACACCCAGGCGTGCGATGCGTCAGACCCTACCAGCTTTTCTTTGCCGGGTGGCGGCAGTGTCTCGATATAGCCACTGACATAACGCGCCGCAAGTCCCATGTTGCGCAGGCAGCTGATCATCAGGTGAGCAAAGTCCTGGCACACACCTTTCTTTGCTTTCACTACAAATTCCACCGGCGTGTTGATGGTGGTGAACCCGGGTTTGAACTCGATGTTCTTATAAATTTTCTGCATCAGTGCGTGGCAGGCCGACCACAACGTGGCGTCTTCCGCAAAACAATCTTCCGAAAATTTCTTTATCTCTTCGCTGTAAGGAATGTACGTCGATGGCAGCGTGTATTGAATGATCTCAAACAGCTCGTCGTCCTGGGTGGCCAGGCGTTGTTGCATCTCTTTCCACAACACAGGCGAGTCCAGCGCGTGGTCGGCATTGGGCCGGCCCTCGAGATTCACTTCGCTTTCGGAGACGATCTCCAGATGGTCGTGGTCGGTATAGGAGGAAAAGAACAAGACAGTGTTGCCAAAAAAATCTTTGCGATACGTAAGATCGTCCGGCGGAGGCTGGATTTTTATTTGCGAAGAAATGCAGGTGTGCTGAGGAAGATTCAATGGCGTGAGGCAAACGCGGTTGTGGCAGAGACTGACCGGGTCCTGGTAAGTATATTCGGTGACGTGTTTTATTTTGTATCGCATACGCCAGTTTTTATACTTCCAGTTTGAAATTGTCTTTTGTACCCTGATATTGATAGGTGGAGTGACTGAAATACCAGGCCGTGAGCTTCACCGACAGCAACGATATTTTTGAGCTGAGCACTTCGCACACGCGATCCAACTCTAATCTGAATTCCAATTCTTTGTCCACGACCATCAGCGCTTCCACATTGATGAGGCGCACCAGGCTATAGCACTCGAACACGATGTTGGAGATCTCGCTGTCGTGGGCGCCTTTCTCTTTTTGTGGAAGCTGCTCCACGAATTTCAGCAATTGCTCCAACTGCGAGAGGATAGAGATGGGGTTCTGTTTGTTCAGGAACAACAAGTCTATGGCCGGCGCAATATCGAAATAGGTACGGTACACCGATCTGTAGTTCGACAGGTTCTGGTTGCTCACCAATAGCGCTTCCAGGATCTGGAACTCGATATGCTCCTCATATTGAAACGTGAGCAACGCCCGGTATTGGGTGAGCTCCAGCGAGATCTCCTCGATGAGCTGGCCAATGCGATACATCAACCAACCTTCGCCGCGGTACATGCTCTGGCGGTTCATTTCCAAAAATGACAGCAGGCTACCGTTTAGTTGATCCAGCAACGTGAACACGTGCCGTATGCCCTGTGGCTCCAACACGGCCAGCTTGCGCTTGGTATCTTCCATGTCGTCGATGATGCGCCAGTTGTCTATTGACCACCGGTCGCGCACGGCGTACATGGCTTTCAACAAATTGTTCACCGTAAACACGATGCTGCCATGCTGGTTCTGATCACAGATCAGTTTGTGGATATCGTTGAGCCGGTCCTCCACCGTAGCCGCCTCGTCTTCTTCCAGGAAGCCGGGATACGTGCCCGTGATGTGCGTGATGGTATGCAGCAACGCATTCTGCGCTTCGGACTCCTGACCATTGCCGGCGCTGCCGCTTTGACCCAGGTTGCGCAGAACGATACGAATGAACCGCGACGTACGAACCACCCGCTGCGCATAGCGCCCAACCCAAAAAAGATTCTCTGCCGCGCGACTGGGTAAAACAGCTTTCCGCTTCAGATCAGAATGATGCAACAACGACGGCGTGTTGCTCTTCACCGAAGTTTCAACCCAAGTATCCTTAGCAATGCCACCATCCTGGTTCGACACCAGGAAGCTCCCCTTCTCGGGCGAACAACGCGTGAGGCCTCCGGGCATGATGTCGTAGCCGCCTTTGGCCGCCACCAGGAAGGTGCGCAACACGGTGTAGCGTGGTTCCAATTTGCCTTTTGTGAAAACCGGGGAGGTCGAAAACCCAACTTCCTCCTGGCCCACATATAAATAGGGCTGCGCTTTCATGCGCCGGATCAAATCGTCCTTTTGTTGTTTTGAAAGCTGGCTGCCAATAACCGTTCCCGAGCCGGCCGTGCGATCTATTTTTTTGATGACGAGCTTGTCGATGTTGTCGATCACAAAGCCCATCTCCTTGGGTTGCCCACACCACCAAGTGGCCACCATTTTGAAAACAGGATCTTCGTTTAGAAAATATTTGAACACGTTGTGCATGAAGGCCATCAATCCCGTGTTCTCCAGGATGCTGCTTCCCAACGGGTTGGCTATCGACACATTGCCTTTGCGGATGGCTTCCAGCAAACCGGGAATACCCAGGTGCGAGTCTTCGCGGAGCTCCAGCGGGTCGCAATAACTGTCGTCGACACGACGGAGAATGATGTCTACTTTCTCCAGGCCCTCCACCGTTTTTATCCAGACAAATCCATTTCTCACCACCAGGTCTTCGCCTTGCGCCAACGTGAAGCCCATGTAAGATGCCAGGAAGGCATGTTCGAAGTAGGTCTCGTTGCGCGGGCCTGGTGTGAGCAGTACGATGCGGGGTTGCTCCTTGCCTTGCGGGGCAATGTCGAGGAAGGCTTGCATCATGTTGTTGAAGAAGCCTCCCAGCTTGGTGGTTTGGTGATTGCGGAAAAGCTCCGGGACCACACGATTCAGGGCGCTTCGGTTTTCCAACGCATACCCCATGCCCGAAGGGGCTTGCGTTCTGTCTTTCAACACCCACACTTTTCCATCCGGGCCGCGCGACAGATCGGCCGCATAAAGGATCAATTGGTTGGCGCCGGGTAATTTTATTTTATCACAGGGTCGGAGAAAACCGGAGTGCGCATAGATGAGTTCGGGGGGAATGATCCGTTCTTTCAACAACTTGCGCTCGCCATATAGATCCTCCAACACTTTGTTGAGCACATAGGCGCGTTGCTTCATGCCGCGCTCGGTGATCCGCCACTCCGCAGCCGGGATGAGCAGGGGCATGGTGTCGAGCAACCAGGGACGGTTCAGGCCGTCGGTGTCGCCGTAGACGTTGTAGGTGACGCCATTCTCTTTGAGGAGTTTTAACAATTCCTGCTGACGGCTTTTCAATTCCTGTGGATCGAGTTGCTCGATGTTGTGGAGCAATCTTTTCCAATGCTCTTTTACTTCACCCTCAAATCCGAAGCACTCGTCCAGCTGTGTGCGGTTTGCAAAGTAGCCTCGCGTCCAGGTTTGCAGCGGGGTGTTGGGGTTGGTGCTTTCCATTCGGTGAAGGCGTCAGAATTGCCGTAAATCTAGTGTATGTGGATACTCGGGGCTTACTTTTATTGCAGGCGGGTCAAATTTCCTTGGAATCTCGTTCTTTTCCAAATATCGGCCGACGCCCGCCACGAACGTTTCGCGGGGTGTGACAGGCCCTTGCGTATGACCCTCGCTCCAAAAACGACTGATCCTTCTCCCCTCGGCTTCAAATGCATTGATGGGAAACGTGTCGTAGTTCCTTCCACCAGGATGCGCCACATGATAGGTGCATCCTCCAATTGCCCGGTTATTCCAGGTGTCCACAATATCAAATACCAGGGGTACATCTTTTCCCAACGTGGGGTGCAGAGCCGATGGCGGGCTCCAGGCACGGTAGCGCACGCCGGCAACAAACTCGCCTTTCACGGGTGTCTCCGACAACGGTACGGGTGTGCCGTTGCAAGTGATCATGTAGCGGTCCTTGTTGAAATTCTTTACTTTGACTTCGATCCTTTCCACAGAAGAGTCCACAAATCGCGCTGTGCCGCCGCTCACAGCTTCTTCACCCAACACGTGCCATGGCTCTATGCCCATGCGCAACTGCAACTCCATGTCGAGTAAAGTAATTTTTCCGTGGAGCGGAAAACGGAATTCAAAAAATGTATCCAACCACGCAAGGTCGAACGGATAGCCCGCTTCTGCCAGATCGCGTGTTACTTCCGCCAGATCTTGTTGCACATAATGTGGCAACATAAATGTGTCGTACAATGCCGTTCCCCAACGGACGAGCTTGCGCTTGTAGGGCGTCTTCCAAAACCAGGCCACAAGGCTTCGCAGCAGCAACAACTGCACGATGCACATCTGTTTGTTTGGCGGCATGTCGAAGGCGCGAAACTCCAGGATGCCGAGACGGCCTGTGGAACTGTCGGGGGAATAAAGTTTGTCGATGCAGAATTCTGCGCGATGTGTGTTGCCGGTGATATCGATCAGCAAGTTCCGGAAGATCCGATCGACCAACCAGAACGGCACGTCACCTTGTTCGGGGATCTGGCTAAAGGCAATCTCCAACTCGTATAACATTTCCTGCCGTCCTTCATCCACGCGGGGCGCCTGGCTGGTGGGGCCAATAAATTGGGAGGAAAACAAATAGGATAAGCCGGGGTGATGTTGCCAATACGTGATGAGACTTCTCAACAGATCGGGCCGTCGCAGCAACGGGCTATCGGATGGCGTGATGCCGCCAATGGTGATGTGATTGCCACCACCCGTTCCGGTATGTTTTCCATCCAGCATGAACTTCTCGCTACTCAGGCGGCTGAGACGCGCTTCCTCAAAAAGAATATCGTAGTGATTGACCAGCTCCCTCCAGTTCTTTGCAGGATGAATGTTCACCTCCAGCACACCGGGGTCAGGCGAAAG
>CBIHQM010000448.1:0-5685 GCA_966211885.1 uncultured Chryseolinea sp.
CGTTTTTTACGGCCTCCATGATCATTTCGTCTGTCATCAACTCAGTGCTTTTTGGCAATTTCGTGTTAGTTACGGGGTGGTTAATAATTGGTTACAACCAGATTTACAGATTTTCGGGAAAATAAAAAAAGCCCCCGGTGTGTGAGGCTTTTTCAGCATTCCAGAAGGAATTAACGGCCAGGAGCTGTTGTTCCGTCTATTTTTGAGGCAAAGTGATGCCTACCCTATTGACAACGAGCCTCGCAACGCACGAATGCTTATGACTTTGCAACTATATTTTTAAGGGCCAGCGCAAGGGCTGAATATTTGAACTGATAACCGGCCGCCAGGAGTCGGGCAGGAACCACGCGGCGACTTTTGAGAATCAGCTCCGTCTCCGTACCTATAAAAACAGCACCAAGTTTCAGCAGCCAGGCAGGTGATGGCAAACCAAACGGGATTTTACAAACCTCCCGTAACGTGCGCATAAAGTCTGCATTGAGCACCGGTGTCGGCGAAGTTACGTTGAAGGTGCCTTGTTGCGCTTCATTATCATAGAGCCATTGCATGATGGCGGCTACATCGTCTTCATGGATCCAGGTGATGTATTGATGGCCACTGCCCTGTTTGCCTCCTAAACCAGCGCGCACCAGGTTGAGCATGCGCGGAAAGGCCCCATCGTCCATCCCCAACACAATGCCGATGCGCAGCAATACTTTTCGTGTGGCCGTCACATTTTGTTCCCAAAAGATCTTCTCCCACGCACGACATACATCCACCGAAAAACCCTCGCCAATCTCGCCGGTGGCTTCGTCCATGGGACGATCTTCGGCGTGGCGATAGATGGTGGCCGATGCGCTCTGGATCCAAACGCGTGGCGGCACAGCGGCCTGCCGCACGGCTTCTCCCAGCACACGCGTGGAGTCTAAACGGGAATCGAGTATCTCTTTTTTGTTTTCAGGCGTGTATCGACAGTTCACACTTTTTCCCGTGAGGTTGATCAGCAAGTCGGCACCATCCAGTTCGCGCACCCACCCATCGGCAAGATGTTTTGCATCCCACACTACCGTCCGGATGTTACCCGACGCAGGTTGATCTCTCCGGCTGAGGATAACTACCTCTTTTGCACGTGCACTAAAATGACGGCCCAACACGGAACCTAAAAACCCACTTCCTCCTGCAAGAACTACTTTATTCATATATTATTTATAGAATGACCCAAAGTACAAGAACACGATACAAAACCCAAGTCAGGGACATAAACCACGGCATCCCCAAAAGTTTCACACGCCGGATGTGTTCGAAGAACATGATGCCCACCACGACCGTGAACCACGCGAGGTGACCTTCGGCAGAGTATGTACCCTGTGTAAACATCAAGCCCGGCAACAGCAACAACGCCCCGATAAAAGATACCGTCATCGAGCCGGCCTGCAAAATAGAAAGGCATAAACCACCCGATGACGTAGCAGCTTCCTGAAATTATTTTTCCGACTACATGAAACCTGATCTCGTACCAGCGCGAAGGTTTGATGTCATACAAGCCCATGATGGCCAACACTTCCCGGCGATGATTCCACTCATCGATCTCGATCTGGTGGATGGCCGCTTTCTCGGCTTTATTTTTTACAGCGCCTGCGTGCCCTTGGTAGGCAAACGCCGCCGCTTTTTCTGCGGAGTATGCCTGGCGGAGCAGATCCGCCAGTGCCGGTTGAAGTTTCATATGCAAAAATTTAAATGCCTACTTCATCATTTTCAACACCGTGTTCCAGAACCAGCTTTCTTCCGACCGGATGAAAGTTTCCAGGAGTCCGTCGGATTTTTCAGCGAAGTTCTTCAGCTCCTTCACCACCTTTTTGAATTCTTTCGATTCTTCCGAGCCGTCGGTCTGAACGTCGTTCACTTCTTTCAGCACTTTCAGGATGGGTTCGAGTTCGCGTTTCCTTCTTTCCTTGGCCACTTGTCGCGCGAGCGCCCAGACATTTTTTTCGGACTTAAAAAACTCTTTGCGCTCACCCGCCACCGATATTCTCGCGATGATACCCCAATCCAGCAGGGCGCGGATGTTCATGTTGGCGTTTCCCCTGGAAATGGAGAGGTCTTGCATGATCTCTTCCGTGGAGAGGGCTTTTGGTGATACCATCAGCAGGGCATGGATCTGGGCCATGGTTTTGTTGAGTCCCCAGCTATAGCCGAGGTTGCCCCAGGCTTGGATGAGTTCTTCTTTGGCTTCTGTGTATTTCATACGGATAAAGATAGGGAAAGTTTCCGAACTTTCAATAGTTATTGAAAGTTCACCATTCCGGTGAGATTTTAAGCTTTTTGAGGTGCGGTCGTGGAGCTGAGCATTTTGTGGGATAGTCGGTCTTTGTGCGCAAATTTTTTTTGCATTTCATAGCTCCGCTCCGGGGCCGCGGGGGCCCCGCATGTTCCCATCAGGGCTTAACCCTATCCGCGCATGCCATTGCCAGGCCAAAGATAGGCTTAAGCCCTGATGGGAAATGCTGGAATTGGTGTGGGTGCGGGATTAGGGTCAGGGTGGATGAGGTGATGAGCAATGCGGAGAAGAACGCACCAAGCCATAGAGTTTGGAGGGGCAGTAAGATCGATTAGACTTCCCTTTGACGCTTTTTTTCCGATCACTTAACCCTAGGGTTATCCTTAATCTATGCACACATCTTTTGAACTAAATTCCTATCCGCGTCAGCGGATGCCTAGCATAGCCCCGGGTGCTCCGATGTAATCGGAGTACCCGGGGTTATGAGGTAGTTTTATCAGGAGCGCCACGCTTGAGCTTTCATGGAAATGCGCACGCTCATGGCGCGCATTTCGCTGTCCGTTCTTCGAAGTGCAGGCCCATTATGAGGCGACCCGTCCCTCAGCCATACATCAATTCCAGCGGACGCGGATATATTTTTCGTTTTTCTTGAAGTGGGCGGGGATGGATTTTAGGATGGCGTCGCGGAGTTTGGAGAGGAGCATTTCTTTGACGAAGCCTTGGTGGACGGCGAGGCTCACTTCGCGGACGGGTTCGGGGGAGGTGAAATGCTTCACGTGTTTGCTTTTTACGTTTACCGAGAGCTCGGGGATGAGCGTGTAGCCATAGTTGTTGTCTACCATGGCTTTAAGGGTTTCGAAGGAGCCGCTTTGGTAGTTGAGTTGGTGGTGCACTTTTTTGCCTTTGGCGGAGCACAGATTTTCTACCTGGCCGCGGAAGCAGTGGCCTTCTTCCAACATCAGGAGGTTGTCGTAGGTGAGCGACTTGAGGTTTACTTTGTCTTGCTGGTAGTATTTGAGGCCTTCGGAGGTGTAGAGCAGAATGGGTTCATAGAAAACGGGGAGCTCGCGGATCTCTTTGTCGTCGAGGGGGGTGACGAGGATGGCGATGTCGAGGCGGTTGGTCTTGAGGAGGCGGATGATCTCCTGGGTTTGCAACTCCATGACGGTGAACGAAGTGCCGGGATTTTTTTCGAGGAACTCGTTCAGGAAGCGGGGCAACAGGTAAGGCGCCAGCGTGGGGATCACTCCCAACCTAAACTCGCCTTCGATGGAATCTTTTTCGTTGCGGATAAATTCTTTCAGGTTCTTGATGTCCTGCAGGATCTGGCGCGCACGCGACACGATCATTTCGCCGGCGGGTGTCGGCTTCAGGGGCTGGCTCTTGTCGAAGATCTTGACGTCGAGTTCGTCCTCGAGTTTTTTCACCATCATGCTCAACGTGGGTTGGGTCACGTGGCAGTGTTCGGCGGCCTTCACATGGTTGCGATGGATGTCGAGGGCGATGATATATTCGAGTTGCTGGAGGTTCATACGATTGGGGCGTGTACCGAAAACGTTGTCATAGATAAAATTAATACTGCGATAACAAATATCGATATAATTTATAACTCATCCTATCGTATCATTGCGGAAAATCAATCACTAAAAACGTTTAACTCCAAGACAAACTTATGACAAAAGGCATTTTATCCATTGGACAACCCTTTCCCGCTTTCAAGAAATCAGCCGTAGTTTCCCTCGAAAAGGGAAAAGAATTTTTCGATATCTCTTCCGACGACCTGTTGAATGAAGAAGGTCGCTGGACCGTACTTTTCTGGTGGCCCAAGGATTTTACGTTCGTATGCCCTACCGAAATTGCCGAGTTCAACAAAAACTTTGGCGAGTTTCGCGACCGCAACGCCAGCCTCATCGGCGCCTCCACCGATTCTGAATTCGTTCACCTGGCCTGGAGAAAAAATCACGACGATCTCCGCGATCTGAAATTCCCTATGCTGGCCGACACGTCGAAGTCACTGGCGGAAGACCTCGGCATCCTGGAGCCTACCGAAAAGATCGCCTACCGCGCCACGTTCATCATCGACCCTCAGGGCATCGTGCGCTGGGTGAGTGTTTACGACCTCAACGTGGGCCGCAACGTGAAAGAAGTGATCCGCGTACTGGACGCTCTCCAAACCGACGAGCTTTGCCCTTGCAACTGGGAAAAAGGAAAAGAAACGTTGAAGGTGTAGTTTCCTGTTAAAGTTTTCTTTCCCATTCATTTCACAGTTATAACGACATCATCATGGAATCAACCGTAACTACGTATTCCGAAAGCACGCAGGAGTTCCTGGAATTCCTGAAGGTTGGCAAGGACTACGAAACCCAGGCCCTCGACCTGCTGGAAAATGGCAAGTCGCGCTACCTGGCCGATCTGAAGATCAATTTTAAAAACTCGTTCGAAAGCGAATTCCTCACGAAGAAGGAGATCGCTGTGTTAGGGGTTGCGCTGTCAGTGAATGCAGGGAACACGATCCTTCGCACGTTCTTCGCGGCCAACGCCCAACAAGAAGGCGCTTCCGCGGAGGAAATTGCCGAAGCTGTGGGTTGTGCTTCCTTGCTCAGTGCCAACAACGTGTTCTACCGGTTCCGTCATTTCGTGAACAAGGAAAAATACAACGAGATCCCTGCACGCATCAAGATGAACATCATGGGACGGCCCGTCGGCGGCAAGGAGTTCTTTGAGCTGATGAGCCTGGCCGTCAGCGCGGTGAACGGGTGCGAAATGTGCGTGAAGGCGCATGAGGCATCGCTTATTGAGCTGGGCGCTAAGGAAGAGCGGGTTTTTGAGGCGGTGCGGCTTGCGTCTGTGATTACCAGTGTGAGTAAAATAGTGTACTAAAGCAAGCCCCATCCAAATGGTGGGAGACTTGAAGCAGCGAAGTCCCCGAGGCGGGAGACTTCGCTGCGGACAAAGGCTGGTGTCTTCGGGGCATCAGCCTTTCTTTTTTAATCACCTTAATAAGACGCTTCCTTCCGATTAGAAATAATTTCCATTGCTACCTAAGCCCGTAGGGCTTTTCCATCATAACGCCCGGTGCAACCGGGCGAAGGAGGCCAGCACAAGACAACCCTGTAAGGGTTACCCCTTTTGGCATGTTCTCCTGCTGATACGACTCGCTCGAAGCTAAGGGCTACCGTGCGAATTCGAAATTGAACCACACTCAATACAATTACGTGAATCTTCAAGCTAACTCACATAAATAGAAGCGTCAGAAATTCTCGCTACAAATAGACCAGGCTTGCAGCTTAGATTCCCCACCTAAAGGGTAACCCTTACAGGGTTGTCTTGTGTGGACCTCCTCCGCCCGGTTGCACCGGGCGTTATGATGGGGCAGCCCTACGGGCTTATTAAACTTTATAGCGTTTATAAATAGTCGTTGGGCAGAT
>CBIHQM010000449.1:0-5683 GCA_966211885.1 uncultured Chryseolinea sp.
GCCGGGTTGTGCCAATAAATAGTTTTCGATGGCGCGTGAGCGGATGTTGTTTTCCGTGAGGGCCGTGCGTTTGTCAAATTCAAATTTCAGCAGCAGCTTGCCCCGGTCACCCGACGCCACCATCTCTTGCCCGAGGATACCCAGGCTCATGATGTAGGCCGTTGCGCCAAAGGCGGCAAGAATGACGAGCCCGGTGATGAGCTTGTGCCGCAGGGTCCATTTCAATTGATGTGTATAGCCGTTGATGACGCGGGTCACGATCGACTCAAAGCCCAGCAATACTTTGTGAAACACATTGTTGGGGTTGAGGTGCGTCACCTTGCCAAAACGCGAAGCCAACCAGGGCGTCAACGTGTAGCAGACGAAGAGACTCATCAGCGTGGACACGACGATGGTGACCGAATACTGCCGCAACACATCACCGATCACGGTGTTGATCAACGCAATGGGAAGGAACACCACCACATCCACCATCGTGATGGCCATGGCCGAGAACCCGATTTCCTTGCGGCCGTCGAGTGTGGCCTGGACGCGGTCCTTGCCCATGTGCAGGTGGCGGTGAATGTTTTCGAGCACCACGATCGAGTCGTCGACCAGGATGCCGATCACCAGCGACATGGCCAGCAGGGTCATCAGGTTGAGTGAGTAACCAAACAGGTACATGGCGATGAACGTCGAGAGCAGGGAAGCCGGGATGGCCACGAGCACGATCAGTGAATCGCGAAGACTGTGAAGGAAAAGCAGCATGACAGCGGCTACAAGAATGACCGCGATCACCAGGTCGTGCGTCACCGCGTCGGCGGCTTCGAGGGTAAACTCGGAGGTGTCGTCGGCAATGATGACTTTGACACCCTGTGCGGCATACTTCTTTTCAATCGAGGCGATCTTGGCGTGAACTTCTTCACTGATCTTCACGGCGTTGGCATCGGTTTGTTTTTTGATGCTGATGGCAATGCCTTCCTGTCCGTTGAAACGGCTCACTGATTCTTGTTCGCGTGTGCCATCCAATACATCGGCCACGTCGGCCACCCGCACGGGGCTGCCGGCACGCGTGGCAACGATCAGATTTTCAATCTGCGTCATCGAACTGAATTTTCCGGCGAGGCGCACGGTGATCTGGTCGTCGCGTCCTTTGATCTTTCCGGTGGGGAAATCAAGGTTGGCGTTGTTCACGGCGTCGGTCACTTGCGACAAGGCCAGACCGTAGTGAGCCAGTTTGTCTTTGTCCACTTTCACCTGGATCTCGCGTTTCTGTCCACCGAGCAAACGGGTCTCGCCGATGCCTTCAATTTGTTGGATCAGGGGCAGGATCTCGTTTTCCACTAAGTCATAAGAGGCTTCGGCGCTCATGTCGGCCACCACCATCAGGTCCATGATCGGTTGATCGCTTGGCGACACACGAGAGATGGAAGGCGACTCGGCGTCGTCGGGCAGATCGTTCAGGATGTTGTTCAGTTTGCGCTGGGCTTCTTCTTGTTTGGCTTCCGTGTCGGTGCCGACACTGAATTCAACGACAATGACGGAGACCCCTTCGAAGGATTGAGACAAGACGCTTTTCACGCGGTCGAGTCCGGAGACGGCATCTTCCACTTTCCGTGTCACCGACTGCTCCACTTCCGAGGGGGCAGCGCCGGGATAGGGTGTGGTGATCACCAGCGTCGGCACTTCCATGGGAGGCAAGAGCTCATAGCGCAGCGTGGTGTAACAATAGAAGCCGCCGAGCATAAGGATCGTGAAGATGACGATGATCACCGACGGTCTTTTGATGGATATTTCTGTTAAGTTCATATGGAAATGAAAATGAGTTGGTCTTTGGTGAATACTTTATTTTACAATTTCAACTGGCGAACCGTTGCTCAGGTTGATGTGACCGCTGGCGACTACGATGTCCCCGGCTTCGAGGCCTTCCACAACTTCAATAGACGTGTCATTGGCGTGACCGGTGCGGATGGAACGAAGCGAAGCCTTGCCATCGTGGATCACAAACACGTGGGGATCTTTGGCAGAGCCCAACAGGGAAGTCCGGGAGATCACCAGCGTTTCGTCTTTCATGTCTTTGTTGAGTAGGGCTGTTCCATACATGCCGGCTTTCAGCAACGACGCAGGGTCAGTGTTCTTTAGCAAAATGCGAACGCTGTAGTTGTGCGCATTGTCGCCACGGTCTGCTACCTGGTCGGTCTTTCCCCACAGCGTTTTGCCGGGATAGAGATCGGTCTCAATCGCGATGGAATCGCCCTCGTGAAAGAGGAAGATCTCTTTTTCGGGCACGGAGATCTCGAGCTTCAATTGCGAGAGATCGGTGATGCGGGCCACGGCTCCGCTACCCACCACGGAACCGGGCTCTACATCACGCAAGGTCATGGTGCCGGTGAAGGGCGCGATGAGGCTGCTCCACTCGATTTGCTTGGCCAGCTGTTTCACTTGTGCCTGGGCATTGATGAGCGTCAGACGCAGGTTGTCCAGTTGCAGGTTGCTCACACCGCCACTTTGGGACGCGCCTTCATAGCGTTCCAGGTTTCGCTTGGCGTTTTGATAAGTAGCCGCGGCAGAGCTGTATTGTGCCTGAAGAAGATCGTCGTCGATTTGCACCAGCGGGGAACCGGTCACTACGTGATCGCCTTCGTCAAAATAGACGGCTTCTACTTCGCCATGTACCTGGGGCACCAGCATCACTTCGCGAAAGGCTGCAAAGGTGCCGGTATACGTAAAGGTCTTGTGCAAACTTTTTACGACGGCGGTGTCGGCCTGGACCAGCACTTTTTTGTTGGCGTCGGGCCGGTAAACGTTTTCTTCTACCCTGCGTTTGTTGTTTTTCAATTTGAACGCTACCGACACAAAGAGCACGGCGATCAAACTGGCAATGATGATTTTTGTTTTCATGATGGTTTTTTTCTTGTTGGTTTTACTTTTTTAGTGATCGGGTTTATGATTTTGCGATCAATGTTCCGTTGGCTTTTTTCAGCGAGAGCTCGGCAAGTTTGAGGTTTAGCAGGGCAGTGCTGTAGTTGGTCCGGGCATTGGTCAAATCGTTTTGGGCGTTGAGCAGATCGGTGAGCGTAGTGATGCCACTTTCGTATTCACCGCTGGCGCTCGCGAATAATTTCTCCGCCAGGTCCAGGCTCTTTTTATTGCTGTCCCAAAGTGTCTTGTTCGAACGGTAGGTGCTCAGGGCATCTTCCAATTCTTTGTCTGCATTGGCGCGCATCATCGCGAGCGTGTTGATGTTGCGTTGTATGGTCATTTCTTTTTGACGGATCTGATTTTGCTTCCGGAAACCATCAAACACGGGCACCTTCAACGTGAGGGCGAAGTAGCTGCTGCGCACCCAGTCGTGGTGAATGGGAGTGAAGGGGCCAAACTCGTTGTTGTAGCCGGTGAAGCCGTACGAAAAAGTGTTGGTCAGCGTAGGGAGATAGCCTGCTGCAATATTTTTCTTTTCGAACTGCGCCACCTTGATCTGGGCCTGTTGAAACTTCAGGTCGGGGCGCTGCGACAGGTCGGTGGTTTCCGGCATGGCGAGCAGTGCAGCATAGTCGAACGGCTGCACGGCCAGCGAGTCGGTCACGTCCATGTCCATGAGATTTTTCAAGGCCGTCATGTTCTTGCTCAGCAAGAGCTTCTGGTTCTCGTACTGATTGCGCAGGTTTTCCAGGTTGATCAGCATGCGGTTGTGGGCGTTGGGCGATACCAGTTCGTTGTCCTTCAACACAGCGTTGATTTGGGTGGCGTGTTCAAGGTTGGCGAGGTTGGTGGCCAGGCGAACGAGGTTGTCGTTCAGGACCTGGATGCTGTAGTAGGTGGCGGTAACATTGTAGATCACATTTTCGCGCACGACGTGATCTTGTAAACGCGTGGCTTCTTGCGCGGCCTGGGCGGTCTTCACGCCAGTCCGGACCGATTGATTGAACAGCGACTGGCTGAGCTGAAGGTTGGCCGATGAAGTTTGGCGCATGTTCAAGCTCAGCTTGGTGTATTCGCCTTCGGGACCGCCAAACGCGGAAGCCGGCGCATACTGAGCAGGCAAGTCCTTATAGTAGAGCGATTGCCCGGCGAAGTCCACGGTGGGCAACAAAGCGCTCTTCAATTCTTTGACTCGGAAGGCGGATGCGTCCATGTCGAGCTGGCTGTTTTTTAGTTGCTGGTTGTTTTTCAAGGCGGCGTCGATACAGTCTTCCAGGGAGAAGGTTTGCGCGGCCAGGTCTTGGCATAAAAGGAGCGAGACCAGGAGGAGGAAGAGGGAAATGGTTTTTGTCATGAGCATTGGTTTTTTGAATGATGCCGGTGTTTACGCCCAGGAAAAGGGGTTCGGACATGCGATTGGGTTCGGATTGGGGAATCCGAACTTGGTTTAGGTGCGGATTTGGGAGTTCGGACGGGTTGGGTTGGGGTGGTGGTCGTGCAGGGCGGGAATGGGGTGTCCTTGGAAAGGATTGACGGAAAATAGTTAGGTGGAAGCTTTAGGTAACCCCTACGGGGTTGAGTTGGGATGGTGAGCTTCCCCGGGTCCGTGCCACTCCGATGATCGGAGCGGACGGACCCGGGGTTATGATGGGGGAGCCTTACAGGCTCCAATCCCGTCTTGCATTCTTAGATAATGCAATTGTTGTGGATATCTCCGGGGTTAGGCGGCAACCGTTTGCGTTTGGTGTTGCTCTTTGAATTCGGTGGGGGTGAGGCCGGTGAATTTTTTGAAGACGGTGTTGAAGGTGGTTTTGGAGTTGAAGCCGGAGTCGAGGGCGATGGCCATGACTTTCAGGTTTCGGTTTTTGGGGTCGAGGAGGAGGCGTTGGGCCTCGGCCACGCGGCAACCGTTCACCAGGTCGTAAAAGGTTTTTTGGAGGCCTTCGTTGATGGCTTGCGAAACCTGGTAGGCAGGGGTGTTCAGTTGGTCGGCGAGGTCCTGGAGGGTGAGTTCGGCCTGGAGGTATAACTTTTCCTCTTCCATGAGTCCCTGGATCCGGGCCAGGATGTCGTCTTTTCGTTCCGGGTTTAGGGTGTTCTTTGGATTGCGGGTTTCGGTTTCTTCGACGATGTGAATCTCTTCCAGCACTTCTTCACGGCTGGCCTTGGGGCGCGCTTGCCAGAGCGTGGGCTGGGAGATGCCTTTGAAGGTGACGGCATATAAATAGGGAGTGACGATGGCGGTGTTGATGAGAATGATCAGCTTGAATTGCTCCGGAAATTTCAGGATCATAAAATAAAGGAAGATCATCCAGATGGTGAGCACGAGGAAGCCGTTGATGAGCCACCGCATCCACGCCAGGTCGATGCGACTCGTTTCCGAATACAATTGCTGGATCGACCGTTGGTAGGACGACAGCGACCGCCCTGCAAAATAGATGTAGGCCAGCATTTGGATCAGGCGGAGAATCACCCGCGCCATCGGCCAGGGGCTGTGGATCACTTCGGGCGGCACTTGTTTCGACGGGGGATATTGCGGGGCTATCGCCACTAAGATGTACGCCTCCATCGCTACAGCAACCAGGAATAAGATAAAGTGCGGCCAGGCTTTGCGAAAAGTGATCTGCTCGCGAAAGCTGCAAACGTAGAGATATAGAAATGGGGCCACCAATAACAGGACGGGTGCCAGGTACAGCAGTCGCTGCCATGAATAAAAATGTTGGATCAACGGCGAAAACATGGGAATGGTCAGCGACAGGATGTATCCCACCAGGTAAATGTT
>CBIHQM010000450.1:0-5614 GCA_966211885.1 uncultured Chryseolinea sp.
TTCGTAGGCCAACGCCTCGCGAGTACTGATCCGGTTTGCTCTTCTGGCGGGTAACAGCACAGCAACATAGGCGACCACAAAGATGGTTACTATCCAGGTCATCAAGGCAAAAGCCGAGATGGTCAGCGACAGGGGTGTCCTGAACGCCATGTCGCCGATCACTCTTCCCATATACGTAGACAACACGACGGATAGAACGAAAGCAACGAAAATACTGATCGTGCCGATCAACAAACCTTCCCAAACAATCAGGCTTCTGATCTTTGCCGGCGTTGCGCCGATGGCGCGCATCACCCCGATCTCGCGGGTTCGTTCCAGCACACTCATGCTCATGGTAGAGACCAGTCCGATCGTGCCCACCAGGGCCATGAGCAGCGCCATCGCCAGCAACGAATTGACGAGCACCTTCATGTGAGCGGCAATGGCGTTGCGCAGCAGCCACACCGGGATGGTTTTGCTGACGGCCATGTTTTCTTTTTCGAGGAGCTTTTCTATTTCGAGGTTCTTGCTCACGGCATTTTCCTTTGACCGATCCCGGTAGGAAATCCGCAATAGCTCGGCCTGGCCGGTTGTGTTTGTGATCGCCGAAAAAGTTTGCAGCGAGACATAGGCGGTGGAGTGTGAGCCAACGTCCTCTACAAAACCGATCACTCTCCAGGTGGAGACTTTTTCTTCGATGGCAAGCGACACCTCGTCGCCGATCTTTAGCAAACCTCTTGCCGACTGATTCAAAACGACATCGTGTGCTGTTGGATCGTGCAGCCATTTTCCTTCGGTGATCGTTGGATTCAACAACTGCGTAGGCACGGGGAGCGCCAGCATGGTGAAGCTTGCGTGACCTTTGTCGGGGTAGGTGCTCGTGATGTTCAAGGCGTTGTCTTTGCTGACGGACGTAGGTGAACTACTCCAGGCTTCCACCGCGCGCACACCTTGAACGGCCTCAATTTTTTTGACGATCGAATCGGTTACCGTAAAATTATTCAAGTGTACTTCCAGGTAGTAGAGACGTTGGACGTATATTCTTTTCAAATTGGAATCCCAGGCTTCCGACACATTGAGTGCTGTCATGAACATCGCTCCACCGGCCGCGAGCAATCCCAGCGTCATCACCAGGCGCGAGCGCTGGCGGAAAACGTTTCGAATGGCGAGGCGGAAGGTTTCGCTAAAGAAGTTCAATTGCGAGAAACGCACAATCCACGATGTGTTGGTGCTATACGTTTGCGCGACACCATAATTATCCAGTGCATTTTTTACGCTGATGCGACTGCCGCGAGTCACGGGCAGCGCCGCCGCGACCAGCGGAATGATGAGGCCCGAACCCACCTGGATCATCGCCACCCAATAAGGAATGGAGTCATTGTTGATTTCCAGGTTGAGGAGAACAGCAAGCTGACGATAAAATCCAGCGGCCGCTAACCGGCTTAGGGGAATGGCAACCATCAACGCCAACACGCAAAGCAACACCATCATCAGGGCGTACAGCCCCATGACTTGAACAGAATTCGCACCAATCGTTTTCATGACGCCGATCTGGCGCACCTGCTTCACCATGAGCGTCGCCATCGAAGTGGCCACCAGTATAGAACCCAGCACAAGGATCATAAAACTGAACACAATAAAAATGGACATGACGGCATTCATCTGGCTCTGGTGAGGATGCTTGCCGGGCGACGGCACCTGGATCTCGTGGACAGGATAACCAGCAAGTTCAACCTGATGAGCCACCGATTGTGCCCTCTCCATAATATGATCTCTTGAGTAAGGATGCTCGCTGACCAAGATCCTTAACTGATCAAAGCCCTGTGTTTCTCCCAGGGCGTGGAGCGTTTCGAGTGTGATGTATCCGTAGCCGGCTTGCTCTTGCCATGCGGGTGCCAGGCCGGGGTCGTGTACTGTGCCGGATAATTTTACTTTCTGAGGTTCGCCGTGTGGTGTTTTGATCAACAGGTCATCGCCCTCTTTGGCATTCATCACGATCAATGCCGTTCGCTCTACCAGCATGGATCCGGGGAACGGTTCTGACTCGCCACTTAGATGATGTGGCTTGTTCGTTCGTTTTTCTTTGAAGTCATCAATAACAAAGAGCAGCAAAGGAAACCATTTGTCGCCAACCCTCATCCGCGCCGTGACGGTGGCGTGTCGTTCGGCTTCCTGGATGCCGGGAATTTTTTTCACGCTGTCGACCAGGCCTTTTGAAATTTCTTTTTCGAGTTCCAGCGTCGCCGATGCGGGAACGGTGCTTAAGTAATTGCCGGTCATTTCGCGTTTAATGACGCTGTAGCCGCCCAGGATAGCGCCGATGCCAAAAACGCCGAGGGCAATGGCGACGATGAGCATGATGTTCTTGGGGTAGTCGGAGGTGAGGTCGCGGATGACTTTGATGTATCTTGTTTTCATAGGGAATTTTTCAGGCGGGGACAAATTCGTTGACAATTGCACCATCGGCGATGACGATGACATCTTTGAAGTAGTCGGCAAAATCCTTTTCGTGCGTGACCACGATGACCGTTTTTTCCGAACGAGCCAGCGCGGCAAACAATTCAAATATGGAGGCCGACGTCTGTGAGTCCAGGTTGCCCGTGGGTTCATCCGCAATGATGACTGGGGGATCGTTGGCCAACGCTCTCGCTATGGCTGCGCGCTGTTGCTGCCCTCCCGACAAGGCAGAAGGAAGTTTGTCGGCCTGCTCCTTGATGTTCACTTGCTCCAGCAAAGCGAGTGCACGCGCTCTTCTTTCGTTTTTGGGATACCGGTTGCAGAAATCCATCGGCAACATAATGTTCTCGATGACGGTGAGCGTTGGCAGCAGTTGAAAAAATTGAAAAACAACACCGATGTTTCTCCCACGCCAGGTGGCGAGTTCGCTTTCCGAAAGTTTGTCTACCCGGATGCCATTGATGGCCACCTGGCCTTCCGTGGGCTTATCGATGCCGGCAATGATGTTAAGGAGCGTAGATTTTCCACTCCCCGATTTTCCGGTGACGGCCACCAACTGACCTTTTCCAATTTTCAGACTCACATTTTTCAACGCCTGAAAATTTCCGGACACTGAAGGAAATGATTTTGTGACATGACTCAATTCGATGAGTGGCTTGGACTGTCCCGTGTTCATATTGTTTTTTTACACAACAATAGGGAAGCACAAGAACCCAAGCGTCTACAGACATCCTCATGGACGTCTTAGTCCAAAAGATTTTCCCGGTATTCGGTAGGTGTCAAGCCCGTGAACCGTTTGAAGATGAGGTTGAAGGTCGATTTTGATTTGAACCCCGCTTCGAGCGCGATGCCGAGCATGTTGAAATTCTTTACGTGCGGATCGGTCATTAGCCTCTTCACCTGCTCCACTCTATATTTATTGACGAAGTCATAAAAATTATCGCCGAAGCCGACGTTGATCAATTGCGAGAGTTGACTCCGGGTCATGTTCAAACCTTTCGCCAGGCTGGTCAGGGTCAATTCCGGATCGAGGAAGGGTTTCTGTTCCTCCATGTAGGTTGTCACCTGGTCGATGAGCGCCTGGTCGGGTTTCTCTTTTGCAGGAGGAGGAATGAGTGTCCGGCTTTTGTCGTCTGTTCTTCCTTCGGGTTGAAAGATCTCTTTTTGCAGGATGCCCTTATAACCCAAAGCAAAAATGGAAAGTGAAAAAGTCAGGGCTGTGGCCTTTTGAAGCCACACGTTGGGTTGGAAATGGATGGCGGCAAACAGGCTGAAAAGAAAGAGCAGGTTGATCGCGAGGAACACCGCCATAAAAAAACGCAGCCATGAAATGCTCACGTTCTCGGTATTGGAAACTTCCTGCTCCATAAACTGTTGATAGGCCAGCCATCGCTTTCTTACCAACGCGAGGTACCATGAAAACTGCGTGACCACCGTTATCCAAAAGAAGATCGTTACCAGCCGATGGTTTCCCGCCAGGAATTGGCTAACGTGGCCGGCCGGAGGCTCGTGTAGCGATAGCGATAAAAATATGATGATAAAAAATGGGGCAAAGTGAAACGGCGAGGTCCACGAAAATCGGATCCGCAGCCCCGTGAGCTCGCAAGCATAGAACCACAACAAGGGCGCGATCAGGTAGAAGGTGGGATCGCCAATGGAATAGACCCGCGCCGAAAGATGATCGAGGACCACCCCGGCAAACAGGATGTGGGAAATGCTAAAGGCCAGCGCCAGCAACAAAACCGACAGGAAGATGTTTGCCCGTCCCTTCCGCACACCTTTATTATTGAGCAGCAACACAATGAACACACTCTGGATGATGCCCCCGTAGATGAGCACCTGGAAAAGAAGACTAAAAAATGTTTTCAAGCTGACGGTCCCTCAATTGTCCAAATCTAACGAAAAACAGGGTTTGACGATCCGAATGGACGTCCATAGGGATTTCGCCGGACATGATATCGGGCGAAGGAGCCCTCGGAAAGTGCTGGCGATCTTGGCCATGTCAGAATTCCCATGTAAAAAATGCTGAATTTATCCCGATCGCTTTTCATCTTTGTCGTGGATAGATAGTTATCCGAATTAATGGCACAATGGACTTAAAAAACAGGCAGCGGGCCTTTCTGAACCTCTTTTTCTTTCTTTCAGGCGTTTGCTTCACCACTTGGACTTCGCGCATCCCCACGATAAAGGAATTCTTTGGCTTTAATTACGCCGAACTGGGGACCATTCTGATATTCATGCCCTTCAGCTCGCTGATTGGGTTGCCGATTTCCGGCTGGCTGGTGTCGCGCTACAATAGCCGGGTTCCGCTGGCGGTGGCGTTCTGTTCGGTGGCGGTTGCCCTGTCATGCCTGGGTTTTTCTACTACCAAACTGGGGCTTATTGCCTCTTTATGTTTGCTGGCCTTTAGCACGCGCATCATCAACATCGCTGTGAATACGCAAGCCCTTCACATTCAGAAAATCTTCAACCGACACATCAACGGCTCTTTTCATGGTTTGTGGAGCACGGGAGGTATTGCCGGCGTAGGGTTCACTTCGCTGCTCCTCTATTTTCATGTGTCTATCGCTACGCACCTTCTCATTGTGACGAGTATTATTTTGGTGGCCACGTTAACGTGCTATCGCTTTCTCCTGGACAACGACCGGGCGCCATCCGGGAACAAACTCATCCTGGCCAAGCCCGATCCCTATATGGTTTACCTCGGCATCCTGGTCTTCCTGGCATCGATCTGCGAAGGCGGCATGTTCGACTGGAGTGGAAATTTTTTTAGGGAAGTGGTCAATGAAGAGATCTTCACCCTCGGCTATCTCAACTTCATGATCTTCATGTCGCTGTCGCGTTTTGCTTCCGATGGTATTGTTACGCGCATCGGGATGGATCGGATGTTTATGGTTAGCGCAGCTTTTATAGTTGTCGGCATTGCGCTTGCGGTAGTGTTCCCCACGTTCTGGCCTTCGATGGCCGGTTTTTGTTTGGTGGGGTTTGGCACAGCGTCGGTCATTCCAGTAACCTATTCGTTGGCGGCAGGTTCGAGAAAGTATTCGCCGGGGATGGCTATTTCCATACTTGCCACCTATGGCATTACGGGTGCATTTTTAGGTCCGCCACTCATTGGCTATTTGGCACAAGCGTTTGGACTGAAACACGCGTTTATCACCTTCGGCGTTGCCGGGTT
>CBIHQM010000451.1:0-5608 GCA_966211885.1 uncultured Chryseolinea sp.
AGGCTTGCACGCGGCTTCGCGGGAGTGTGAAGGATTGATTCGGGAAAGAATATTATTTCGCAGCAGTCCAGATTTGAACTTAAGGTTTCACAGTCTTTAGCATGTCGTGAACGGCCGTGAGGTCTTTGAGGGTTAAGTCGTAACCCATGCGGATATAGCGATTGGTGATCTCTGCTTCTATCTTAATGATACACATCACATCATTGTGAACGACCAGGGCATAGCGATTGTTGGGAAGGGACGAGAAGCCGCGATTGAAGGTCTGAATGGCGGCAGAAGAGAAGCCGATGTCGATATAATTTTTTTTGGCAACAGGGTCGTACATGATGTCGGTGATGTAGTCGACCTGGTCGAGGTTTAGGATGGGCTTCTTTGAAATACATACTTTAGCGCCCCCGATGAGCATCGGCACTTCGTTTTCGCAATGCACTTTTTTAGTGGACGGGGAAAGCATGTACACGCCCTCATTGTGCTCCTGCACATGGGGTGCCCAGAGCAGCAACATCCATAAATATGCGAGCGGCGAGATCACAAGGGTGTAGTTAGTAAAGTGCTATATTCGAGATCAACGGGCAGGCCCGGGCAGCGGTTATGTTTACCCGGATTTTTTCCGCCTGCGCGGGATCTATCTTCAAAATGCGCTTGTAGCCGATCGTCGTTCCTCCGGCCAGCGGATGCCACGCGCCATCGTGAAAACTTTCTACGGTAAATGATTTCACGCGCTGGCCCAACTTGATGTATTCCTGAAGAAGTATAAACTTGATCTCCTTCGTCTTGTCCAGCGTGACTTCGAACGTTCCCGTGGTTTTATCGTCGTCTGTGGCCCAGTAGGTTTCTGGGTTTCCGTCAGTCGTGTTCGTGGCGGCGTATTGATCGGAATGGCCGCGATAGTCCTCGGCTTCGGCGGGGGCGTTCAGGATTAGGTTGGTCTTAAAAGTCGAGTCCAGGAGCGCACGCCATCCCTGGAGGGCCTTGATGTCGTTGTCATGGAACAGTCCGCGCCGGTCGGGGGGCACGTTCAGGAGCAGGGTGGACCCGCGTCCTACCGAGGTCAGGTAAATTTCGAACAGCTGCTCCGGTGTTTTTACAAGTGAATCTTCCTCGGCGTGATAGAACCAGCCTGGCCGGATAGACACATCCACCTCCGCGGGCACCCAATGATCGCCTTCGGGGTCACCTTCATTCAGCAATTTTTCGATGCCGGGTTTGCCCGCAAACAAGGTGTCGGTGCTGATGGTGTTCCAGTTGGTCTCGCCAGCCAATCCTTTTTCGTTCCCTACCCAGCGCACCCCGGGTCCGGCATCGCTAAAGAAGAGAATGTTCGGTTCCATTTTCCGGACCATATCCAACGTGGTGGGCCAATCATAATAGGTCGAGCCTTTGATCTTGCGCATCTCACGCTTGCCACCATAGAAGCCATCGCCACCGTTGGCACCGTCGAACCACATCTCCACGACCGGGCCATACGCGGTGAAAAGTTCTTTTAACTGGTTGCGGTAATAATCAACATAGGCGGGCGTGCCATAGTCGGCCCGGTTTCGATCCCATGGTGACAGATAGATACCAAATTTCAAGCCGTGTTTTTTGCAGGCCTCCGACACGGCCTTCACCACATCGCCATGACCGCCTTCGAATGGACTGTGTTTCACCGAGTGCTCGGTGTATTGGCTCGGCCACAGACAAAACCCGTCGTGGTGTTTGCAGGTGAGGATGGCGGTTTTGAACCCGGCATCTTTCAGCGTCGTGATCCACTGATCGGCGTTGAACTGGGATGGATTGAAAATGGAAGGACTTTCATCCCCATAACCCCACTCTTTGCCCGTGAAGGTGTTGGTGGTAAAATGCAGGAACGCATTCGTTTCCATCGCATGCCAGGCCAGCTGCGAGGCCGACGGCACGGGGCCAAAGGGTTGGGGTGGCGCCACTTCTTTCTTAGGAGCACACGAAACTAAACAGAGCACGAACAGAATTATCCCGACGGATCGCATAGAAAAAACTTTTGCTGTGAATATACAGAAATGCGTTCTACACGACACACCCTTATCGCCTATTTATTGAATTTGTGACAACGCCTCGTCAACGGTGTGCACCGGCAGGCGGCAGGTCTTGTTATAACACACGTATATTGTGGGCCTATCCCCCAGGACGGGTTTGTCCTGCAAGAGTGGAAGATCACTTTTGTCTTCTGTTCCCTGCACCAAAGTAAAGGGTAAATAATGCTGACCCCATTCCCGGCGGAGCACACGTAAATCCTTGCCTGTCATAACGATCTCTGCCATACCTTTCCGGACCTCGGTGTGTGCGATAGCCCACTGCGACATATAGTTTGGTTCCGATTTCACCAAATGTGAGAGACTCTCGGTCATGGCCACGGCCATCTGCTTCCAGCGATCGTTATCCAAAAGTGTACCGGCATGAAAAAGGTTCTGCGCCATGATCGCGTTGGACGACGGGATAACATTGTCGAAGATTTCCTTTTTTCGCGAAAGTAAGGGCTCCGCGGTCAGCGATGAATAATAAAAATAACCGTCGGTGGCGTCATAGAATTGCGCCAGCGTGTAGCCAATCAGTGCGGTGGCGCGGGTAAGCCATTCTTCCCGGAACGTGGCCTGGTATAGTTTCAGTTGTGCCTGGATCATATACGCATAGTCGTCCAGGAAGCCGGTGGTGACGCTGTGTTTGCCTTTCCAGGAGCGGTATAGGATGTCGCCGCTTTGAAGCGAGGCTGTCAAAAAGGTCATGTTCTTTTCGGCGGCATTTAAAAATTGGTCGTCGGCAAATACGCGGTAAGCATCCACAAGGCCGCACACCGTCATAGCGTTCCAGGCGGTGATCACCTTATCGTCCAACCCAGGCCTGATCCGTTTGGCGCGCGCGGTGTGCAAGTTTTTTTTTGCCCGGTCCAGGATGATCTTCCAGGTGTCGGAGTCCAGGTGATGTTTCTGTAAAAACTCCGCCTCGGGTTTGTGGCGGGTCAGGATGTTGTTGCCATGTTCCCAGTTGCCTTCCGGTTTTATGTCATAGTAATCCGCCAGTAGCGGCTCATCCTTACCCAACAGCTCCTGCAGTTCGGCTTTCGTCCATATATAATATTGTCCTTCCACACCTTCGCTGTCGGCATCCAGGGCGGAGTAGAAGCCTCCCAGGGTGTGCGTCATTTCCTGTTGCAGCCAGTCGAAGGTTTCATAAACGGTTTCCTTGAACCGTTCGATCCGGGTCACGGCGTAGGCCTCGGAGTAGAGGCTTAGGAGTTGCGCGTTGTCATAAAGCATTTTTTCAAAATGGGGCGCGAACCAATAAGGATCCACGGAATAGCGGGCAAATCCGCCGGCGAGCGTATCATAAATTCCACCGGCAGCGGTACGTTGCAACGTGATGACTACCTGCTGAAGCGCCGTCTCATCTTTCGTGAGGTGATGATAGCGTAGTAAAAAGAGCCAAACGGAAGGCATGATGAATTTTGGTGCACGGTCCATGCCGCCCCACTGCGTGTCGAAATGTGACTGTAGTTTTTTGAAGGCATCGGCGAGATCGGCAGTCAATCCTTCGCCCTGGTAGGGTTGCTTGAAGCGCTGCACATCCGAGCGCAGCAAATGCAACCGCAGCTCTTCGGCGGTGTCTTCGATTTGCGCGCGATTTACCTGGAAGGCCTTGTGAATATTCTGTAACACCTGCACCCAGGATGAGGGCGAAAAATATGTGCCGCCAAAAAAAGGCTTCTGCTCAGGGGTCAGAAACACATTCAGCGGCCATCCACCGTTGACACCCAGCGCCTGAACGGCCTCCATATATAACTGGTCAATGTCCGGCCGTTCTTCGCGATCCACTTTGATGCAGACAAACGCATCGTTCATCACCGCCGCAACGTTGTCGTGCTCGAACGACTCACGTTCCATCACATGGCACCAATGACACGACGAATAGCCAATGCTCACCAGGATAGGCTTTCCTTCGCGTTGCGCTTTTTCCAGGGCCTCGGCTCCCCATTCATACCAATCCACCGGATTGTGCGCATGCTGCAGCAGGTAAGGTGAAGTGGAATGGATGAGGCGATTGGTTGAAGTGGGCATGAGTTTTTAAGGGTTAGGGAAGGAGTTGTGATTTTACAAAAGCGATCTCTTTTTCAAGCGGCACCGTGGCCTGCAAAGCTTCCAGTTTTTTTAACGTCTCGTGAAGAAATCGTTGGTGTGCCTTGGACGCGGTGTGAAAGGGCCGATGTTCTAACGCAGCCCGGATGTTGTTCCATTGATCCGTAAATTTCTTTAGGGCGTCTGAAAAATAGCGTTGGCCAAAGTGCTGCCAGATATAGTCTTCGGCCACCTCCGTGGGATGGATGAGGTCGGCCTTGTAGTAGCGATAGTCGCGCAAGTCGTCGATCATCATCTCATAAGCTGGAAAGTAATCGACATTCTCGTGTGTTGTCGAAAGTGCGTGACACGCGGTTCGCAGCACAGCTTTGCTCACGCTGTTCAACTCCAGGTTATCTTTTACATGTCTGACGGGGCTCACGGTAAGAATGATCTTCAGATTGGGATTGAAAGTCATCAACTCACGATGTATGGTGTCGAACGAATCCACGATCTCCCGTTCGGATCCCAATACTTTGTCAAAATCCTGGCCGGGCATCTTATGACAGTTCGCAACGTGCTCGCCCGTGTCTTTTCGGATATAGCTCCAAGCGGTTCCATACGTGAGAATCAGCCATGGCGCGTCTTTGAGGAAGTAATGGGCCGATCCGATGACCTGCTTTAGCGTTTGCCGAAGTTTCTCTGGCCCGAGTGCAGAGATTTCTGAATGAAAGTCATAATTTAGGAAGACGTCGTGGTGTTGTAGAAAGGTTTGCGGCGGCGGCATTTCGTTGAAAATAGCGTAGCGCAAAGCTTTGTGGATAGCGTGAGGGTTGTAGAGAACCCCAAAGGGATTGGCCATGACTGCCATTTTGGAGGCCAGCATACGTTCGCCCATGCTGTGTGCAAAACAGGAGCCCAACGTCAAAATCTTGTCGTAAAGCCCCATCTGAGGGGTCTTTGACGTCATGCTAACGATTGTTCGAAAGTGGTCCATAAAATTATGTTTCCGCAAACACTTGAAAATTTCGAGCTTTTTGTAATACTTTAGCCTTTAATAAGCAATTGATCAAACCAAGTCAAAATTATGAATAACGACCTTACGGCCTTTGAAAAAATTCCTGTAAAAATCTTTAGCACTTCCGAAGAAGGCTCCGTCCACGTAGCCCGCGAAATTGCTGCCCTCATCAAGTCGCGTCAAAAAGAGAACAAGCCTTGTGTGCTCGGGCTTGCCACTGGCTCGACACCGACTCGCCTCTATGCCGAGTTGATAAAGATGCATCAGAAAGAAGGCCTGAGCTTTAAAAATGTTTACACGTTCAACCTGGACGAATACTATCCCATGCCCCCGGATGCCCTGCAAAGCTACGTGCGGTTCATGCGCGAGCATTTGTTCGACCACATCGACATCCCCAAAAAGAACATCCACATCCCCGACGGCACACTGGCCAAAGACGATGTCCAGGATTTCTGCAAAAGTTATGAATAAAAGATCGACCGCCTTGGCGGCCTCGACATCCAAATATTAGGTATCGGCCGTA
>CBIHQM010000452.1:0-5592 GCA_966211885.1 uncultured Chryseolinea sp.
TCTTGTTTTGGCAGCTGAAGACGACAACGAAAAGCAACAGGAGGTACCATTTGTTTTTCACAGAATGTGGTGTGGGGTTTAGTGGAACGAAGTGAAGATAATATAATATTTGAAGTTTATCCAAATTCGCAGATGACGGTATCAATGCTATCGATTGAGTACTGGTCCGCTTACCCCTAAAAGTTTTACACGCCCATCCGTTTTCTAAATACGCCGATCATTTTGTGCTGTTCTCTTAATTTCATTACCTTCAAAAAAACAATTCCTTCATCATGGCAACTTACCAACTCGTCGTCAACGGCGAAAACCGTGAGGTGGAAGCCGTCCCCAATACGCCGCTGCTTTGGGTGCTCCGCGACAACCTCAGTCTCACAGGAACAAAATTCGGTTGTGGCATGGCCCAATGCGGAGCCTGCACGGTGCACCTCGATGGCACGCCCGTCCGGTCGTGCTCCACGCCGGTGTCGACCATCGGAAATAAGAAAGTGACCACCATCGAAGGGATCGCATCGGCAGACAAAGTCCACCCGGTTCAGCAGGCCTGGATGGATGAGAATGTTCCGCAATGCGGGTATTGTCAAGCCGGCCAGATCATGTCGGCCGTAGCGCTGCTGGCCAAGAACCCGGCACCGAGCGATCAGGATATCGAAACCGCCATGTCGGGAAATATTTGCCGGTGCGGCACCTATGAGCGGATCAGGAAAGCTATTAAGCGGGCCTCTAACACAGCAGCAAAATGAACACAGCATTAAACGAGTCCAAAATATTCAAAGTCAGCCGCCGCGACTTTCTGAAATCCACTTCCATGAGCGTGTCCGGATTGTTGCTGGGCATCACCTTCAGTTGTTCGGACACCACAAAAAAACTCACGGGCAATCCGGACTTTGTTTTTTCGCCAAGCCTGTTCATCAGTCTGAATGGCAATGGAGACGTAACGCTCATCGCCCACCGGTCCGAAATGGGAACAGGAATACGCACCAGTCTTCCCCTGGTCATGGCCGATGAAATGGAGGCCGACTGGAACCGGGTGAAGGTGGTGCAGGCTGTCGCCGATGAAAAATATGGCGATCAAAATACCGATGGATCCTATAGCGTGAGAATGTTTTTCACCCCCCTGAGAAAGGCGGGGGCAACGGTGCGCCTACTCCTGGAGCAGGCCGCTGCCAAAGAGTGGGGCGTTGACGTATCGGAATGCAAAGCACAAAATCATGAAGTAGTCCACAGCTCCGGAAAATCGCTGGGCTTTGGTTATCTCGCCGAAAAAGCAGCCGCATTACCCATCCCCGCAGAAAGCAGTGTGACCTTGAAATCGCCAAAAGATTTTAAGTATATCGCCAAGCAAAGTTCCATTGTCGACTTGAAAGACATTGTCACAGGCAAAGCCAAGTTCGGCCTCGACAACAATCACCTTCCCAACACAAAGATCGCCGTGATCAAACGCAATCCCGAACCCGGTGCGGGGTTGAAATCTTTTGTTGCCGACAAGGCCATGGAAGTGCCCGGCGTTCTGAAAATTTTCACGCTGGACCCGCCCGGATTTCCCACCACCTTAAATAAACCTCTCGGCGGAGTCGTGGTGGTCGCCGAAAATACCTGGGCTGCCTTGCAAGGCCGCAAAGCACTCGAGGTCACCTGGAATAAAGGCATGAACGCGGACTACGACTCGCACACCTACAACAGCGACATGCTGCGACGTGCCAAGACAAAGGGAAAAGTAAGAAGGGAAAATGGACAAGTCGATAGCGCCCTGAAGCATGCAAAAAAAGTAATCGAAGTCGACTATATGGTGCCGCTCCTTTCGCATACGCCGATGGAGACGCCTTGTGCCCTGGCGCACGTACACGATAACGTGTGCGAGGTCTGGGCCCCGGTGCAGGATCCCCAGGGCGCAAGGAAATCGCTGGCCGAGGCATTGAAGCTGGACATCAAAGCCGTGACCGTGAACGTTACGCTGCTGGGTGGCGCCTTTGGCCGCAAGTCAAAACCGGATTTCGTTGTCGAAGCCGCGCTCATCTCCAAAACGATGGGCACCCCCGTGAAAATATTATGGACCCGCGAAGATGATATCCAGCATGACTTCTATCACTTCCCGGCTGCCCAGCATTTGAAAGTCGGGATCGACGAAAACAACAAAGTCACGTCCTGGCTCCACCGGTCTGTCTTCCCTCCCATCGATGGCACTTCGGATAGCAAGGCCAAGGAGGCCAGCGGAGCAGAGTTGAGCATGGGCATGATCGACATGCCCTATGCCATTGAAAATGTATGCTGCGAAACCCAGGAAGCCACCGTCAAGACACGGATTGGATGGCTGAGGTCGGTGGCCAATATCCATCACGCCTACGCCGTAGGCTGCACGTTGGATGAAGTGGCCCACGCCCGTGGGGTTGATCCGATCCAAAATGCCCTCGACTTGCTGGGAAGTGACCGCTCTATTGAATTCAATTCGCTTACGACAGAATTCTGGAATTACGGCGAAAAACTGGAGGACTTCCCGTGGAGTACGGCGCGTTTCCGGACGGTGATTGAAGCGGCAAAGGAAAAGTCAAATTGGGGAAAAAATCTTCCGAAAGGAAGTGGCCAAGGATTCGCGGCACACCGAAGCTTCCTCACCTACGTCGCCTGCGTGGTGGAGGTCACGGTTGATGCCAATAACAAGATCCGGATCCCTAAGGTGGATTATGTGGTCGACTGCGGCACTCCTGTTAACCCGGAGCGGATCAAGGCACAGTTTGAAGGCGGCGCCGCGTTTGCCGCGAGCCTTGCTTTGAAAAGTGAAATTACGGTGACCGCTGGAGCCGTTCAGCAATCCAATTTCCACAATTACCTGGTGGGCCGCATGAGCGACTCACCCTACGAGACCGCTGTGCACATTATGGAAAGCAACGAGAAGCCTACCGGCGTCGGCGAGCCGCCTGTGCCACCGTTCATACCGGCACTGTGCAACGCCATTTTTGCCGCCACCGGAAAACGGATAAGACAGTTGCCTGTACGACTAGCATAAAAAGATTAGCAACAGATTTTTGAAATGGTTAGGTCATTCTCTAACGGATGATCTAGCCGTTGCAACCTCTATTCTTCGCAACCTACCCACACACCCTTCTACCTCCGAAGCGTGTGAATGACTATGCCGGTCAACATTGCTGGTCCTAGCCGGGTATCCGTGAATGGGCCCGGATCCTAATCCCCAATTTCCTGTTCTCAATTCCAGCGAAGGCGCCCTGCCCGGTGCTCAAAACAGCGCGTAAGGGGCTGAAAAACCCGTTTTTAGGATCAATTCCCTTCTAAAAAGTTTACCCCGGCAACCGGAATCAAGCGAGGTAATAATTATCAGGATTTTGATTTTTTAGTTGGGAAAACTCTTCCTAACCTTATGATTGGCTTTTATCTGACCCCCCATGAACCAGGAACCCACCAGTCCCTTCGTTACCAAAGTTTTGCTGCGACAATCGATCGGCTCTGTGCGATTGGTGATCGCGTTGTTTTCCGTTACCGCAGCCGTGACCAAACTGCTTTATGACCGCTTCCTGCCTGAGCTGACCGATCTGGATGCGGTGCGCTGGACGATCATCGGACTGGGATCGGTAGCTTTTGTTTCTACCTATTTCCGCTTCAAGCGAGGCATCGTGGTTACCTACTTTTCTTTTTTTCTGTATCTGTCCACGCTGCTGTATGTCATCGCATTTGTCCTGATCAATCGATTCGACCCCAATGCCGTGATCATTTTGATCTTGGTGGTGGGCGCCAGTTCAGTCATCATCAACAGGCTGTTCTACTATGGGGTGCAGAGTGTCATCATTTTGCTGGCTTCTATGCTGGCGTATTCGAGTTCGCATTTGGGTCATGAAAATCTGATGGCCTTCTTAAATTTGATCATCGCCCTCGGCGTTTTCGGAATTGTGATCACCGTTCGACTGAAACTGATTTCGAGTGTAAAGAACTCTCATTCTACGCTCGAAAAGCTGAATGTCCTTTCCATTGTGGCGAACAAGGAAGGTGAAATTGTTTTTGTCAGCCCGTCCGTACGAAATCTTCTGGGATACGATCCGAAAGAGTTGGTGAAGGATGGCTGGTGGAGCTCACAGAATTTACGGGACGGATGGATCAGCCGGGATTATATTTTGAATTATCCGAACATTCTTCCAAAGGAGATCATGTCGATGGAAACCAGTCTTTTAAGTAAAGATGGGAAGAAGGTGTGGTTCAGCTGGGTGAACTCCATGTTGCCCAACGGCAACTATGTGGGCGTTGCACTGGACGTTACGAAGTATAAGAATAACTGATCATTGCTTCTTCAGACAACCGGACCGCTGCTCATCCATATCCTCCAAATTTAAAATAAGTGACAGATCGGTTTTAATATAACGGCATTTTCCGCTAAAATTGTCGCCTGTCCAATACATCCCATCATGTCTGATCAAACAAAATTATTACGGGTTCTTGTTGTCGGCTGCGGCAATATGGGCGCCTCCCATGCGCAGGCCTATCACACCATGAAAGGCGTTGAGATCTGCGGCCTGGTTTCCAGTGGAAAAAGTAAGGAAGTGCTGAATGCGAAACTCGGTGGCGGCTACGCTTTGTTTGATGACTATGAAAAGGCGTTGCAGGCGACCAAACCCGACGCGGTCTGCATCTCAACCTATCCCGACACACACGAAAGCTTTGCCATCCAGGCGCTGGAGCAGGGATGTCATGTGTTCATTGAAAAACCCCTGGCCGATACCGTGGCCGGTGCAGAGCGCGTGGCCGAAGCGGCAAGGAAGGCAAAGAAAAAACTGGTGGTCGGTTATATCCTGCGTCACCACCCCTCCTGGGAGCGATTTGTTCAGCTGGCGCAGGAACTTGGCAAGCCGCTCGTGATGCGCATGAACCTCAACCAGCAGAGCCACGGCAACATGTGGACGGTGCACCGGAACCTGATGGCAAGCCTGAGCCCCATCGTGGATTGCGGCGTGCATTACATCGATGTGATGTGCCAGATGACACGCTCCAAGCCGGTGCAGGTAAGTGCTATTGGCGCCCGGCTCACGGAAGAAATCCCTGCCGGAAACTATAACTATGGCCAGTTGCAGATCCGTTTCGAAGATGGATCGGTGGGCTGGTATGAGGCGGGCTGGGGTCCCATGATGAGTGAGACGGCCTTTTTTGTGAAAGATGTGATCGGCCCCAAGGGTTGCGTGTCAATCGTGGCCCGGGAAGCGGGCGGCACGGGGAAATCCGATTCCGTGGAGTCGCACACCAAAACAGAATCGCTGCGATATCACCATGCGGCACTCGACAAGAACGATCAGTTCCAAAAGGCAGACGAATGGATCAACCTGAAAGATGAGCCCGACCACCAGGAGCTTTGCAATCGTGAGCAGCGTTATTTCCTGAAGGCGATCCACGAAAATATCGACCTCACCGACCATGTGCAAGACGCCGTGAACAGTCTTCGCATTGCCTTCGCCTGCGATGAATCGGTGCGCACAGGAAAAATTGTGGCGCTTTAAATTTCAGGATAGAAGAATTTCTCTCCGGAACGCCCGTCACGAGGAAAGAATGTGCTTAAAAAAATCATTGCTCATGATTTGTCACTCCCTGAGCAGCAGCACA
>CBIHQM010000453.1:0-5547 GCA_966211885.1 uncultured Chryseolinea sp.
AAATTATAGCCTTCTATTAATCGGGTTTTATCTTCATCGTCTTCGCCGTCTACATATTTGATACAATCTCCTAAGGTGACCATCATTTCGAAGTAGTAAATGTCATGGAGGAACCGAATAAAATTTGGGAATGTATTCCAGAGTAGCTCCCGGTCTTTATACTTTCTGGGATCTGAATTATAGATCGCCCGGATTCTATCTTCGGCTCTCGTAACAACTAATTTAACCAAATCATCCGGGGCTGTGGAGAGAATCAATTCTTCTGTCATGGGCTCCGGAATAATTCCCAATTCCACTTTTGCATAGTGCACGGACTCTTGATCATCTAAAGCGAGCATAGCTTCCAGTCTTTTTATCCTGAGCTCGTTGACCAATTGTTTATTTCTTTTTTTATCCATACGTAATTTAAATCTCCCTTTGCCGCCAATGGTGATGGGCTGCCATCCAGGAGCGTTCCACAGGGGCGCGGCCGTTGTGGGCGGTTGCGAGGTCCGTTGCTATCCCGTAACAAAAATGTAAAAAAATCCATAAGGCAGCTGAGGATTCGGATAAGAGGCCAGAAAAAGGGTCAATCAGATTTGCAAAAAACGCTGCACGCATCCACCAATAATTCCAGCTTGATCCCCGGCTAATCCCCCAAACCTCGTATATTCGCTGTTCGGAAAATGTTTTAATCGGAAAAAATGCTGGCGCCTACCAACCTCGTGAGCAGAATAGACCGCACTTCGCGGCCCTATTTTTTTGCGCTTTTCCTGGTGTTGGCTTCCTTTCATGTGCGCGCACAAATCCGCATAGAAGTCATCAAGCACCCCAAATTTATCCTGAAAGACTCCAGCTTGTTCATTTCCGGCACCTTCAATAACTGGAGTCCCGGCGAGGAAAACTTCAAGCTCACCCGGCGTCCCGACGGCGTCTACTATTTTGACCTCCCCGACACGCTCACCAGTTTCGAATACAAATTCACCCAGGGCGGCTGGCAGATCGTGGAAGGTTATGCCGACGGCAAGATCTTGCCCAACCGCGTCTATAACCGGCAATTGGAAGACAATCCCCACCTGATCCGGGTGGTCATCGAAGGGTGGGAGAAGCAACCCGAATACACCCTCATCGTCGACAAGGTGCCCGAGAGCACCCCGTTCGACGCGTCGCTTTATGTGACGGGAAATTTCAACAACTGGAACCCCGGCGACAAGAACTACAAACTCCGCAAACAGATTGACGGCAGCTACCAGGTGCTCATTTACTTTAACGGCGAACGCATCGACTACAAGTTCACCCGCGGCACCTGGAAATCGGCCGAGAGCAGCTCGGGGGGACGCACCATGGCCAATCGCTCCACCAACCGCCGCTCGGCCACGGGCAAGATCAGGGTGGAGATTGCAGGCTGGGAAGACATCTCCGGCGGACTCCAGCTCTATTCTATCTATGACCTGTTGCTGTTGTTTTCCGTGTTCCAGGGTTTGCTGCTCATCGTCACCATTCCTACCATACAGGAGTACAACCGGGAGGCTAACCGCTGGCTTATCCTTTTGATCGGCTTCACATCGGCCATTCTGCTTATTAAAGTGGTGTCGGGCTACCCGGAAGTGGAGCATACTCTGCCCAAGCTGCAGCTGATACCGGATTTTATTTTGTTTGTGTATGCACCGTTGTTCTATGCCTATATCCAGCGCCTCCTGTTCCAGTCGCGAAATCAGCTTCGGCTGGTCTTTTACGTGCCGGTGTTTGTGCAGTTTTTTGTTTACATGGTCTATTTCCTCATGGACCAGCCCGCGTTCCAGGCCAAGCTCATCGAGCCGGAGTCGGAGTTGAGGATCATCCGTTTTTGCATGTCGTCGGTAGCCCTGGGGTTGAACATTTATTACTGGGTGAAATGCCTGGGGGCCATCAATTTTTATAAGGTGAACTATCAGAACAGCAACTCCTACGAACAAAACCTGCAATACCTCAACACCGTGCTCTTTATCCAGGCCGCCTGTTTGGTGGTGTGGTTTGTCACGTTTGTGGCAGCCGTGCTGGCCTGGATGTTCGGATGGGAAATCTCAAACGTCATTGATATCAGCATCGACACGCTCTGGATGACCTTCTCCGTGATCACCTTCTTCCTCGGCTACTTCGTCATCCACGAACCCGATATTTTCCGTCTACCCCAAACGCTTTCACAAGTCGACGACCTCAACAAGGTGGAACTTGATCACCAGGTGATCGATTATCTCAATCACATCGGCAAAGAGAAAGAGGAGGTGTCCATGGAGAATCTCGACATTCTTAAGGAGAAGGTCACCAGCTACATGGAAAAATACCAGCCCTACACCAATCCGAAGTTGTCGCTCGTTGAACTTGCTTCGCGTCTTAAGCTTCAGCCGCATATTCTTTCAAAGGTTATCAATAGCGGGTTTGGTATGAATTTCTTTGATTATATAAATACTTATCGCATCGATGAATTCAAGCGTAGGGTAGAGGATCCGCAGTACAAAAACTATACCCTGCTGGGGATAGCGCTGGATGTGGGATTCAATTCGAAGACGGCGTTTAATCGGTCATTTAAAAAGATTACCAGCCAGACGCCGAGTGCGTTTTTTAATACGCTAAAGGAATAAGGAGCCGGGAGCCAGAATCCAGGAGTCAGCATTCAGAGGCAAGGAGCCTGGCGTGTATTGACAGAATCTGGGAGACCAGCGTTAGATTAGGGCGATGTTGGGAGTTGGTGTGCCGGAGTCAGAGACCAGTTGTTTTCATAACCCAAGCGATAGCGCGTCATGCCATTACGTTTAAATTACTCGTTCATCTTCATCACGGCACTGCTCATCAGTTCTTGCGCCCTGACGAGTCAGTATCAAAATCCACACCACTCCGTTTATGCGAAAATACTGACACCTTACGAAAAGGCCCTGATCAATCAAAAAGGAGAAATAACAAAAGACATTGAATTGTATGATCCGCTCGACATGAATTTGTGGAAGGCGATGTTGAAAGGGACCTTGCGAATATTAAAAACCGATGATCCAGAGGTCTTTAATTTTGTTGAGATCGGCCCCTGGGTGACCATGACGCGCGGGGGTAGCCACCTGCTGACCAGTTATCACATAAAGGACACAACCTTAAATGATAGTCTCGGAAATACCTTATCAAAAGTGGTGTACTACGAAGACAGGCTGGGAAAATATTCTCTGGAGAAGAAATACACCTCAAGAATGATTCACCACCAACTCATACAACATGTCGAGCTCTTTATAGACACAGCCTTGGTAAGTGAATTCGACATGAGGATCCTTGACTATGAGATCCCAAAATCCGATTCGCAAAAACGTAAAATAGCGGTGGGAGTGTGCAATGATTATTGGGAAGGAAAACTTGTGCGGACGAGAATGTATGACAATGAGGGGAACTTGATAAAAGAGAACAAGTGGGAGTAGCGGGGGTAGGAGCCGGGAATTAGGAGCCGGAATCCAGGATCCAGGAGTTGGAGCGAACGGGGTTTACGTTTGTTTGGGGACGGTCATTTGGCCGGGATACTGTCTGACTTCTGTAGTTGGGACGCCCGCACGTCATGTCGCAGGCACAAGCTTTTTAAAAACCTACGCCCGTAGTCCAAGACATCCCGAATTCCGAGAACACTGAAACCGGATAAGCTGCGCACGAACTAAAACGAACACCGGCAAACACCGAAGGCCGCACGCCCGATCTCAAATGCATCACCACACAGATCCAAAGTGCTATCCACGGGATTCCTTGGGCCACTTGCGAAGATCGAGGGAACGCGTGCCTGCGGAATGACGTGCTTGTCAGGACAGCCAGTGGGTATTCCAGAATAGCTGGCGTCGAATACTGACCACGAATTTTTTCGACTCCTGGCTCCTGGATTCTGGCTCCTGACTCCCGTTGTTCTAAACTTGCGGGATCGATTCCGGAACCACGTGCCACTTTATCATTCCAGCATTCAATCCCCACCCAAAATCAGGTTCCACTTTAAGAAATGGAACCTGCTCCGGTTCCTTTCAATAATCTGATTATCAGTATTTTAAGAAAGCGGCACCCCCTCCGTTGTAATGCATTTTCATTTTTGCTCAAAGTGGGCCGACTCAGGCGCTGGCGAGTGGTACGTTGCAATCGTTTCCTAAGAGAATTCAAACGGGTGCGGCTGGCTCCAGACGGTCGGGACCCAGACCTTTTCGGGAACCGCAAACAAAAAAAACTTAACCTAATCTAAATCTATGAGAGAACTGTTTACAACACGATTTACGTGGATGACGGCAATGTTGCTCCTTACCAGCACATTGGCGTGGGCACAAAGCAAGGTCGTAACAGGTAAGATCACATCCGCCGAGGACGGTGCTTCCTTGCCGGGGGTGAACGTCCTGGAAAAAGGAACTTCCAACGGAACGGTCACCGATTCGAATGGCCACTATTCCATCAGTGTTACCGACAACGCAACGCTTATTTTTTCCTTTATCGGCTACAAATCGCAGGAAGTGATCGTGGGCAGCCAGTCGGCCGTCGATCTCACCCTCCAGGTCGATGTCACTTCCCTTTCGGAAGTCGTGGTCGTGGGCTATGGCCAACAGGAAAAGAAAGACGTGACGGGCGTGGTCGCCACCGTGGATTCCAAGTCCTTTAATAAAGGTGCCATTGTTTCGCCAGACCAATTAATGAATGGCAAAGTGGCCGGCGTTCAAATCTTGCCGTCAGATGGTCAGCCGGGATCGGGTTCCAGCATCCGCATCCGGGGGGGTACTTCCATTAACGCCAGCAACGAGCCTCTCTATGTTGTAGACGGCATTCCCGTGGTTTCGGATGGAACCGCTGCCGGCCGCAACCCGCTCAACTTCATCAACACCAACGACATCGAGACGTTCACGGTGTTGAAAGATGCGTCTGCGGCCGCTATTTACGGATCGCGTGCTGCCAACGGCGTTATTCTCATCACCACCAAGCGTGGCAAGAGCGGCACGCCGACCCTGAGCTATGATGGCTTTGTGTCGGTGGGAACCGTGGCCAAGAAATACGACGTCTTCAATGCTGACCAGTTCCGTTCTGTGGTGTCGTATTACGCACCGCAAAACCTGAAATACATGGGCAATCCCGAAGCCGCCGATGTGGCCGATCGCGCCTATAACACCAACTGGCAAGACCAGATCTTTCAAACGGCGGTAGGGCAGAGTCATAACCTCTCGCTGTCGGGCGGTACGGACAAAACGAACTACCGCGTTTCCCTGGGTCACCTCCAGCAAGACGGTATCATCAAGACCTCCTATACTAAGAAGACCAACATCGGCGTCAACTTCTCTCAACTCGCCCTGGACGACGCGTTGAAGATCGACGTGAACGTGAAAGGCGCTGTAACGGAAGACTTCTATTCTGCCGACGTTATCGGCGCTGCGATCTCTTACGATCCGTCGCACCCGGTATACGATGCCAAGAGCCCTTTTGGTGGCTACTATGAATACTACGATTCTATCGGCGGCAAACGCGTACCGAAAGTGAACTCACCCAACAACCCCGTGTCCAGTCTCATGCAGAGCAAGGATGTGGGTTCGGTGTTGCGCA
>CBIHQM010000454.1:0-5543 GCA_966211885.1 uncultured Chryseolinea sp.
GAATGGCCAATTAATTGAGCATATTGAAGAGATCGATGATCTTCTGGAAACTAACAATTCCCTAGAAGTCTTATATATCTTCATACAAGCTAAAACTTCTTCAAATTTCAGTTCTGGTGACCTTGGAACGTTCATTTTTGGCGTCTCCGATTTCTTTGCCAACCAACCTTCCCTAGTTAGAAATGCTGACATATCTCACTTTGCGGAGATATCTGACTATTTATACCAAAAAGCTCCAAGTTTTCGAGAAAATCCGACACTAAAACTTTTTTACGTAACCACTGGGAAATGGATGGACGATATCAATCTCCTTGCCGTAATTAAAAATGGATTGGCAACCTTTGAACAAAAGAATCTATTTGAAAAGATCAATATAACTCCCTATGGAGCGAAGGAGATTGCAAACTCTTATCGAAAAACCAAGGAAGCGATTTCAACCACAATAAATTTCAACAACCGCGTAACGCTCCCCGCTATTAACGGGATCTCCCAAGCGTATATTGGCATTATTCCCTATTCTGAGTTTAAAAAAATAATTACCAATGACGACGATGGCTTACTGGGGGTTTTCGAAGATAACGTAAGAGATTTTCAAGGCGATAGCAATGACGTAAATGGTGGAATAATGAAAACACTAAATAGTATTGATTCGGATATATTCAGTGTTCTAAATAATGGGGTTACCATCGTGGCCAGCTCAATATCCCCAACGGGGGATAAATTTACAATTAAGGATTATCAAATAGTAAACGGCTGCCAGACCAGCAACGTTCTTTTCAATAATCGAAATGGAAAATATATGGACAATGTTCATATTCCTGTGAAAATCATTGCGACAACGGACGATGACATTAAAACAAGAATAACTCTAGCAACTAATAATCAAACGCCAATAAAAAAAGAACAACTTGCAGCCTTAACTGATTTCCAAAGAAGCTTAGAGCAATACTTTAATTCATTTACAGGTGATGAAAGGTTGTACTACGAAAGAAGGGCTAAGCAGTATAACCTCGACAATTCCGTTCCAAAAACAAAAATAATCACAGTTCCTTACCAAATTAAATCTTTTGCGGCGATGTTCCTCAATGATCCGCATAACGTCACGAGCTTCTTCGGCACAATTGTAAAGCGGCTGAATGAAGGTAAAGCCCAAATCTTTACCTCAGACCATTCGTATGCTCCCTATTACACAAGCGCCCTGGCCTTTTACAAACTAGAATCTCACTTTCGAAAAAAAAATATAGATTCAATCTACAAAAAGGTTCGATTTCATATTTTGATGCTATTTCGTCTCTTAAACGAAAGCGAAGACGTACCTGCACTTAATTCAAAGAAAATGGAGAAGTATTGCAAGCCACTTTTAGACCTCCCTAGCAATGACGAAAAATCGTTGAGTGCATTTCAAAAGTGCATTCAAATAATTGACTCTTCTGATTTCAATAAAGAGGATAGAGGTGACATAAAGATCTTATCTAAAACAAAAGTTTTAATCGAGGCCGCCGGTAAATGAGACATCTCTGATGTCTCTTGTAGCAAGGGAGTTGATCAAGTCTATTATATCGATAAAGACAATTGCTTCAGAAAGTATTGTGCTTGTGTTTTCACGCTTTGGCATCTTAATCCATAAAGCAATCCAAGTTCCACTCGACAGTAACCGTAGCAACAGCAACTCTTTCACGTCACACTACGCGCTCCACCAAGATCGCAGCAACCATTGTAGAAAGGACAGCAACGTCTGCGGCAGCCAGAGCAAACCTTACCATAGCGTTAACAATTCTCTCCGTCATACAACCATTTCTCTCCGTCGCGTCGGCAATGCCTTCCGTCGCTCCAGCAGCGCCTCCACTCACATCGGCAATTCTTTCAGTCGCGGCAGCTACCACAACACCGGCATCAGCAACGGTTTCAGCTACAGTGTGAATTCATTTTCTGGCACGCGGTCATCCCCAGCCAACGAAATATCGTCGCTGCGACGAAATATCGTTGGATAGATGTGGGTGAGTAGGCTTTGCTGGTGGTAAAATGGCGGTTTTGGTTTGGCTTGGACCTTGCCATAGGGTTTGAAGTTTTTTAATCATTACCAAGTCAAAACAATGTCGTTATGAAAAACTCCAAAGAACAAGGTCACGAAAAGAACGTTGCCAACTTCAACCTGCTCATCTCCGAATGCAAAAGCCTGGGAGCACTCTATGTTCCCTCCAACGGCGATCTGACGGTGGACAAGCTCACCGACCTCGCCACGCGCGCCAAGGCCACGCTGCTAGCCCAAGGCACGGCCAAATCGGAGCTTGACATGGCGGTCAACGCCAGGACCACCATGTTCGAAGGGGTGCCCAAACTGATCACCCGCATTTTCAGAGCGGCGCGTTCGGCTAAATTTTCGGATAAAGACCTCAAAGATATGCAGGAACATATTCGCAAGATCAGGGGCACACGGGCCAACACCAAGGTGACCAAAGCCATAAAAGACGCCAAGCTCACCACCACCCCGCCTGAAGGCGAACCGACAGCGGCACCGGCCACGGTCTCTGTTTCTCAAAAGGGTTTCGACAACCAGATCAGACACTTCCGCGAACTGGTGGACGGCCTCAAGATAAATCCCCTCTATAAACCCAATGAAGAAACACTGAAGGTCGAAAACCTCACCAAGCTGGTCGACGACATGGACGCTCAAAACCAAAGGTCGAAGGATGCCTACGTCGCCCTCTTCAACCTGCGGCAACAGCGCGATGCGTTATTATATAAAAATGGTGTGGGGTTGTACGACATCGTGATGGCTGTAAAGGATTATATCATGCAGGCGATTGGATTAGGGATTAGGATTTGGGTTGTTAGGTTGACAGGAGCCGCAGGCTGCGCAGGTTTGTTTGATAGCACTTCGCGTGGGCCGGGCTCCTTCGTCATGTCGCGGAAGTGCTTCGTCATGTCGCAGGCACAAGTGTTATAAGAACCTGCGCCAGAGGTTCAAGACATCCCGAATTTCGAGAGCACGAAGACCGGCGATGCTTCGCATCTGATAAAACGAAACCTAGCAGAACCCGATAGACCCGTCGCTCCATCTAAATGCAACATCACACGGATTCAGTGAGCTTTCCACGGGATTCCTTGAACTCGGGTGGAGCCAGAGGAAGGGCGTGCCTGCGGAATGACGTGCGTTGATGAACGCTCAGAAGTACTTCCTTAATGTGCTATCTTTGTTCGCTTGCGACCGGCCCCGTTCACCCGCGGGCGAAGCACTCGGGATAAGGATTGTAAATCTCTCAATTTAGCTGTTTGTTGGCTGGCATACTTATTGGAATGGGCACGGCATGATCAAAAACTACTTTCTCATTACGTTTCGCAGCATGACGAAGAACAGTCTCTTCGTTGCCATCAACATCTTTGGTATGGGCGTGGCTATTGCGTGCTGTGTTGTGGGTTATTTTGCTTACGACTATGATGCGACCTTTGATGCGGTGCATCAGAACCGGGAGACCCTCTACCGGGTTAGCGCGGTGCGCGAGTTTGAAGGTTCGCTCACCCGGTTTGGGTATGCTGCGTTGCCGTTGGGAAATGTGGTGGATAAAACCTTTCCGGATGTGGAGCAGTCGTCGCGTTATCTTTTTTCTACGTCGAACTTTAAACGGGGGGATGATCTGTTTGCGTCCAACCTCAGCTATGTGGACCCTGACTTCTTTCAGATGTTCTCGTTCGAATTTATTGCGGGCAGGGCTTCAGATCTGTCTGACAAAAGCAGTGTCTTTATCAGCGAGACGATGGCCGTCCGCTTGTTCCGGACGCCGGAAGATGCGCTGGGCAAGACCATGACGCAGGTGTATGGCCGCGAGGAAAAGGAAGTGAAAATTGCCGGCGTGTTCCGCGAGCAGCCCATGAACTCGAGCTTCTACAAAAACGAAGGTTCGGCCTTCATGCATGCCGACAACTATAAAGATGAATTTCCCACGATTCGCGACGACGATTGGCGGCGTGAGAGCACGTTGTTTGTGCGGGTCAACAATCCTGCGCGGATGAGCACGGTGCACCAACAACTGCAGGCCTACATCGCGAACAACAATAAAGTGCGGGAAGATTTCCAGGTGAAAGAATTTGCGCTCGATCCTTTCGCCACGATGGCGCATCGCGACCGCGCGGAAAACGTGCGGGCCTATACATGGGCCGCTCCTCCGCAGGCTGCCATTGTGGGCTCTATGATCATGAGCGTGTTGATCTTGCTCATTGCGTGCTTTAATCTTACGAATACGGCGATTGCCATTTCTTCCAGGAGACTGAAAGAGATCGGCATCCGGAAGGTGATGGGGTCGATGCGGGCGCAATTGGTCTTCCAGTTTCTCGGCGAGACCACGTTCATTTGTCTCTTGGCGCTGGTGGTGGGCCTGGGTTTTGCCGACTTGCTCATCGCGGGGTGGAACCTCATGACGGCAAACCACATTCATCTTGAACCGCATTATTTCAGTAACCCCGGGTTCCTGGCTTTTCTTTTCGGCGTGTTGTTCTTCACTGGCCTGCTGGCCGGAAGCTATCCCGCGCTTTATATCAGCCGCTTCAAGCCGGTGACCATTTTGAAAGGCAAGCTCAAGTTTGGGGGCACCAACTATTTTACACGCACGTTGCTGGGGTTGCAGTTTGCTATTTCGCTCATCACCATCGTGAGTGCATTCGGGGTTCTGCAAAATGCGCGCTATCAGCAAAAATATGATCTGGGTTTTGACGTACACGGTTCGGTGATCGCCACGGTGAACGATCAAAGCGAGTTCGATACGTATCGCGACGCGCTGCAAAAAAATCCTGAAATACTTTCCCTTGCCGGCGCACGCAGCGGCATCTTCTCGAATCGCGCACACGAACCGGTGAAATACCAATCGCTGCAAGCCGAAGTCGACATCATCGAAGTGGGCGACAACTACCTGAACACCCTCGACCTGAAACTTCTGGAGGGCCGCGACTTTATGAAAGACTCCGAGACCGACCAGCGCGAGTCCATCATCATCACCCAAAGGATGGCCAACCTCTTCCAGTGGGATAAGCCTTTGGGAAAGGAAATTATCTGGAAGGACACGCTGAAGTTGTATGTCGTTGGCGTGGTGAAGGATGTTTATACGCAGGGGCTGTGGCGAGAGATGGAGCCGATGATGATCCGCTATGTGTTGCCGGCGCAATACAACCAGATGGTGGTGAGCACGAAGGCGGAGAAGGTGTCGTCGGTCAATGCCTATATGCAGGAGCAGTGGGGTAAGATTTTTCCGAACCGGTTGTATAACGGCTACATGTTGTCGGCTGAATTGGAACAGACGATTGCCTTGAACATGAGCATCGTTTATGGCTATGCGTTCCTGGGCGCGATCGCGATGTTGTTTTCGGCAACGGGGTTGTATACGTTGGTGTCGCTGAACATGATCCGGCGCATGAAGGAGATTGGCATCCGCAAAATTGTCGGGGCGTCGGTGTCGAGCATTATGCGGACGGTGAACCGGGAGTTTATCATCATTCTGACGCTGGCCTCGGTTGTGGGGTCTTGGGCGGGATTCAATTGGTGTAATACGATC
>CBIHQM010000455.1:0-5540 GCA_966211885.1 uncultured Chryseolinea sp.
AAACGTGATCGTCTTTGCGATCACCGCTTTCGGCCCGGGCATGGCCGACCTGATGGTTGATACATTGGGTTTGTTTTATCCGAAGAATGAGCACTTCCGCTATTGGCAGCTGGTGACCAACATGTTTATGCATGGGGGAGTAGCGCATATACTCTTTAATATGTATGGCTTGTGGGCCTTTGGCATGCCGCTGCTCGAATTGTGGGGAGGGAAACGTTTCCTGTTCTTTTATTTTGTTTCTGGTATTGGGGCAGCATTGATTTACACTTTTGTGAACTACTACCAATTCAATACGATCTATGATGAGCTGCTTGCTGCAGGGATTTCTGTAGCAGATATTCAGAATTTGTTAAGAACGGGCCGTGTCGTTGAAGCGATGTCAGCATTCCCGAAAGAAAAATTGGAGACTTTGGTCCATTTGTTCAACACGCCTGCCGTGGGCGCGTCTGGTGCTATTTACGGTGTGCTGGTCGCCTTTGGAATGACCTATCCCAACGCCAAGCTTGCCCTTATCTTTTTCCCCGTGCCAATAGCCGCCAAGTTTTTCATTCCGGCGTTGATCCTACTGGATTTATTTTCAGGTGTTACCGGGGTCTCCATTTTTGGAGGAGGCGTCGCCCACTTTGCACACGTCGGCGGAGCGATCATCGGATTTTTGTTGATGTGGTATTGGAAAGACAAAACCAGGGTACCTGAACACTATCATAACGACGGAACAGAAACATAACCGTTCAACGCAACATGGCCGTACAGGATTTGAAGATCACAAAACTGTTCAACGATTTCTTCCACAGCGAAAGAGCCAGTGGCATGGTGCTGATGGGATGCACGATTGTATCACTGCTGCTCACCAATTCTTTTTTACACGAGTCTTATTTGCAGATCTGGGAATATACGCTCGGCGGTCACCCGGTGGAATACTGGATCAACGACGGCCTGATGACGATTTTTTTCTTGCTGGTAGGACTTGAACTCGAGCGTGAGGTGTACATCGGCGAACTCTCTAACGTGAAGCTCGCCTTGTTGCCCGTCATTGCAGCTTTAGGAGGGATGCTTGTGCCCGCCGGTATCCATTTTCTATTCAACGGGGGAACCACCACACAAGGGGGCGCCGGAATTCCCATGGCCACCGACATTGCTTTTGCCCTGGCAGCGCTCTCGCTGTTGGGAAATCGCGTGCCGGCTTCGCTCAAAGTTTTTCTTACAGCCCTCGCCGTGATTGATGACCTCGGCGCTATTTTGGTGATCGCTTTTTTTTATACCGATTCGTTGGCGTGGACTAACTTGCTCATCGCGCTATCGGTGTTCGGAGTGCTTTTGATATTGAACCGTCTCAAGGTCAGGAATCTCATCCCCTACCTGGCGGGCGGTGTGGTGATGTGGTACTTCATGCTGCACTCCGGAATTCACGCCACCATATCGGGTGTGTTGCTGGCGTTTGCCATCCCCTTTGGCAATGGCGACGAAAAATCAACTTCCTACATTTTGCAGCAACGACTGCACCGCCCGGTTGCTTTCATGATCCTTCCGTTGTTCGCGTTGGCCAACACCTGCGTGGTCATACCAACCGATTGGTTTCAAGGATTGTTGATTCCCAATAGCATGGGCATTTTGTTGGGACTGGTGCTGGGCAAGCCCATCGGCATTTTCCTGTTTTCTTTCCTGGCCACTAAATTGAAACTCTCGAATCTGCCGGGCGATCTGAGGTGGAACCATATTTTTGGAGTGGGCCTGCTCGGGGGCATCGGTTTTACGATGTCCATTTTTGTTACGTTGCTCGCTTTCAATGATCCCACTTTTATAGACCCTTCCAAAATCGCCATCATGATCGCGTCGGTGATGGCAGGATTGGGTGGCTACTTCTGGCTCAGCCTATGCCTGCCGGGCACAACGGGCGGGAGCGAGGAAACGCTGAAATAGGTCGATTTATAAATGCTGGTCAATCACACGCTTCAGGTACTCGGTAGGCACCACGCCCGACTGACGCCACACGGGATTTCCGTTTTTGAAAACGATCAGGGTGGGCACACTTTGCACCTGGTAGGCCGCAGCCGCCTGCGGATTTTTATCGATGTCGATCTTGATGATGCGGGCCGTGTCGCCGATCTTGGATTTCAAATCTTCCAGGATGGGCGCCATCATTTTACAAGGGCCACACCATTCGGCCGAAAAGTCCACCACCGTGGGTTTTTCGCTGCCAATCAAATCTGCAAAGCTACCTTTTGCCATAACGCATGTTATTCAGTGATGCCCTTTTAACAACGCCCGGTGCCTGGTGGTTCCCATCACTCAACCTTCAAGGCATCCACCGGTTTGGCACGGGATGCGCGCCAGGTTTGTGACCCGATGGTGACCAGGCCCAGGGCCAGCAAAATGGCGACCCCCAGCGTCAAAATACCCATCCCAAACTCGACCCGGTTGGGCAGGCTTTGCAGCCACAGGTTGTTCACAAAGTAGCTGAGCGGTGCTCCAATCACGATGGAGAGCCCGATCATCCACATAAATTCCTTCGACAGCAGCAGGGCGATGGTGGCATCTTCGGCTCCCAACACCTTGCGAATACCTACTTCTTTCGTGCGCCGTTCCGAAGCATAGGTGGCCATGCCCAGCAATCCCAGGCACGCGATGGTGATGGCCAGGAAGGCAATGAAACCCAATATCGACACCAGATCAAATATCCCCTGGTGCATGGATGCCAGTTGTTGATCATAAAATTGATAACGGAACGGATGCACCGAGTCGACGCCCTTCCACGTTTGCTCCATCTTTTCGACTGTAGCCATCAGGTTGGGCGATGCGATCTTGATATTCAGGAAAGCAAAGCTCGAAGGAATGTTTTGAATGACCAGCGGCTCGATCTCGTCCTGGTTGATCAGAAGCTTGTACCGGAAATCTTTTACAACCCCCACCACTTCCAAAAGCTCGCCACCACCCTTGGCTTCAAACACTTCGCCTAGAATGTCGGCCGGGTGGGCATAGCCTAGTTTTTTTACGGCCGCGTCATTCACCACAATAAAACGCGAAGAAGAATCGCTGACCACCGGCAGATTTTTTCCGGCGATGATTTTCAGGTCCAGGTTGGTGATGAAATTTTCATCGGTCGTGAGCTTGCCCATCGTGAAATAGTCGCCGGTGGTATTCATCTTCCGCAGATCACAATTGTTGTTGGTGTTTCCGGCGGGAATGAGGTCGGTGGCAGAGATGGTCGACACGCCGGGCACCGTGCTCATCGCGTTCGCGATTTTCCGGTAGTCGTGTCCCTGGAGTTGAACGTTGACAATATTTTTCGACGTGAACCCGTAGTCGAATTCAAGATAATGTTTGAATTGTTGATAGATGAGGATGGCGGTGGTGATAAAAAACAAAGAGGTCACAAACTGCGATACGCTCAGCGCCTTTCTCAACCCCAACTTCCCTGCACCCGAACGACCGAGGTTCTTCAACGCCTTGATGGGTTGATACAACGATAAGTGAAACGCCGGATACAAACCTGCCACGATGCCCACGACAATCGCAAACCCAATAAAGATCCCATACACTTCGAAGGTAGATGGCAATTCAAAATTCAAATACTGGTTCACCCAAAGTCCTTTGAACGCCGGTGCAATAAAAAGGAGCAGCATCACCGCCATACCCAATGCGAGCAACGACGTGATGACCGATTCACTGAGAAATTGAAAAACAAGCGCTGTGCGATTCGCGCCCGTCACTTTGCGCACCCCAATTTCCTTGGCCCGCGTCAACGCCCGCGCGGTCGACAGGTTGGTGTAGTTCAGACAAGCCAACACCATCACAATGGCCGCAAGGATGGAAAGAAAATAATAGCCGATGCGCGGCAACCGGTTGTTGACGTCATTGCCCTGGAGGTTGGTCTGAATATCGGTCAACGCCTGGCCGGTTAGATTGAATCCTTTCACCTGGTCGAATTTCAGGTTGGCATATTTGTGGGCCACCAGATCGGCAAGGGCCGTATTCAGATCGTCCTCGTTTTTATCCGGTCGAACCAACGCGTACGTGTACGCGCGATAAAACCATTCCCAATTGTTGCTGAGGTCTTCGACTTTCTTTTCATTGATCAACGCCTGGCGCGTGGAAGTGGATACCAGCGCATCGAACGCGAGGTGTGATTTGTAGGCTCCTTCATCCATCACACCGGTCACAGTAAAACTTCCCCATTTCACAGGAGGTGCGCCGAGGCCATCGTATTCCAGCGGAAAGGGAAGTTGCCGGTCGGAAAAGTCGATCACTTTGCCCAATGGATTTTCATGTTCAAAAAGTTGGTCGGCGAGTGTCTTGCTGATGATCACCGAATAGGGAGCCGTCAACGCCGTCTTCTTGTCGCCTTGCACCAGGTCGAAGCTGAACACGTGAAAGAAAGAGGGATCGGCGAAATAGCCGCGCATGGTGGCGACGCGCTGTTGATAGGAGGCATCACCACCCACGCCGGGCATGAGTGTCACGGCATCTTCGGCGACGGTGTACTCGGTCTTCAATGCCGCGGCGAGCGGGTAAGGCGACGTAGCGTAGGCTTGGCGTGAACCTTCATAGTTGGTGAGAATGCGATAGATGCGGGCTTTCTTTTCATGAAAGGCATCATAACGATGCTGATCGGCCAGCATGAGAATGATGAGCATGCAAAGCGACATGGCCACGGCAAGCCCAAACACGTTGATGAACGAGAATACTTTGTACTTGAGAATATTCCGTATCCCTACTTTGAAATAATTTCTAAACATATCATGCGGGTTTATGTAGTCAACACTTTGTACAGGACGAATCATGGACGGGCGCAACAACAGCAGCACATCTCCCGCCATGCCCCAGTCGGCCTTGCGTTTGCTGCCCTTTGTTAGCCGTTCACGGTAAAGTTCAAGCAGATCGCCTTCTATATATTTTTGCAATTCCGGGTGGCAGAACCATCGGAAGAACTTCAACAGGAAGCGCGGGGGATGAGGCTCCTGCGCCTTCATATGCCGGTCATTTTCGGATGCAAGGCGATCTTGGGAATGGCGGCCCACAGTTCGTCGCGCGTGCGCTTGGTGTATTCCATGGCTTTACGCCCCAGGGCCGTGATGGTGAAGTAGCGTTTCGGCCGGCCGGCGCGCTCCTGCGTGGCCTCCCCTTCCGACGACTTCAGGTAGCCTTTGTCTTCCAACCGCTTGAGCGCCGATTGCAGCGCGCCCACACTCACCTTCCGCGACAGGCGTTCTTCGATTTCTTTTTTGACAGATACTCCATAGGCATCGGGGTACAACACGCCCACGGTGAGCAATACCACTTCTTCGAACTCGCCAAGCTGGAATTTTTTCATGCGGCAATAATTAATTCCTATCCGTAGTATTAAAATGTGTGCCAGGATTGTAAATGGGCTTTGCGCTTGTGGGGAGGCGGTTTTTTTATGGTGGGTTGTTCGCATTCGTACAATAGGCGAACGAATTTAGGGTGTATTCATGCTGCTTTGTAGTAAAAATAATTGAGCCGGAACGCTCAAGGGGAACGATCTTGAGCGATAGGGAGCTTTGCAATTGTTTTGGGATTCT
>CBIHQM010000456.1:0-5503 GCA_966211885.1 uncultured Chryseolinea sp.
AGATCAGAACTCTTCCGATTTCAAAGCAGCCGAAGACAGTTTGTCGAAACGAATCGAAGAAGTTGTCTATAATATCCCGTCGCCCACCGAAATTCCCTATTTACTCCAGAATACGGGCGCAGAATTCAACGAGAGCCTCATCAACGCCCGTACGAAAGTTGACCAATACGCCACCCGCACCGACAAGGCAGCCCTTAACCTCGGTGTATATGCTGCGGATATCGGCTACCTGAGCTCATACGACAAAACCCAGGAAGCCATCGACTACCTCAATTCAGCCAAAACCCTGGCCGATAACATGGGGGTGATCGGTACCTTCGATGCAGACGTGCTGAAGAAGCTCGAGGCCAACATCTCCAACAAAGATTCCTTGACCAAGATCCTCGACGCGACCATGAAGAAAACGGAAGATTTCCTGAAGGACGACAACCGCACCAAACTGTCGGCCCTGGTCATCACCGGAAGCTTTATCGAAGGCCTCTACATTTCCACCGGCCTGGTGAAATCGTATCCCAAAGACCTCAAGGAAAGCGAACGTAACATTGTCTTAACCGACCTGATGCGCGTCATCCTGCAACAAAAGAAATCGGTTTCCGAATTGCTGAAAATGCTTAGCTCCACCGAGCAGACCGAATCGGTAACGCCCATCGTGGCCGACCTGAAGTCCCTGGAAACCGCCTACACGAACCTCAACATCGAAGAGCAGATCAAGAACAATAAAGGAAGCCTGGTGCTCAGCGATAAGAACCTGATCGACATCACCAACATCGTTGATAAAATCCGCAAGGGTATTACCGAGTAATTTCAAACGACTGAAATGAAAAGCAAGGGACTGGTTCAAACGCCAGTCCCTTATTTTTTTTCACCCCATACCGGATACGGCATCTTTAATTATCTTTAGGAACAGACATCCATTTTTATGAGCGAACAGTTACTCAAAGCCATTCTCCGTTTGTTTGCAGTGGTGGCCCGGGAAGACGACGTTACCCAGCAGGAGCGTGACCAGATTCGCCGTTTCCTCGACGAGCACTTAAGCCGCACCTCCGTAGAGTCCTACCTGAAACTTTTCGACGAATACATCCAGGGCCTGCCACCCCGAACCGGCGAACTCACCGAAGAGCTGGCCAGCGTGGAAGATCTCTGCCGCGAAGTGAACGCACAGCTCACCCAAAAACAAAAGGTGGTCATCGTGCTCGAACTGATCAACATCATCCAGGCCGACGGCAACATCTCGCCCCGCGAAGAAACCCTGCTGAACGCCATTGGCGAAAGCTTCAAAATTCCCGCCACCGACATCGAAGCCATCAAGGTTTTTATCCGGGGCCAAAACGCAAAAGCCCTCGACAACGACCATATCCTCATCGTTGACGCTTCGCCGGCCGGGCAGATCCAGAAAGCCCATCACCTGGAGCGCGCACACCTCAACGGCTTTGTGGCCGTACTCCACGTGGCCCAGGCGGAACTGTATTTTATCAAATACCTGGGGGGCACGGACGTATACCTGAACGGTGTGCCCGTCAAGTCGGGTAGGATTGGGGTGCTCGCTGTAGGGAGTATGCTGCGCTGGGAAAAGGATGAGCCCGTCTATTATGGCGATATACTGAACCGGTTCAAGAAATTCGGAAGTTATCCACGCCTCTCCTTCGAAGGCCGCAACATCAGCTTCAAATTCAAGAACGGCAAGCTCGGGTTGCGCGAGGTGAGCCTGGCCGAAGAATCGGGCAACCTCATCGCCCTCATGGGCGGCAGCGGCGCCGGCAAATCCACGCTCCTGCACGTGCTCAACGGGTCCGACGGCCCCTCGCAGGGCCAGGTGCTCATCAACGGCATCGACATACACAAAGACCCCAAGAAAATTGAAGGCGTGATCGGGTTCGTACCACAAGACGACCTGCTGATCGAAGACCTCACCGTATACCAGAACCTGTATTTTGCCGCCAAACTGTGTTTCAGCGACAAACCGGAAGCGGAGATCGACACCCTGGTCATGAAAGTGCTGGAAGACCTGGGCCTGGCCGAAACAAAGGACCTGAAAGTGGGATCGCCCCTGCGCAAGACCATCAGCGGCGGCCAGCGCAAACGCCTCAACATCGGCCTGGAACTGCTGCGCGAACCCGCCGTGCTTTTCTGTGACGAGCCCACCAGCGGCTTGTCGTCGCGCGATTCCGAAAACATCATCGACCTGCTCAAAGAGCTCTCCCTGAAAGGCAAGCTGGTGTTCGCCGTGATCCACCAGCCGTCGTCCGATATTTTCAAAATGTTCGACAAACTTTTGATCCTCGACTCCGGAGGCTACCAGATCTATTATGGCAACCCCGTGGACTCGATCGTCTATTTCAAGAAAAGCATCAACCTGGTGAACAGCGAAGAAGGGGAATGCCACGAATGCGGCAATGTGAACCCGGAGCAGATCTTCAACATCATCGAAACGAAGGTGATCAACGAGTATGGCCACTTCACCAACGAGCGCAAGATCTCGGCAGAACAGTGGAACACCATCTTCAAAAACAACTACCGGCCCTTCTCGGTAGAGACCAGCAAGGAAGTGCCGCACTCCACGCTAAACATCCCCACGCGGTTCAAGCAGGCGCACCTCTTTTCGATGCGCGACATCCAGGCGAAGATCCACAACCGGCAGTACATGATCATCAACCTGCTGGAAGCCCCCGTGCTGGCGTTTATCCTGGCCTTCATCGTGCGCTACTACAATGTGGACGACAAACTGCTGACGGGCTATTCGTTTGGCAAAAACCTGAACCTGCCGGCCTACCTTTTCATGAGCGTGATCGTGGCCCTCTTCATGGGGTTAACGGTGAGCGCGGAAGAGATCATCCGCGACCGCAAAATATTGAAACGCGAAGCCTTCCTGCACCTGAGCCGCAGCAGCTATATCCTGTCAAAGATCTCCATACTTTTTATCCTGTCGGCCATCCAAACCCTGGCGTTCGTGGCGGTGGGGAACTATATCCTGGAGATCAAGGGCATGTTCTTTCACCATTGGTTCATCCTCTTTTCGGCCGCATGCTTTGCCAACTTGCTGGGATTGAATATCTCGTCGGCGTTCAACTCGGCGGTGACCATCTATATTTTGATCCCGCTGTTGCTCATTCCCCAACTTATCCTGAGCGGCGTGGTGGTGAAGTTCGACAAACTGAATCCCTCCATCGGCAACTCGGCTACGGTGCCGCTGGTGGGCGATCTCATGGCGTCGCGCTGGGCGTTTGAAGCGGCCATGGTCTCACAATTCAAAGACAACCGCTATGAACGGGAGTTCTATGTATACGACAAGGTGATGGCCGATGCCGATTATCAGAAGGTATACTTCATCCCCGAGATCGAAACCAAACTTCAGTATTGCCTCAACAACTTCAGATCCGCCGACGCCGACGTGAAAGCGCGCGTGGCCACCGACCTGAGTCTCATCCAGCGCGAAGTATCGGAGACCCTGGAGGATACCGGGCAGAAACTGGATGCCCTGACCCGCTTAACCCCATCCCAGTTCGACTCCGTTACCTACACCTCGGTGACCGGCTACCTGGAGCATTTGAAAAAGTATTACGTGAACCGCTATAACGCCGCCGACCAGTCGAAGGAGAAGAAGTTGTTCGACCTCACCAACACCCCCGAGAAGCAAGCGGCGTTCAACGCCTTCCGTGAATCCTATCACAACGAGGCGATCATGGAGCTGGTAAAAAACCTCCAGGAAACCCACCGCATTGTGGAGATGGATGGTAAACTGATCCAGAAGATATATCCCATTTACAAAGATCCGGACCCCGAGCACGCCATCGACTTCAACGCACAGTTTTACATGCCCGCCAAACACTTCCTGAGCCGGAACATCGACACGTTCTATTTCAACACGGGCGTGATCTGGTCCATGTCGCTGGTGCTGGCGCTGGCCCTGTATTTTGATGTGCTGCGGCGGATCATTGATGGCATCGGCAACCTGTCGAATCCAGTGTACAGGAAGAAATAAACGTTTTACCTTCGTGAACAGGAGCCATTTCTTATACTGACAAACGACTATGTTCTTCATTCTTTCCAAGACCTTGAGTTACCTGGCCATGCCCTTCACCGTGATCTGTGTGCTGCTGGCCCTTTCGGTGATCCTCAAGTCAACCCCATGGCGTAAGCGTTGCTTTTGGTCGGGGTTTGGAATGCTGCTGTTCTTTTCCAACGGGTTTATCTCCAACGCGGTGATGCGCGCGTGGGAAATCCCCACGGTGGCCTACAAAGACATGCGGCCCCATCAACTGGGCATCGTGCTCACGGGGTCCACGCTTCCCTTCCTGAAACCCGACGACCGCGTTTACTTCCAACGGGGCGCCGACCGCGTGACCCACACCGTACAATTGTATTCCCTGGGATTGATCAAGAAAATACTCATCAGCGGCGGCAGCGGCATGCTGCTACACGAGGAGGAACCCGAAGCCAACAAGTTCCGCAAGGCCATGATCATGATGGGTGTGGCCCCGGAGGATATCTATATCGAAAACGAGACCCGCAACACCTACGAGTCGGCCGTTGCCGTGAAGCCCATGCTGGACTCCCTGCACTATGACGCAAAGGACTGTCTGCTCATCACCTCCGCCTTTCACATGCGCCGGTCGCTGGCCTGCTACCGCAAAGCGGGCGTGGAGCTCGAGCCGTTCTCCACCGACTTCTACGGCCATCCCACCATGTGGGGAGGCGAAAACATCTTTCCCCAATTGGAGGCCATCCTGATCTGGAACAAACTGGCGAAAGAATGGATTGGGATGGCGGCCTATAAGCTGGCGGGCTACATTTAGCGGGCTTGCGACGGAATTATTTCCCATAAAAATGCATTCAACACAAAAGGACAAACTATGAATATGAACCGAACGACTCTCCTGATCTTACTGGCACTGGCAGGCTGCTCGCCCGAAAAGAAGGAAACAAAAACCGAGACCGAGGCTGCGGCAGTTGCGCCGCAAGCAACGGCAGCCGCGCTGCAATCAAAGGCAGTGAACGATGTGCTAGAGCCTGCCGAGTTCAAAAAGAAACTGGCCGCCAATCCCGCCGCTGTGCTGTTGGATGTGCGCACGCCTGAAGAGGTGGCCGAGGGGGCGCTGCCGGGAGCTGTGAATATCAATTTTAATGCCCCTGATTTTAAGGAAAAGATTGCGGGACTGGATAAATCAAAATCCTATTTCGTGTATTGTAAAGTGGGTGGACGCAGTGGTAAGGCTGCTACGCTCATGAATGAGAGCGGATTCCAGGAAGTGCATAATCTCAAGGGAGGTTATGATGCGTGGGTAGGGCAGGGGTTGGAAGTGAAGAAGAAGTAAGTTTTACAACGCCATAAAATAAAAAAGTCAGCGCATCCAGCGCTGACTTTTTTTGCTTTATAGTTTAGGTTTAGGTATAGGTTTTTGCTTAAGGTACAGGCAACTCGTTGCCGGCAAAGTTGTTCGGGTTGCAGTGGGGGATGCTGGATTTGAATTTGGTGTTGATGGCATCGATGAAGGCGTTGGCCAGG
>CBIHQM010000457.1:0-5485 GCA_966211885.1 uncultured Chryseolinea sp.
CCATGGGCACGCGCATCTTTATAGTGCATGTCCAGGCAATAGGCGCAGCCGTTGATTTGCGATAGCCGGAAATGAATCAGTTCCTGGAGCGGGACTCCGATCGACGATTTCTTCAAATAACCACCGATACCAAACAGGGTCTTCACGGCGTTTTGACCCTTTTCAAAAACATTTAATCTAGGTTCCATTTTGTGAATTTTTGTTGTTTAAAAGGAAGACAACCGGTTTACCCGATCTGGACAAAATCCCAACTATTTTTTTAAAGAATTTTCCGGCGCTTCCGGGCTTTTCCCAGGCTATTATCCCCTCCAAACCTGTTGCATCCAGTATGACAATCGAATTTTAAGGACTGGACATCGGCGATAAAATATTTTTTTAATCATGGGGAATATGACGTTGTGGTGTATTTTTGTTGCGATTCAACTAACACAACACGCGCCATGGAATGGTTTATCAAGTTTACAAGAAGCTCTATCGAGAGGAAATTCCTGGTGGCGCTAACGGGGTTGTTTCTGATCAGTTTCCTGATCGTCCATTGCACCATCAACGCGATGATCTTTTACAATGATGGAGGAGTGACCTTCACGCATTGGGCGCATTTCATGGGCACAAACCCTGTTATCCGCACGCTGGAGATTGTGTTGATTGCCGGGTTCCTGATCCATATCATTGACGCCCTTATCTTATGGAGACAGAATAAGAAGGCCCGGCCGGTGGGGTACTACGCTGTAAAACCTGCAGAAAAAGTGACATGGTCCAGCCGCAGCATGACCTTGCTGGGAACACTCATCCTGCTCTTCCTGGTGATTCACACCTTGAGTTCCTGGATCCCCAATCGCACGCATCAAATTCTGGAAGGCGAAGAATTACCCCTATACGCCATGATGCTGGCAAAATTTCAGAGCCCTGTTTTTGTGGTCATCTATTTACTTGGATGCTTGTCGCTTTTCTATCATTTGCTTCATGGTTTTAAAAGCGCTTTTCAATCCTTGGGGTTAAACCATTTAAAGTACAATGGAGCGATCGTGTTTGTGGGTACGGCTTTCGCGATTGTTGTGCCTATTATTTTTGCTATGATGCCGCTTTCGATTTACTTCCACCTCATCGGATAGCAGGGCGGCATCTTCGTTAACCGACAGGTTACACATCTATCCTGAGTGAGCAACAAGTCAAGTGAACGAGTATCAAACAAACATGTAACGGGCTTTAGCCCTGACTGCTCCCACCCTGGTAAGCGCTCTATCGGCGTGGTCAGGGCTAAAGCCCTTGTCCAAAGATTGTCTTGTCCCCTGGCCTAAAGGCCAGGGCTCTTAATTGGTCGCTGAATCGGATTTATATCCTGACAGCAGGACTGTGATCCGGGGATACCATCACTATAACTTGTGTACATAGACTAGGCCTTTAGGCCGAGGACAAAGACATCTCACTCGCCCGAGCTTTAGCCCTGACCGCTCCTATAGCAGGAGGGATCTGGCTGCACGCGTGGAAGGGTCAGGTGGTGCCGATATGACGGGTCTCGCATTGTTTTTTCAATTGCTCGTACTCGTCCTTAAACGAGATCTTCTTATGATGCCGCGCTTGATTTCGAATATAGAACCGTACTCGCTCCAGCGATGATTGGCTAACGGAAATTGCGAAATAATCGACGGCCCATTCGAAGGAATGAGTGAATAGTCGTTCGCGGTTTATCCAAAAAGAGGACTCGCCCTTTATAAGTTGCATTATTTTGGAGACGCTCATCTCGGCATTCAATCCTATTAAAGCGTGAATATGATCCAGGTGCCCTCCATCGTATCTATAAAAATGCCTTTCGCCTTTGCATTCTGACGGATGTGATTGAGGATGGTGGGTTTCACGTTCGCTGTGAGAAGAGGTAGGCGACTTTTGGTGCACCAAACCAGATGGAGCATGATGTTGACATAGGACATAACGGTAGGGGTAGGTGGGCTTTGACTAAAGTAGCGATATTATTTCACCGGTCAAAACTATACAACCGGTGCGGTCAGGGCTAAAGCCCGGGATGTTGTATTGCTTTGTCCCCTGGCCTGAAGGCCAGGGTTATTCTCAAATCCGGTCTGGCAGTGGGCCTGAAGGCCCACCTTCTTTCCTCTAAAAGATGTGTGCATAGAGTAGGGCTAAAGCCCTGGGTTATTTAAAATCCGAAGTGACTTGCCAAAAAGTGGTTCTCGAGCAACATTTTTTTGCCGAACCCTGCAACCTTTTACCCTTCCGCCGGTACTTAGACAAAGGTGAAACAAACATTAAGGAAAAACACCTCCTTTCCGTTTGGAAAAAGAAAGACATGAACCAACCCAACCCAGAAAAAGACCAGCCACCCCAGTGGGCCACGCGCTTTTTTCGATGGTTTTGTAACGATCACTTGTCGGAAGCCGTGTTGGGCGACCTGGAGGAGCTTTATGCCCGCCGGCGTCCGGTCATTGGAAAAAGGAAGGCGGATTTTCTGTTTGTGATGAACGTGTTGCTCTTTCTCCGGCCTTTCGCGATAAAGAAAAGATCATCATCAACACCCATAAATCAACTCGCTATGTTTGAAAATTATTTTAAGATTGCCTGGAGAACCATGTCGCGCCAACGGCTGTACACGGGCATTAAGATCGGTGGGCTGGCCATTGCCATCGGCACCTGCATTTTAATCACTTTGTTTGTGCGCCGGGAACTCAGCTATGACCAGCATTATCAAAAGGGTGATCTGGTGTACCGGGTTTATCGCGAAAGTAATCTGCATGGGGAGACCGAGCGGGGTATATACTTCCCGGCTCCTTTTGCCAAAGCGCTCCAGGATGAATATCCCGAAATTGAATTGGCTGGACACTATAATCCCTCGGCAAAAGCTGGAGGCAACACGGTGAGACGTGGGGATGAAATTGAAAGTACACACGAGGAAGGGTTTGTTTATGTTGACCAAGGTTTGGCCGACATCTTTGAGTTGTCCTTTATTCACGGCAATGCACAAAAGGCCTTGCTTGAGCCCAATACCATCGTTATCACGCAGCACATCGCCGACAAATATTTTGCACAGGAAGATCCGGTCGGCAAAACTCTGATCCTGAACAATGACGAGACGCAGGTGTACATGGTATCGGGTGTCGTGCAGAATCCTCCCGCAACCGCTCACTTCCAATTTAACTTTCTTATTTCTCTTGCCGGAAAGGAATTCTGGAAAGGCGAAAAAACGGCATGGATGTCGAGTAACTACCTAGACTATATCCGCGTCAGGCCGGGTACGGACGTTGCCGCGCTGTAAAATAAAATGGATGTCCTGATCAGCAAATATTTTGTGCCTTCGGCGGCCGCCAGTGGAAACGACCGGAGCCTGATGGCATGGGTGAAAAGCCTTCATTTTAAACTTCAGCCCGTGAGGGAGATCCACTTGAACACGGCGGGGGTAGGCGACAACCTGCCACATGGTGATATCCGTTATGCATGGCTCTTTGGCGCTATCGCGTTTTTTATTCTGACTATCGCTTGTATCAACTTCATCAATCTTTCTACGGCGCGGTCTGCGCATCGTGCAAAGGAAGTAGGCCTGCGCAAAGTGGTGGGTTCGCCGCGAAGTCAGCTGGTCCACCAGTTTTTGATCGAGTCCCTGGTCTTTAGCTTTATTTCCTTTGCCTTGGGGCTTGCGTTGGCGCGCACCTCCCTTCCCTCCTTCAATACACTTCTCGCCAGTCCGCTGACGTTTCCCTGGGAAGCCTGGTGGTTCATTCCCCTGCTCGTTTTAGGAGCAGTGTTGATTGGCTTTGTCGCCGGGATCTATCCTTCCTTTTATCTTTCTTCCTTCAAGCCTGTGGACGTATTGAAAGGCCACACCACACGGAGCGCCCGAAGCTCCATCCGAAACCTGCTGGTCGTGTTCCAGTTTAGTATTTCCATCATCCTGATCGTGGCCACACTCATCATCCAGCAACAGATGCATTTCATTCTCACCAAGAAATTAGGATTTGACAAAGACCAGGTGCTGATCCTTCAAGACACCCACACCCTGGGTGATCAGATCGTTACGTTTAAAAACGAGCTCGTACAATTACCCAACATAAAACACGTGACCATCAGCGGCTATCTTCCCCTGGAGGGTGCCGCGCGCAATGGCAATCCCTTCTGGGCGGATGGAAAGAAAGACCCGGAAGAAGGCGTGGGTGCGCAAATATGGTCGGTTGATCATGACTATTTACCTACGCTAGGCATCGACCTTGTTGCCGGGAGAAATTTCAATGTAGAAATGGCTTCGGATTCGCAGGCCGTGATCATCAACCAGACCATGGCCCACGCGCTGGGCCTGGAAGATCCCGTCGGTCAGGCGATCGTCAATCCATGGAAGCAAAAATGGAATGTGATTGGTGTGATGGAAGATTTTCACTTTGAGACTTTAAAAAGACATATCGAGCCGTTGTGTGTGGTGATCGGCCGGAGTTCAAATACGATGATGGTGAAAGTCGATTCGAAAGATTTTCAAAGCGTGATCGAATCCATAGCGGGGCTCTGGAAAAAGTTCTCGCCTCATCAAGCCATCCGATACATGTTCCTGGATCAACGCTATGCGGCCATGTATGAGGAGGTTCATCGCACGCAACAAATATTTACGGGCTTTGCCGCCCTCGCCATCCTGTTGGCCTGCCTGGGATTGTTTGCGCTCTCTGCTTTTTTAGCCGAACAGCGGAGCAAGGAGATCAGCATCCGGCTGGTTTTGGGGGCTACGGCAGGAAGTATTTTTCAGCTGCTCACCAGAAATTTTATGACACTGCTAGGCATTGCCTTGGTTATTGCGACCCCGCTGTCCTGGTATATGATGCAACGTTGGTTGGAAGATTATGTGTACAAAATTCCCATCTCCTGGAGCACGTTTGCCGTGGCGGGTCTGGTGTCTGTCGTGATTGCTTTGTTTACCGTCAGCTATCACACGATTCGGGCGGCATTGTCTAATCCTGCTAACCGGTTGCGTTCTGAGTGAAGACGGACTCCGCGCCATGCGAGGCTACTCTCCCGGCTCACCGTAAATTAACGCCAGTATAAATGGGACCATGATGAGCATGGAGACAATCAAGGGCACCCAGATAGGCTTCGCCCGGTACTTTGTTTCGGCTCCAATGTGTTTGTTCCAAAAAGACTGATTCATGATCCAGGCTCCTGCGGCGTTGAGCCCAATGGTCAAGCCCGCGTTTGTTCTGGGAATAGCGGACAATATAACGATTGCCAGCCCCGTGTACAGGACACCAAACACAATCACCTGCCACCGCGCATTCCCTTTGCCTTTTAAATTTGATGAAAGTAAAACCGCTCGTCAGTTATTCCGCTGGGCATCGTTGGCGGAGCGGCGGCACTGTTCATCACCGGTTATCCGATGTCCTATATTACGATTATCGGTTTTATCGGGCTTGCGGGCGTAGAGGTAAAGAACTCGATCTTGCTGGTAGATTTTACGAACCAGCTCCGCCAACAGGGTAAGCCCTTACAGGAGGCTATCGAA
>CBIHQM010000458.1:0-5450 GCA_966211885.1 uncultured Chryseolinea sp.
AATAGAGCGCAAAAAGAAAGCCGACGCCGAAGCAAAGATCCGTTCGCTGGAAGAAAGCCTGGCCAGACTTTAATTTGCTGCGATCAAACTATTGTAGTGTTTGAAGAGGGTGACCAAGTCTGCTTCGCGGGAGACCGCGAGATTTTGATCTTGTATGAACTTCCCGATCGCCTCAGCTTTGTCGCCAAAGAGCGGCAATAATTTCTTTTTGGACGGTGGAAGCTCCATGACCTGACCGTCCCTCGCAAAATATAGCTCAGTCTTTTTCAGGATCTTGTCATCGCGACTGCCCACATCGAACTGGACGCTGTAATCCGCTTTCTTAACGTACACGGTAGTCTGCTTCAGCAACGGCAGCGGCCCGTCGACAACCACCTGGAAAAATCCCGAGAGCCTTGTTTGGTCTTTGTCTTTGAAATCTCTCGCGTTCACAAAGTAGCTGGGCACGCGACTAACGGAATCGATCCAGATAAAGCTCTTCACCTTATCGCCCCCAACGACTTTCACACCACTTTGCGTTTTTACTTCTATTTCGTTGGCCCGGATATCGTAGCGAATGGGAAGCCTTCAATCATTTTTTCATCCTTGTATAAAAGAATGGTCGAGGTTTTCCATTGCGTCGAGAAGTAGGTGTCGCCCACCACTTTCCCCTCGGGTTGCGGAATGCCATACAGCATGTCCGTGCGTCCGAGACCGTCGGGATCATAGAGTTTTTCCAAGGTGTTTACGGCCCGGATGTTGTTCGGAACGACATTGGGTTGAGCCATGACATGCAGGCCGAATGAGAGACAGATAAAAATGAAGGCTTGCTTTTTCATAACCGGCGCGCACAGGTGACAACCAAACCTACAGGTTAAAAAAAAGAGATCAATACCCCGGATTACGGGTTATTCACCCTGCCCGCGAACCGGCTAACGAGCAAATGGATAGGGAAAAAGACGAGTATGGTCACAGTATACGCCGCGAAGACAAAAAGGATTCTATGGGGAAAGATCGGGTAACGAGAAACTGCGTAACCCAAAACGAGTAACAGCTGGATAATCACAGCATATACCCGCATAGTTTTATTTTCTCCTGTCAGGATGTTCGACAGAAAGATAACGATGCTAAGAAGAGCGTACGTGACTTTTAATTCATAGATCCACATCCAATTGCTACTCGTTGGCTGAATGGCCAGGTACAGAACATCCCAACCCACAGATACGACAACAAAGCCAATCAGCAACTGACATGCCGTCGACAGGATTACTTTTCCCATAGCATTAAACTACTCTTCATTTCAGCAACGGCGATCAACGAAAACGAATCAGAATCGGGCCGCCAAAAGCAACTCGATGTTCTTGTGTTTCAAACCAAATTTTCGCGCCACATGCTCGTTTGTCAATCCACCCTTGTAGGTGTAGACGCCTTTCATAAACCACTTGTGTGAAAAGATCATCGCCTCCACGCCACCTTCTTCGGCAGCGCGCAAAATGGTAGGCGTAAATATGTTACTCAATGCATTGGCCGCCGTATGGGCCACCCGTGATGCGACGTTAGGCACGCAATAATGAATCACACCGTGCTTCCGGAATACGGGCTTGCTCAGCGTGGTGATCTCCGATGTCTCCACACATCCGCCCTGGTCGATGCTAAGATCGATGATGAGGGAATCCACTTTCATTTGTGTCACCATCTCTTCCGTTATAACGTGCCGCGGTCTTCCTTTTTCGGCCCGCAACGCGCCAACGACCACATCGGCAGTCTTTAAGGTGTCGCTCAAGGTGATGGTATCGATGGTGGAGGTATAGATTTGCTGGCCCAGCAAATGTTTGATGCGGCGCAGTTTATACAGATGATTGTCGAAAACCTGAACATCAGCGCCTAACCCCAGGGCAGCACGCACAGCATATTCCGCCACGGTGCCAGCACCAATGATCACTACTTTTGTCGGGGGCACGCCGGTGATGCCACCCAGAATAACGCCTTTCCCGTTGTTGGCGGTGCTCAAATATTCGGAAGCGATTAAAAGCACGCTGCTGCCGGCAATCTCGCTCATGGCCCGGATGATGGGCATACCGCCCACCTTGTCTTCTATGAACTCGTACGCCAGCGCGGTGATCTTCTTCTTCATCAGCGCCTGCAGGCTCTCCACTTTCAGGTGGCCCAGTTGCAACGCCGAGATCAGCGTCTGACCGGCATGCATCAATTCTATCTCTTCGAGGGTGGGGGGTTCGATCTTGAGTATCACATCGGCCTGGTACACTTCCTGGGGCGAGTACACGATCTTTGCGCCCGCGTCGCTGTACTGTTGGTCGGAAAATTTGGAGCCGATGCCGGCCTTGGCTTCCACCCACACTTCGTGGCCGTTGTTCACCAGCAGCGCGACGGCGTCGGGGGTGAGGCTGATGCGGTTTTCCTGCAGCGATATTTCTTTGGGCAAGCCAATAAAAAACGTGTGCCGTCTCTTTCGTACTTCAAGCAACTGCTCTTGCGTTTGCATGCTGGCTTTGGCTAGCGCCTCAAAGCCCGTTTTCTTCTTCTCGGTCATGGACTGAAATCACTATGGTTCGTTCTGTATTACTGTCTACCTGGATGGACACTTCCGCATATCGCGGGGGGATCAGGGAAGGGATCTTTTCCGGCCATTCTACAAAGCAGGGATAGCCCGAATAAAAATACTCTTCCGTTCCTATATCATATGCCTCCGCTTCGTGCTTTATCCTGTAAAAGTCAAAATGAAATATCTTGGCATGCGCCTGCGTCTCATATTCGTTTACAATCGAAAAGGTGGGGCTGCTCATGGCATCCTGCACGCCGGCCAGCTTGCCGATCGCCTTGATCAGCGTCGTTTTGCCGGAGCCCATCTCCCCATGAAATAACCATACCGGGAACGCCTCCAGGCGCCCGATCACGTTATGTGCCACTGCTTCTAAACCCGATTGTGTTACCGAACGGAACACGGCCTCCTCTACGATCATGACGCATTCTTCGAAGTTAAGAAAATTATGGGTATGATGATCTCCTCCATGCTCACCCCGCCGTGTTGAAAGGTGTCTTTATAGAAATTCACGTAGTAATTGTAGTTGTTCGGATAGGCAAAGAACTGGTCCTCGATGGCAAACACATAGGAGGACGACACGTTGAGTTTTGGCAAAAAGAGGCGCTCCGGCTTCAGCACGGTCATCACTTTCTCGCCTTCATATCCCAGGTTCTTGCCCTGTTTATACCGCAGGTTGCTGTTCACACTCCGGTCGCCAATGATCTTGAAAGGGCGCTTCACCCGGATGGTGCCGTGGTCGGTGGTGATGACCACTTTCACATCTTTCTCTGCGATCTTTTTTAGAATGTCGATCAGGGGAGAGTGAAGGAACCATGATTTTGTGATGGAGCGGTAGGCCGATTCGTCCGGCGCCAGCTCGCGCACCATCGCCATGTCGGTGCGGGCGTGCGAGAGCATATCCACGAAATTGTAGACCACCACATTGAGGTCGTTCTGAAAAAGATTGTTCACCGTATCGGCCAGGCTTCTGCCTTCCTCCAGGTTCTTGATCTTGTGGTACGACATCTTCACATTCAGATTGTTCCGGCGAAGTTGTTTGGACAAAAATTCGGATTCGAAATTATTTTTGCCCTCATCTTCGTCCTCGCCTACCCACAGGTCGGGGTTGGTCTTTGCCATTTCGGAGGGCAGTTGTCCGGAAAAGATGGCGTTCCGGGCATAGGCCGTGGTGGTGGGCAGAATGGAATAGTAGGTTTCTTCGCTGGTTACGTTGAAATATTCCGTAAGCACGGGCTCGATCACTTTCCACTGATCGTAGCGCAGGTTATCGATCAGGATAACAAACACGGGTTTCTTACCAATCTCAGGGAATACTTTTTTCTTCATGAGCTGGTGCGACAGCAAGGGCTTTTCGGCCTTGGGATCGTTGAGCCAGGAATCATAATTCCGGATGATGAACTTGGCGAAGTTGGCATTGGCTTCCGTCTTTTGCATGTCGAGCACCTCGCCCATGTCCTGGTTGTCGGCGTGGTCCATTTGCAGTTCCCAGAACACCAGCTTCTTGTAGATGTCGGCCCACTCTTCGTGGTTCATATTTTCCTGGAAGGCCATGCTGATCTTGCGGAATTCCTGCTGATAGTTCAGGTTGGTCTTCTCGATGATCAGGCGCTTGTTGTCGAGTATTTTTTTTACGGCCAGCAGGATCTGGCTGGGGTTGAGCGGCTTGATGAGATAGTCGGCGATCTTCGAGCCGATGGCCTCTTCCATGATGTGCTCTTCCTCGTTCTTGGTGATCATCACCACGGGGAGGTTAGGCTTATTATTTTTGATCTGGGTGAGCGCTTCCAGGCCCGACATGCCGGGCATATTCTCGTCGAGGAAAACCACGTCAAAGTGCTTGTCGTCTGTGAGCTCCACCGCCTCCGTGCCGTTGTTTACCGGCGTGATATCGTAGCCCCGTTGTTCGAGAAAAAGAATGTGAGGCTTCAACAAATCAATTTCATCATCCGCCCACAAAATGCTATATCTTTGCATAGTTGAAAATTTCACCAATTTAACCATTAATCGTTATCCGCTGACACGATCACCAGATAAAGGATTGACGTAGAACCCTGAAGGATGAACAAAAAGAAGATCATTAACGATCCCGTTTATGGATTTATCACCATCCCGACGGAACTGATCTTCGACATCATCTCTCACCCCTATTTTCAACGGCTCCGCCATATTAAACAACTCGGTTTGACCGATTATGTTTACCCGGCCGCCCAACATACCCGCTTTCAGCACGCGCTCGGTGCCCTCCACCTGATGGGGCTGGCCTTGGACGCCCTCCGGCTGAAAGGCGTCGAGATCTCGGACGAAGAGTACGAGGCTTCCCAACTAGCCATCCTCCTCCACGACCTGGGTCACGGCCCCTTTTCGCATACGCTGGAGTACTCGCTCCTGCCCGGCATCCGCCACGAAAGCCTGTCGTACCTGATGATGGACAAGTTGAATGCCGAATTCAATGGCGCCTTGAACCTCACCCTGAGGATCTTTCGCAATAGCTACCGGCGCAAGTTCTTCCACCAACTCGTATCCAGCCAGCTGGACATCGACCGCCTGGACTACCTGAAACGCGATAGTTTTTTCACCGGCGTGCAGGAGGGCTCCATTGGCGTGGACCGTATCCTGTCGATGCTCACGGTGCACCGCGACCAGGTGATGGTGGAGGAGAAAGGCATTTACAGCATCGAAAACTTTCTGAACGCCCGCCGCCTCATGTATTGGCAGGTATACCTCCACAAAACCACCGTGAGCACCGAGCGCATGTTGGTGAACCTGATCCGTCGCGCCCAGGTGCTGGTGCGGGGAGGCGAGACGGTGCCGGCCAGCCGGCCGCTGATGTCCTTCCTGGAAAAGGAGTTCACCCTGGCCGACTTCAAAGATACCCGCCTGCTGGACGCCTTCGGCCGTTTGGATGACA